>JBDLPY010000001.1:0-6974 GCA_039800785.1 Actinomycetota bacterium
GTGATTGCATAGCGCGCAAAACTTTCGGTGTAGCGATGAATCAATAATCCTTGGCCGACCGAAGCAGCTGCTTGTTGCGTTGCTAAATCTCGTGGCCGCTCTTTCAATCCAAGTGGCGCTAATCCAGCCGCAATTGCACCGGAAGTTACAACTACAACTTCGGCGCCACGTTTTTTTGCAGCTGCAACAACATCAACTAATGAATCTACGGCAGCTGGGTCTAAGAATTGACCAGCTTTTCCAGTTAAAGATGAAGATCCAATTTTGATCACAATGCGTTTAGCGTTTGAGATTTCGTTACGCATCATCGATCTCCTGGAGTATTTGGGTTTTCCACGTTGTACTCCCATTGTTGCGCAATTTCTTCTTCATTCAATTGATCTTTAACTTTATCGTCCGCGCGCCATGGATTATCGATTCGAGCATCTTCCCCGCGACGCTGCAGATTCCCCGCAAGTTTTTCTGCGCCAGCTTCAATAGTTGGTTCCCAATCAAATACGACGGAATTGGCAGCTTCGCCGATTCGAACTTCGCTACCCGCAACTGCACCTTTCTTGAACAACTCTTTTTCAACTCCGGCACTGGCAAGTCGATCCGCCAAATAACCAATTGCTTCAGCATTTTGGAAATTGGTTTGTCGAACCCAGCGTTCAATTTTCTTTCCAATCACCGTAAATGAACCATCTTTGTTGGCTGTGACGGTAAAGCCAGAATCATTAACTGCCGTAGGACGTAACACGATTCGCGTTTTCTCATCAGACTTGCTTTCAGCGCGCGCAGTTTGAACTAATTTCGCCATTGCCCAAAGAAGTTCTTGAATTCCTTCACGCGATGCGGCAGAAATTGGATAGACCTCATAACCCTTTTCTTGCAATGGTTTTGTAACCATCTCCGCCATCACTTTTGCATCAGGCAAATCTGTTTTGTTTAACGCAACAATTCTTGGGCGATCTTCCAATCCGCCGTATTGTCGAAGTTCTGATTCAATTATTTCTAGATCATCAATTGGATTGCGGTCCGTTTCCAGTGTTCCGCAATCTAAAACATGAACTAACGCAACACATCGTTCGACGTGGCGCAGAAATTCCAGACCTAAACCTTTTCCTTGACTCGCACCTGGAATTAAACCTGGCACGTCAGCCACGGTGAATCGTGTTTCACCAGCTTGCACAACGCCAAGATTTGGCACCAAAGTTGTAAATGGATAATCAGCAATCTTTGGTCTGGCTTGAGAGATTGCTGCGATCAATGAAGATTTACCAGCTGATGGAAAACCCACTAACGCAATATCAGCAACGCTTTTTAATTCTAAAGTTAATGTGCGTTCTTCACCTGGTTCGCCGAGTAGCGCGAATCCTGGTGCGCGACGTTTTGAATTCGCTAAGCCGGCATTTCCTAATCCGCCGCGACCACCTTCGGCTGCAAGAAATGTTGTTCCATTTCCTACTAAGTCGGCAATTTGTTCACCATTGGAATCGTAAATAACTGTTCCGTTTGGAACACCTAATATTAAATCTTCGCCGTTAGAACCATCTTTACGATCGCCATAACCTTGGCGACCACTTGTAGCGCGACGATGTGGTGAATGATGAAAATCTAAAAGCGTTGTCACATTTGGATCGACGATTAATATGACATCGCCACCTCGACCACCATTGCCGCCATCTGGTCCACCAAGTGGTTTAAATTTTTCGCGATGAATCGATACGCAACCATCGCCACCTTTTCCGGCAGCAGCAAAGAGCGTTACACGATCAACAAATGTTGTCATCTGTAATGCTCCTGTTCTTTCTAGCCTTAGGTAGAAAATAATGGAAATAAAAAAGCGGACCAGTTCGGTCCGCTAATTTTATGAACCGAAAATTTAAGCTACTGGAACTACATTCACTACATCGCGACCACGTGCGCGACCGAATTGAACGCTGCCAGCTGCAAGAGCGAACAATGTGTCGTCCTTGCCGATACCAACATTTGAACCAGGGTGAACTTTTGTTCCGCGTTGACGAATCAAAATTTCGCCAGCCTTAACAACTTGTCCGCCGAAACGCTTTACACCTAAATACTGTGGGTTGGAATCGCGACCGTTACGTGTTGAGGAGACACCTTTTTTACTTGCCATTTATTTTCGACCTCCTACTTTTACTTCGCGCCGTTGATCGCAGTGATCTTCACGCGAGTGCTTTGTGAACGGAAACCTTCGCGACGACGGTAACCAGTCTTGCTCTTGTATCGCAAGATATTGATTTTTGGACCCTTAACTAATGGATCAACAATTTCGGCAGTTACCTTTACGCCAGATAAAACTTTTGGATCAGCAGTTACGTTTGCGCCATCTACAACAAGAACAGCCGGAAATGAAACAGTTGAACCTGCAGCTGCATCGATGTGATCGACTACAACTGTGTCGCCAACTGCGACCTTCTCCTGGCGTCCGCCAGCTTTAACGATTGCGTACACGATAACTACCTCTCAAAATCAAGACGCTAAGGATACGAAATACCCCTTGGCTGGGGCAAATCGAGGCCTGTTTAGCAGCCGCTTATGCGCCTGGCGTCACAACTCCAGTAGAAACAGCGCGACGGCGCTTCTTCTTACCTGGCCGGTCTTCTTTCTTTTCTACTACTTCGTCAGTTACATCTAATTCTTCATTCTCTTCATGATGATCAGAATGTGAATCATTTACGAATGCAGGTGATGCTGCTTTTGCTCGTACTGGTTCGGTATGAATATGAATTCCGCGGCCATTGCAACTATCGCAAGTAGTTGAGAATGCTTCAATCAAACCTTGACCGATTCGCTTACGAGTTAACTGAACTAAACCAAGTGACGTAACTTCCGCAACTTGGTGTTTAGTGCGATCGCGACCAAGACATTCAATTAATCGACGCATAACTGCTTCGCGGTTTGATTCCAAAATCATGTCGATGAAGTCAATAACAACAATTCCGCCAAGGTCACGAAGTCGCAATTGACGAGCAATTTCTTCGGCAGCTTCCAAGTTGTTCTTGGTTACAGTCTCTTCTAAGTTTCCGCCTTTACCAATGAATTTACCGGTGTTGACGTCAATAACCACCATCGCTTCAGTGCGATCAATAACTAGTGAACCGCCAGAAGGTAAATAAACTTTGCGATCAAATGCTTTCGCTAATTGCTCATCTACTCGGTAATCTGAGAAAAGATCATTTCCGGAATATTTCGAAATTTTCGAAGCTAGTTCTGGTGCAATAAACCCGATGTAATCTGAAATTTCCTTAAAGACATCATCACCTTGAATTGTGAGGCTTTGGAAATCTTCGCTGAAAATATCGCGAATTACGCGAACTGCTAAGTCTGGTTCGGTGTATAACGCAACTGGTGGGTGGAAATTAGGGTTGATTGATTTTTGATAAATCTCATCCCATTGCGCTTTTAAACGTTCCACGTCTGCGGTTAACTCTTCTTCACTTACGCCTTCAGCTGCGGTACGGACAATTACGCCTGCTTCATCCGGAACTAAATCTTTCAAAATATTCTTTAATCGGTTGCGTTCTGGTTCAGGTAATCGACGACTAATTCCAGACATTCCGCCACCTGGTACATAAACCACATAGCGTCCTGGCAACGAAATCTGGCTTGTTAAACGCGCACCCTTTTGGCCAATTGGATCTTTAGTAACTTGCACCAAAACTGGTTGACCAGTTTTTAGCGCTGATTCAATTTTGCGCGGTTCAGATTCAGATAAACCGGTTGAATCCCAGTTAACTTCGCCGGCATAAAGCACCGCATTTCGACCTTTGCCAATATCAACGAAAGCGGCTTCCATTGATGGAAGAACGTTTTGGGTTTTACCAAGATAAATATTTCCAACATATGAAATTGAACTATTTCGATTTACATAATGTTCAACCATTACGCCATCTTCAATTACACAAATCTGAGTGCGATCACCTTTTTGGCGAACCAACATTTCGCGTTTAACGTCATCGCGGCGCGCTAATAATTCACCTTCAGTAATGATGGTTCCGCGGCGACGATAGTTTTCGCGGTAATCACTGCGCCCGTTTCCGCGTTCGCGATTTCTACGAAACTCTCTGCGATTCGGTCGATCATTTCGTTCCCGTTTTTCGCGAGGTTCGCGAACTTTAACTACGGTTTTTACGCCATCTTCTTCTACCGTCTCGCCAGCTGATGCACCATCTTCCGCGCTACGGCGACGGCGACGGCGACGATGTGTTGCGCTATTGCCATCTTCGTTTTTTAATTCTTCTGTTACTTCAACCGAATTATTATTTTCGTTGCCACGTTTGCGACCACGACCGCCACGACGGCGACGGCGACCCCGCTCTTCGCGCTCTTCTCTAACTTCAGAAACTTTCTCAACTTTTGCCGCAGCTTTAGTAGCGCTCTTGACTACTGGAGCTGCTTGAAAGATCGGCGCTAATACTGCAGCGCTCTTTTTGGCTGGTTTTTCTTCAGTTGCTTTTTTGCTTGCGCGCTTACGCGGCGCTTTAGGCTCTTTAGCCATGACACCAAATCCTTCTTAAAATCTTCGTTAGTTTTAGTTAGCGCTGCGACCCTGATGGGGCGCGCTTAACTCGTGCCTTAATTATGAAGTAATTATCAAATGATTACAAGTTAACCGCGTGAACGAGCGTGGACATTTTGCAATAACCCAGCCCCGATTAGCGTCGCAAACATACTCGATCCACCATATGACATAAATGGCAATGGGACGCCAGTCATCGGCATTAGACCAAGGGTCATTCCAACATTTTCAAAAAATTGGAAAGTAAACCAAGCAATCACGCCAACACAAACTAATTTTCCGAATGCATCATTTGTTCGTCGCGCAATTGAAAATGCTCGCATTAATACGGTGCCAAAAAGTCCGAGAATTATCAAGCTGCCTAAGAAGCCAGTCTCTTCACCTGCAACAGTAAATATGAAGTCGGTCTGTTGTTCTGGTACAAATCGACCATTTGTTTGCGGTCCATTAAATAGTCCAGTGCCAAAAAAACCGCCCGATCCGACAGTGATGCGCGCTTGGCGTAATTGATATCCACTTCCCTGTGTATCTGCAGTTGGATTAACAAATGATTGCAAACGCTTTACTTGATAGTCATTAATTACGTTCAAATTAACTGCCGCGAAAACTCCGATTGCTGCAGCAATAATTAAACCAAACACCCATTTAGTAGAAGCGCCGGAAGTGGCAATAATTGTTAACACCGCGGCGCTAATAATAAAAACGGTACCCATGTCAGGTTGAGCCAAAATTAATAGCACTGGAATTCCAGCAATCACGAGCGACTGCAGAACTGTTTTATTGCCTGGTGCGTTTTCGCCATGAGTGCGCTCTGATAAAACCATTGACATACCTACGATGATTGAAATTTTTGCTAATTCCGCTGGTTGAATTTGGAAGCCGCCAGGAAAAGTGATCCAAGCGCGTGCGCCATTGATTTCACTTCCAATTCCTGGAATCAAAACCGCTAACAATCCAATTACACCGGCGCCCCAAACAATTGGGGTGTAACCGCGAAGCAGTCGGTAATCAATAACAGTAATTCCATATGCCATCGCTAATCCAATAATGATGTTGATTACGTGACGTTTTAAATAATAAGCCGGATCTAATCCGCTAGCGCTATACCAATTTCGGGTAGCGGCATAAACCAGTAACGTTCCAAAAATTAATAAACCACCAATTGCAAAGGTGAGAATCGGATCCCAGCCATGAGTGAACGAACGACGATTGCCCCGTCGTTTAAATTGGTTTACATAACCACTCATTTTTTCAACACCTTTGTGGTCGTAGAAACTTTAGGCAATTTCTTTGGTGGACCTGATGGAAACATTAGTTCGGCTCCACCGTAAAGGGCATCCCAAACTACGCGAACACCAACGCCAGCTGCAGCTGCACCGGTTCCACCTTGGCTAACTGACATTACGACAACATATCTTGGTTTTTCGGTTGGACCATAAGATGCAAACCAAGAAGTTGAATCTTTCTTTCTTCCATTTGAATTCAAACCAAAAACTTCACCAGTTCCGGTCTTGCCTGAAATTGCTACTTTCATTCCAGCAAACGCGCCGGCAGCAGTTCCGTTTGTTGTTACTTGGTGCAGCGAATCATCTAAGAATGCCTTCGTTTTTGGATCAATTTGAACTTGACCAATTTTCTTTGGTTCGACGCGCTTCAAAATTTCACCCTTAGGCGAAACTATTGCTTGGGCAACGGTTGGCTGCCATATTGTTCCGTTATTGCCAATTGCCGCATAAGCCTGCGCCAATTTCAATGGCGTAATGACGGTATCGCCTTGGCCAATTGAAAAGTTCACTGCGTCTCCGGCACGTAATTTATCGCCATCAATGCAGTTTTCTTTTGCAAGCAAAATCAAGAATGGGGTTAAATCTTTCTTTGCGGCTCGCTCTTTAAAATTACAGTAAAAATCTTTATTTTGGTTATACCAGTCTTTTTTCCATTGTCTATCCGGAATTCTGCCTTCTGCTTCAGTCGGCAAATCAATTCCCGTTTTCTTATCAAATTGGAATTCATGTGCAATTTTAAAGAAGTAATCTTGTGGATTATTCGGACTTAAGCCACCATCTTTTAACCATTGCGCATATGCAATCTTGTACCAAACTGTGTCACATGAAACCGCAATAGCGCGTTTCATCGTGATTCGACCCATTGCTTTGCTCTCATAGTTTGTGAAATCGCGATTACCAATTTTCACGGATCCCGGACAGTCATAAGTCGCGTCTAATGGATAGCCGGCTTTGACTGCGGCTAATATAGAGAAAGCTTTAAAAGTTGATGCTGGCGCATATAAACCTTGTAGTGGTTTGAATAGTGCTGGTACGCCATTTGCTTCCGAGAACATTGCTTTTGCTTGTTTAACCGTTAAACCTTTATCCCAAATATTTGGATCATAAGTTGGTTCGGAAGCCAAAGCTAAAATTCTTCCGGTTTTGATATCCATAACAATTGC
>JBDLPY010000002.1:0-7238 GCA_039800785.1 Actinomycetota bacterium
ATGTCGCCTCTCCGAAACAATTGCAAGCAGTACTTTTCGACGAACTAAAGTTACCCAAAACAAAACGGATAAAAACTGGCTACACAACTGATGCAGAAAGTTTGAATTGGCTATTCGAAGAAACTAAGCACCCCGTACTTGAAGCTTTATTAAAGATCCGCGAAGTCTCGAAACTTAGGAGCGTAACTGAAGGATTGTTGGCTGCCATCAGCAGTGATGGAAAGATTCATACACATTTCCAACAAACAATTGCGGCTACCGGTCGACTTTCATCAACAGAGCCAAATTTACAAAACATTCCAATTCGTACTGAGGCGGGAAAGAAAATTCGTGGCGTTTTCATTCCAAGTAAGGGATTTGATCAAATACTTACCGCTGATTACAGCCAAATCGAACTTCGAATCATGGCGCACTTATCGAATGATGAACATTTACTTCAAGCATTTGCCAGCGGAGAAGATTTACATACCTCGGTTGGTTCATTGGTTTTTGGTGTTAAACCAAATGAGGTAACGCCAGAGATGCGTCGCCAAGTTAAAGCAATGTCTTACGGATTGGCCTATGGCTTGTCGGCTTTTGGGCTTTCCGCACAACTCGATATTTCGCCAGGGGATGCAACAAAATTGATGAACACCTATTACGAACGCTTTGGCGGAATTCGTGATTATTTGCAGACGGTGTTAGTACAAGCACGCAAAGATGGATTCACCGAAACTGTTTTAGGTCGCCGCAGATATTTGCCGGATCTCCAAAGCGATAATCGAATCAAACGCGAAACTGCAGAACGGATGGCACTAAATGCTCCTATGCAGGGTTCTGCAGCTGACATCATTAAATTAGCGATGATTAAAGTTGCCAAAGCAATGGCGCAAGCAAATTTGAAGTCACGGTTATTGCTACAGATACATGACGAATTATTGTTCGAAGTTGTTAATTCTGAAATTGATCCACTAACCGAAATTATTAAACGCGAAATGGGAAGTGCGTATCCGTTGAAAGCTGCTCTATCGGTCAATATTGGATGTGGCAGCAATTGGGATACTGCTAATCACTAATTCCACGCTCCATTTGACCCCTATATCGCTCTCGCGTAGCCTTGCGCAGTCATCGCCGTTCTGAAGCCATTAGAAATGCGCCCTACTACTAACTATCCCTACGGAGTATTTTGAGTAATTCACAAATCGCAGTTAACGACATCGGAACTGCAGAAGATTTTCTAGCCGCTATCGAAGGCACAATCAGAAATTTCAATGATGGTGATTTAGTCACCGGCGTAATCGTTCAAGTTGATCGTGATGAAGTTCTTGTAGACATTGGATACAAGACCGAAGGTGTTATTCCTTCCCGCGAACTATCAATCCGTCACGATGTAGATCCAAGCGAACTTGTAAAAGTTGGCGAGCAGATTGAAGCTCTTGTTCTACAAAAAGAAGATAAAGAAGGCCGCACAATTCTTTCTAAGAAGCGCGCTCAATATGAGAAGGCGTGGGGAGATATTGAACAGAAGAAGGAACGCGACGAAGTCGTTACCGGAACTGTTATCGAAGTTGTTAAAGGTGGCTTAATTGTTGATATTGGGTTGCGTGGATTCTTGCCAGCATCTCTAGTTGAAATGCGTCGAGTACGCGATTTAACTCCGTACATCGGTAAGCAAGTTGAAGCTCGAATTATCGAACTAGATAAGAATCGCAACAACGTGGTTTTATCTCGCCGTGCATATTTAGAGCAGACACAATCTGAATCACGCACTACATTCTTAAATCAATTACAAAAAGGTCAAGTTCGAACTGGTGTGATTTCATCAATCGTTAACTTCGGCGCTTTCGTTGATTTGGGTGGCGTAGATGGTTTGGTACACGTTTCCGAGCTTTCTTGGAAGCACATTGATCATCCAAGTGAAGTTGTTGAAGTTGGCGACGAAGTTACAGTAGAAGTACTTGAAGTTGATTTCGAACGTGAACGCGTATCGCTTTCATTAAAGGCAACTCAAGAAGATCCATGGCAAGCATTTGCCCGCACGCACACTATTAACACTGTGGTGCCAGGCGTAGTGACCAAACTTGTCCCATTCGGAGCATTCATTCGAGTTCACGAAGGAATCGAAGGCTTAGTACACATTTCAGAGTTGGCTGAACGCCATGTTGAAATTCCGGAACAAGTTGTACAAGTTGATGACGAACTATTTGTAAAAATCATCGATATTGATTTAGAGCGTCGTCGGATTTCACTTTCACTTAAGCAAGCTAACGAAGGTCAAGAAGTTGAAGTTGAATCATTTGATCCAACACAATACGGAATGCCAGCTCGTTATGATGCAAATGGAAACTTTATTTATCCAGAAGGATTCGATCCTGATGCCCAGGAATGGAAGCCGGGATATGAAGCGCAACGCGAAGAGTGGGAGCGTCAATACCATGAAGCGCAAGCACGATTTATGGCGCACAAGAAGCAGAAGGATGCAGCTAAAGCCGCTGAAGCTGCTGCAACGCCAGCTGCTGAATAAATAAGTAAATTAAAGGCCGTGCCTTTGACTTTAAGTCAGAGTCACGGCCTTTTTTCATTTACGCTTTGAACCATGTTAGTAGTGGCGCTTACCGGAGGAATTGGTGCCGGCAAATCTTTAGTAGCTAGATATTTTTCGGAGCTTGGCGCAGCCGTAATTTCTGCTGATGATTTAGCAAAATCTGCGATTGAGCGCGGAACTCCTGGATTTGATCAAGTGGTCGCTTTTTTCGGTGATGAAATTTTGAAATCTGGCGAAATCGATCGGCGAGCACTTGGCGAAATAGTATTTAAGGATGCTGAGAAGCGAAAGAAATTGGAATCGATAATTCACCCAATTGTTCAAGCCAATTTCAATTCGGCAAAGAAATCACTAACCGATGAAGATATTTTGATTTATGAAATTCCGTTATTGGTCGAAACTGACGCTGCTAAGAAATTCGATTTAATAATTACGGTAGAGGCTTCTCAAGAGCAACGTGAAAACAGATTATTGGCTCGCGGTTTATTGGCTTCAGAAATTAAAGCCAGAATGGCTTCACAGGTAGATGATATGAAGCGGCGTGAAATTGCTGATTTGGTGATTGAAAATACGGGTGATTTGGCAGAATTATCAGCTTCGGTAGAGAAAATTTGGGAGAACGAACTTCTGCCACGCAAGTAAAGTAGGCGTATGCGCCCGGTAACTGACTTAGAGCGAAAAGTAGCTCCATTTCAAGTAATCAGCGATTTTCAACCAGCCGGGGATCAACCCGAGGCAATCGCAGAAATTGTAAAGCGTTTACAAAATAAAGAGAGCGATATCGTTTTACTTGGTGCAACAGGTACCGGTAAATCGGCAACGACCGCTTGGTTAATTGAGCAAGTTCAAAGACCAACTTTAGTTTTAGCGCCAAATAAAACTTTGGCTGCGCAGCTAGCCAACGAATTTCGAGAATTACTTCCAAATAATGCAGTGGAGTATTTTGTTTCTTATTACGACTACTACCAACCTGAAGCATATGTTCCGCAAACTGATACGTTTATTGAAAAAGACTCCAGCGTAAATGCTGAAGTTGAACGATTGCGCCATTCGGCCACAAATTCATTGTTAACCCGACGTGATGTGGTTGTAGTAGCGACAGTTTCCTGTATTTACGGACTTGGAACACCACAAGAATATGTAGATCGAATGGTCCGGTTGCGTGTTGGTGATGAAATCGAACGGAATGTTTTACTTCGCAAATTTGTGGATATTCAATATAAGCGAAACGATCTGGCATTTGAACGTGGAACATTTCGAGTTCGCGGGGATACCATCGAAATTATTCCGATGTATGAAGAGTTTGCGTTACGTGTTGAAATGTTCGGTGATGAAATCGAACGAATCATGACGCTACACCCGTTAACAGGAGAAATTATCCGAGACGAAACCGAGATGTATGTTTTCCCGGCGACTCATTATGCAGCCGGACCAGAAACCATGAAGCGGGCGATTGCCGAAATTGAGAAAGAACTTGCGCTGCAGTTGGCAAAGTTTGAAAAGGATGGCAAATTACTCGAAGCGCAACGACTTCGAATGCGGACCACCTTCGATATAGAAATGATGCAGCAACTTGGTTTCTGTTCCGGTATAGAAAATTATTCAAGACATATCGATGGCCGCGCCGAAGGATCGGCACCAAATAGTTTACTTGATTATTTCCCGGAAGATTTCCTTGTAGTGATTGATGAAAGCCACGTAACCGTGCCTCAAATTGGCGCGATGTTTGAAGGTGATGCTTCTCGTAAACGAACTTTGGTTGAACATGGATTTAGATTGCCAAGCGCTTTAGATAACCGACCGCTTAAATTCAATGAATTTTTGGAGCGGGTGGGACAAAAAGTTTATTTATCTGCGACTCCTGGTAAATATGAGCTAGAGCAATCAAAAGGTGATGTGGTCGAACAAGTGATTCGTCCAACTGGACTTGTAGATCCGAAAATATTAATTAAACCAATCAAAGGTCAAATTGATGATTTACTTAATGAAATAAATATAAGAGTAGAAAAAAATGAACGAGTTCTAGTTACAACTTTAACCAAGAAAATGTCGGAAGATTTGACTGAATATCTCTCCGAACGCTCAGTCAGAGTTAGATACTTACATTCCGAAGTGGATACGCTGCGTCGCGTCGAACTTCTACGAGAATTACGAACCGGAGCTTATGACGTTCTTATTGGTATCAATTTGCTTCGTGAAGGATTGGATTTACCAGAAGTTTCATTGGTAGCCATATTGGATGCAGACAAAGAAGGATTCTTGCGTTCCACTACATCATTGATTCAAACAATTGGCCGCGCTGCTCGAAATGTTTCCGGTGAAGTGCATATGTATGCCGACAATTTGACGGATTCGATGAAACGAGCGATTGAAGAAACAAACCGTCGACGCGCAAAGCAGATTGCTTACAACGAAGAACGTGGTGTTGATCCTCAACCGCTTCGAAAAAAGATTTCTGACATTACAGAATTGATAGCCAAAGAAAGCGACGATACTAAGAACCTACTTTCAGGCAAAAAGATTGCAGCACCTGATATCGGCTTAGAAATTGCGCCTGGAACTTCACTGCCAAGACAAGAATTGATGGCCTTGATAGGCTCGTTAACTGATCAAATGCAAGCTGCAGCAGCAGATTTGCAATTCGAATTAGCGGCTCGACTTCGCGATGAAATCAAAGATCTCAAGCGTGAATTGAGAAATATGGAAAATGCAGGTGCATAAAAATGACTGAGAAGTTGATCGTTCGCGGTGCACGCGAACACAACTTGAAAAATGTTTCGATTGAGCTACCTCGAAACAGCCTTGTCGTCTTCACAGGTCTTTCTGGTTCCGGTAAATCATCATTGGCGTTCGACACTATTTTCGCTGAAGGTCAACGGCGATATGTTGAATCTTTATCTGCTTATGCGCGCCAATTCCTAGGACAAATGGATAAGCCAGATGTTGATTTCATTGAAGGTTTATCGCCAGCAGTATCAATTGATCAAAAGTCTACTAATAGAAATCCGCGATCAACCGTCGGAACAATTACTGAAGTTTATGATTATTTGCGTTTACTTTTTTCGCGCGCCGGTCGACCACATTGTCCGAAATGCGGCAAGGAAGTAAGTCGCCAAACTCCGCAAGCGATAGTTGATCAAATTTTGGCGCTGCCAAGCGGAACCAAATTTCAAGTTTTGGCACCAATTGTTCGTGCTCGAAAAGGTGAGTTCTTAGATTTATGGCAAGAATTGACTACGCAAGGTTTTGCAAGAGCGCGAATTGACGGCAAAACAATTCAACTTACCGAACCGCCGAAATTAAAAAAGCAAGAGAAACACACAATCGAAGTTGTTATTGATCGTTTGACGGTTAAATCTGAATCGAAATCAAGAATTACTGATTCAATTGAAACCGCACTGAAATTGGCAAATGGAATTGTAATCCTGGATGTAATAGATGGGGACGAATTAATATTTAGCGAACATTTAGCTTGCCATGATTGCGGGTTGTCATTCGAAGTATTTGAACCAAGAAGTTTTTCATTTAACTCACCCTTTGGAGCTTGTCCAGAATGCACCGGAATTGGTTCTAAGTTGGAAGTTGATGAAGAACTTGTAATTCCAAATGATGCAATTTCAATTAATGACGGAGCGATTGCACCGTGGTCAAGCGGCACAAGCAGTGAATATTTCAACAGATTATTAGAGGCGCTTTCGGAGGATATTAAATTCTCACTGGATACGCCTTGGAAAAGAATTTCCGAAAAGGCGCGCGAAGCAATTCTGCATGGATACGACTATGAAGTTCACGTAAAGTTCAAAAATAGATATGGCCGAGTACGCAATTATTCGACCGGATTCGAAGGTGTGGTTCCATTTATTCAACGTCGCCACTCTGAGACAGATAGCGATTACAGTCGAGACAAATATGAAGCTTATATGCGCGAAACGCCTTGCCCAGCTTGTAAAGGTGCAAGATTAAAACCAGAAATTCTTGCCGTAACAATCGGCGAAAAATCTATTGCCGAAGTGTGTGATTTATCAATTGCTGAATGTGCAACTTTCTTAAAAGAAATTGAATTAAATGCTCGCGAAATGAAAATCGCAGAACGCGTTTTGAAAGAAGTTCATGCGAGATTGGGCTTCTTGCTAGATGTGGGTTTGGACTATTTAACGTTAGCAAGAGCTGCCGCAACGCTTTCTGGCGGGGAGGCGCAACGTATCCGGCTAGCGACGCAAATTGGTTCGGGATTAGTCGGCGTCCTATATGTTTTGGATGAACCAAGTATCGGATTGCATCAACGTGATAATCGAAGGTTGATTGAAACTTTAACTAGATTGCGCGATCTTGGTAATACATTAATTGTTGTAGAACACGACGAAGAAACTATCCGTACTGCAGATTGGATTGTAGATATCGGTCCGGGCGCGGGAGAGCACGGCGGAAAAGTGGTCGTATCAGGGGATTATGAATCTTTAATTACAAACAAGGAATCGATTACTGGTGCATATCTTTCTGGCCGTAAAGCTATCTCAATTCCGAAAAAACGAAGAGCGCTTGATCCAAAACGTAAATTGACGGTTAAAGGCGCCCGTGAAAATAACTTAAAAGATATTGATGTTGAGATTCCACTCGGTGCATTTGTTTCGGTTACGGGAGTAAGTGGTTCTGGTAAATCCACATTAGTAAATGACATTTTGTATTCAACTTTAGCCAATAAATTAAATGGTGC
>JBDLPY010000003.1:0-19401 GCA_039800785.1 Actinomycetota bacterium
TATGCAAGTCCATATGAAGTCACGCCAAGTGGGTATGCACCTGGAATTGATTTAACGAAATCATATGTAACGGTTCCGTTTGAATTAATGGTTCCGCCACCCAAGAAAGCAGATACTGCCGCAGCTTCTGGTTTTACGAATTCACCAGCGGCGTTTTGAACGTTTGCAACTTGAAGCGACGTCGCAAGTGCGAAGCTTAATTCACCGTATCCAATTGAACCTTCTTTTGACTTTACGCCAGCTGCAACAGCTGCTGATCCTGACGCACCTTGGAAGTTAAATTGAGTTGCGATGTTACGTGGTGTGGAGTTAGCAAATACAGAATTCTTTGCCTTTGTCCATTTTTCACTTGCTGCCTTATTCAAGAAGTTAGTGAAGTTTTCTGAAGTACCAGATGAATCAGTGCGGTACCAAACAGTGATCTGTGACTTCGGAAGATCAATATTTACATTTGTAGTCTTGTATGACTTGATCTTTGGCTTTCCTTTTGCATCAAGAACTGGAACAGTCTTGGTCGTCTTCTTGCCCTTTACGGTCACGTTCACTTTTTTGGTTTCGAAGATTGGAGTTTTAACTGTGCGAGCATTGTCTGCCGCAATCTGCTTGTCATCCCAATTAGTAATGAAACCAGAGAAAATTTGAGCAATTGTTGTTGGGCTCAAATAAATTGATTCTTTAATTCCTGGAATGTTATACATCAACGCAATTGGCGCTGCATATACAGGAGCGTAAACCAAGTTAGCTGGTTCGCCTGATGAATATGGTGCGTCTGAACCAGCGAAATCTACAAGTCCGCCAGAGAAGTCAGTGCGACCTTTTCCAGATCCACCGCCTGAATAGTTAAGAGTGTTACCTGTGTCTTTGTTGTAATCAGCTTTGCAAACATCAATAAGTGGTGAAGCGAATGTTGCACCTGAACCATTAATTGTTACGCCAGCGAATGCTGGTGTTGCACCCAAAACAGTGGTTGCGATTGCGATTGCGATAATCGCTCTGCTCTTACGAGCTTTCATGTAGTTTCCCCTTTAGTTATTAGTTCCTACGAGGTGAAACATAGTTTTCTAAAGGAAACCCTTTTGTACATAAGGGCAAACGTCTTTCTACGAATTGGTTAACAATAAGTGAATTAAATTAGCCAAATCGGCCAGTTACATAATCTTCAGTGCGCTTATCTTTTGGCACCGAGAAGATGGTCTTGGTGTCAGAGGTTTCAACAAGCTCCCCTGGGCCACCATCAGATAAAAAGAATGCGGTGTAATCGGAGACGCGCGCTGCTTGCTGCATATTGTGGGTCACGATAACGATTGTCATTGATTGTGCTAACTCGCGGATTGTTTCTTCGATGCGAAGTGTTGAACCAGGATCCAATGCAGAACAAGGTTCATCCATCAATAAAACCTTTGGCTTTACTGCCAACGATCTCGCGATACATAAACGTTGTTGTTGTCCCCCAGATAGCGATCCGCCATATTCATCTAGCCGATCTTTAACTTCATCCCATAAACCAGCTCGACGTAAACAGGATTCAAGAATTTCGTCACGATTATCGATTTTTAATTGAGCAAGTTTCAAGCCCGAAAGTACGTTTTCGGCAATAGTCATTGATGGAAATGGGTTTGGTTTTTGGAAAACCATTCCAATTTGTAGGCGAATTTTTGTAACATCTACGCCAGATTGATAAATATCAGATCCATCCATTAAAACTTCTCCGGCCATTGCGGCAGTTGGAATGAACTCATGCATACGATTTAAAATTCTGAGAAAAGTTGATTTTCCGCAACCTGAAGGACCAATCAACGCGGTAACAGTGCCGTGATTAAAATCCAAGGAGATATCAGATACGGCATGCTTTTTTCCAAACCATGCATGGATATTTTTTGCTTCTAGACCGGTAGCCATTTTTCTCCTATTTATGCCCGTCCGCGACGATTTCCAAAGACGCGTGCCAAAGTAAAGAACGTCATTACTAATGCCATCAAAACAAATATTCCAGCCCAAGCGCGCGCAATTGATTGATCAGTACCCATCGCGAAAGCTTTCCAAATGTAATAAGGAAGCGCTGAGCTATTTCCGTTGAATGGATTTAAATTAACTGCATCTGCACCACCAACTGTCAGAAGCAATGGTGCAGTCTCGCCCGCAACACGCGCGATACCTAAAATAGTTGCAGTAATTAAGCCACTTCGAGCTGCTGGAATAACAATCATCGCAACGGTCCGCCATTGCGTTGCGCCAAGCGCCAATCCTGCTTCGCGCAAATCTGGTGGAATTAATTTCAAAACTTCTTCCGCAGTTCTAGCCACGGTAGGAATCATTAAAATAGCTAGCGAAGCTGCGCCAGCAATGTTTGAATATTGATTACCTAGTTGAATCATCCAAACCGCATAAATAAATAATCCAGCAACGATTGATGGCACGCCTGACATCGCTTGCACAAAGAATCTTACAATTCCAGCAAATCGACCTTTAATTTCTGTTAAATAAAGTGCAGTCAAAATTCCCACCGGCACGGACAAGACTGACGAAAAGAAAATTAAATAACCAGTTCCGATTATTGCGTGCAATAAACCACCTTCATTTGCGGGAGCATCAGCTGAAGTCACCGACATATCATTTAAAAACATGGTCCAAGTCAGACCAGGAGCTCCCTTAACTATAATTTCAATCAAAATTGAAATAACTGGAACAATTAAAAAAGTCCCAGTTATATAGATCAATACGCTGGTAACAGCATTAAATGCAGCCTTTCGATCGCGCCGGAAATAATTAATAGCGCCTGATACAACTAGTGATGTTAAAACCAGAGAAACTGCAAATCCCAGTTTTCCGCTCAACGGTGTTAATTTAATAATCCCAAATGAAATAAAAATAGTTAAAAGGATTCCCAGAAAGTCTGGCAGCAAAGTTTTCCCAGTTGGGCGCCAAGGGTGCTTTGGAGATGCAATAGTCATTATTTGCGCACCGACTTATTAATAATCATGTTTGCCAAGAAATTTACAATCAACGTAACAATAAATAACACTAAACCAGCGGCCATTAATGCTTGAAGTTCGGCTTTGTCCGCTTCCCCAAATTTATTAACAATCATTGATGCGACTGATCCGCCAGCGCTCAATAAGACTTCTGGTCGAATGTCGTAAACCAAATTTAATACTGTGTAAACCGCGACAGTTTCGCCAAGTGCGCGACCAAGTCCAAGCATTGCACCGCCAACTACACCACCGGCTCCATACGGAATCACAACAGCTTTAATCATCGTCCACTTTGTTGCACCTAACGCATAGGCGGCTTGGATTCGATCTAGCGGAGTTTGTGCAAAAACTTCACGTGAGATTGAAGTAATGATTGGAACAATCATGATTGAAAGTACTAAGCCAGCAATAAATGGTGAACGAGTGTAAGCCGGTGCTGGCATGTCAAAAATTGGAATGAAACTTAAGTATTTGTGAATTAATTTGGCCCAATATTCGGCATGTGGCATTAAAACGAAATAACCCCAAAGTCCATAAACAACCGAAGGAATTGCAGCCATGATGTCGATGACGATCACCATTGGTTTTTTTATCCAATCAGGTGCGTAATAAGAGAGAAATAGCGCCGAACCAACCGCAATTGGAAAACCGAAAATCAGGGCAATTATTCCGAGAACTAAAGTTCCATAAAGCATTGCACCAATTCCGTAATGTGCTGGAGTTCCTCCATCAGGAATCGCGTTTTGCCATTCGAAACCAGTTATGAATTTAATGCCTTCAGTTTTTAAAACATTAAAACCATTGAATAATAAAAATAATGAAATTAAACCGAGAACAATTAATGAAAAGAATCCTCCACTAGTAACTACTGCACTAAAAACTCGATCAGACTTTCGAGGTTCAGTAGTAATCACTCTTGGAACTGGCGTACTCACGAGAGGGATACTGCCTCGAACCGTCTTATCTGGGGTGGAAATTAGGTTAACGGAAGGTTAACGAAGACTTAAATTGTGGATTCGGCAACGCCTTTGGTTATCTTTGCGCCGTGGCAGGTGAGCATCCGCATTTGGTTTGGGTTGATTGTGAAATGACCGGGCTGGATTTGGCAACCGATGCGCTGGTGGAGATCGCGGTTTTAGTAACAGACTCGGATTTGAATTTAATTGGCGAAGGTGTTGATTTCGTAATCAAATGCGACCACGCAAAACTCGATGGCATGAACGAATTTGTGAAAAAAATGCACACCGACTCTGGTTTGCTCCCGCTTATTCAGTCTGGAATTTCTATGGCTGAAGCCGAAGAGAAGATTTTGAAATATTTAAACGAATCCGGAGTTATCGAAGGCAAGTCTCCAATAGCTGGAAATTCAGTAAATTTCGATCGCGGATTTATCGAACGCGATATGCCGAACTTTGCCAAAATGTTGCATTACCGAACCATTGATGTTTCATCCATCAAAGAATTAGCACGCCGCTGGTATCCAAAGGTCTATTTCAAGTCCCCAACCAAAACTGGAAATCACCGCGCGCTTGGCGATATTCAAGATTCGATTGCCGAACTTGCGCACTACCGCGCTAATTTATTTGCGATAACTCCTGAAAATTAAACCGCTACAATTAGCCACGCAACATGGTGGATGTAGCTCAGCTGGTAGAGCATTCGGTTGTGGTCCGAAATGTCGCGGGTTCGAGCCCCGTCATTCACCCCAAGTTTTAGTTAGAGAGGCGTTCCATGTCTGATTTCATTTTCGACGTAACAATCGAAATTCCAGCTGGGTCGCGCAACAAATACGAAGTCGATCACCAATCAGGAAAAATCCGTTTAGATCGAATGCTCTTCACTTCTACTCGTTACCCATGGGATTACGGTTTTGTCGATAACACTTTGGGTCAAGATGGCGATCCACTTGATGCGCTGGTGATGTTAGATGAACCAACTTTTCCTGGTTGCGTAGTTTCTTGCCGCGCAATTGGAATGTTTAACATGTCAGATGAAGCTGGTGGCGATGACAAATTATTATGCGTTCCTGCGGGTGATGTGCGAAAGAGCCACATAAAAGAAATTACCGATGTTTCAAAATTTGATTTGAGCGAAATCCAGCACTTCTTTGAAGTTTATAAAGAACTCGAACCTGGCAAAATTGTCGGCAAGGGTGAATGGGTTGGTCGCCAAGAAGCTGAAATCGAAGTAAAAGCTTCTTATGCCCGCATTCGCGGTTACTAATTCGGCAAAACCTCGTTCGGACACTTATTTAATATATTTTGCATTGCAGTTTTTTCTGCGGGTTTTACCCAAAGTCCATATTTAATCTTTACCGCAATCTGCCTTGCCACGTATTTGCAGCGATAACTTTTTAGTGGCGGCAACCAACTAGCCGCATCGCTATCGCTCTTTTGTGAATTCAATCGACCTTTAACGGCTAATAGGTTTAACGGATCATTTGCAAGTTGTAACCGAATTTCCTCTGACAATTTAAATGCGCCGGTCTGCCAAGCATCTGCGAGCGCAATTACGTGATCAATCTGAACTTCCATGCTGCTGATTTGGCCTTTGGTAAATGAAATAGTTTCACCAGAATATGGATCCAGTAATAATCCTGATTCGACCACGCAATTTCGGGTTCCGATTCGATAAACAATTTCGGTTAAATCTCGTTTCAAAATGTCGTTTCGAGTATCACAACCGTTTCGATCTACGTCTTTCCAAGCCGGACCAAATTGAGCGCGCATATTTTTCACTTTTGCGGCGCGACCTTTCACGGCTAATTTATTTAATGCATCTGCTGCGCTTTCTGCCGCAATTGCTGAATCAGAAGCCGAAGCTAAGAGGATGATCGAAAGTGCAATTGCCCAGAGTGATTTATTTCGCGCCACAGGGAAATCCTGATGCGTGGCGGGAATTATTGAAAGGGTCAACACGCTGATAGGGTCTGACCCGCAAGACTTTGGGGCCGTTAGCTCAGTTGGTAGAGCAAGTGACTCTTAATCACTGGGTCGTAGGTTCGAGTCCTACACGGCCCACCAAAACTTATTTGGATTCTTCCAAAGTCTTAGCAATTGTTTCTTTAAATACATCTAAATCCTCTGCCCCGCTAATTCCGTATTTTTGGTCAAAAACAAAAAATGGAACACCGCCAATTCCGATTTCTTGAGCAATTGCTTGATCTTCCGCAAGGCTTTCTGCGTATCGGTCAGAGTTAATTATTTCCTTAGCTGTTTCAGTACTTAACCCAGCTTCAGCTACTAATTCCAATAATTCTGTTTCGGTGAAGACCCCTTTAGATTTCTCAAAGTAATTTGTAAACAAGACTTCAAGTAATTCTTGGCCTTTACCTAATTCGCGTGCCCAAGCTAAGAGGCGATGGGCGGTTGCGGTATTGCCACTATTTGTATTTGAAAGGTCATAGCAAAGCCCCTCACCATCGGCGATTTTGCAGACATGGCTTTGCATCTGGTCAACACCTTCGATTGGTATGCCATATTTTTCAGCAAGCAAATCTTTAGTGTTACGAATTTCAGTGGTACGTGGATCTAATTGAAATGCACGATGGCGAATTTCAATTGGAATTGATTTATCGATTTCAGCTAAAGCTTTTTCTAAGCGTCGCTTTCCGATAAAACACCACGGACAAACCACATCTGACCAAACATCAATCAGCATTTAGAAATACCTATGGTGTTCAATCCATTCACGAGCCAACGCAAGAATCTGTGGCTCAGTTAAGCTCTGTAGGTCAGAATCCATGGCATCAACAACTTTTTTAGCCAAATCTGCATGTCGGCGTTCCCAAGCTTGAATCAACTTAAGTGATGCAGATGCTTTGCCTTTGCCGTGACCGATAATCAAAATTTCGCCAGCATCGGATACAGCTTTAGCAATGGATTCATAAAACTTTTGACTGTCATGGTCGGTGTCATGCCCTTTATGGTGTTGACCTATTCGCATGTGCTTATGAATATCTTCTGATGGCGCATAAATTTTCTCTGGTTGGGTTCCTGGTTTTACTCCAGTTTTCCAAACTCGAGCTTCTTCTCTAGTAATTGCTACGACTACAAATGTTCCTGGCATGTTCTTACTCTAATACTAAAAAGCTAGAGATTCGAATAAAGAAAGTGATATCCCACCCACCACCAAAATGCTACTAAAGCTATACGCGTGGAACGGTCCGCCATTAACTTTGTGACCAAATAACCAAGCGGGCTTAAGCGCTTGGGATTTCGGTAGGCATAAAAGTTTGACGAAAAAATCAAAATCGCAATAAGTAGGAAACCCACAATAGTAATGTCGCTACTCATTGCTCTCCCGGTGATCCCATTTCTCAATGAAATAGAAACCTACGCCCAACCAAACTATAAGAAAAATCAATCGTGCTAAATTGCTATCCAATTTTGGTAGCAACAACTCCGAAATGGTTGGAAAAGCTTGATTGTCATGAACAATCCGAGAAAGTATTAATGCGAGGAACTCCCAAATTCCCAATACTCCGGCGACGATAGACCAATAAACGGCATGCCCAAATTCTCTTTTGGTTAATTTTTCGGTACTTGCTTTTCTGCGCCAAAGTGTAAGTAACAGGATTAAACCTAGTAAGACGAAAGCCGCCGCCAGTTCTGGATCTTGACGTTCAGAAATGTAAATAAAAATACCCGCAGCTGCAGTCACAAGAAATGCGACAAATTCATTTACTTCAATTCCATTAAATTTCCAGCGCTTCGGTAAGTTCGAAGATTCGAATGCCAAAATAATGGTCAGTGAGCCAAAAATAAACATGTCAGCAATCGACCAGCGATAAACCTGAATTGCAAAAGTAAATCCGAAAATCAGCGTCCAAAGGCTGGTGCGCTTTCGAATTCCGGCAAGCATTTGCATAGAAATAAGCCTATAGAATTGCGCCATGGACTTACAGAAGGTGATTCTCTATTACGGCTTCGCGCCGGTAGCAGATCCTGAAGCGCTAAAGCTTTGGCAACGCACCTTATGTGAAACTCTCAATTTAAAAGGCCGGATTCTTATTTCGAAGCATGGAATCAACGGGACTTTGGGTGGAAACATGTCCGATCTCAAAAAATATGTAAAAGCTACAAAACAATATCCGGGCTTTAAGAAAATAGATTTCAAATGGTCCGATGGTTTAGGAAATGAATTTCCACGTCTATCAGTAAAGGTTCGGCCAGAATTAGTCGCTTTTGGCGCACCCGATGAAATTAAAGTTGATGAAAATGGCGTTGTTGGTGGCGGGAAACATTTACGACCTGAGCAAGTAAATGAATTAGTTGCCGAACGCGGCGATGATGTGGTCTTTTTCGATGGCCGCAATGCCTTCGAAGCACGTATTGGAAAATTTAAGAACGCGGTCGTGCCTGACGTGGTGACATCACATGATTTCGTGAACGAAATTGAAAGTGGTAAATACGATCACTTAAAAGAAAAACCAATTGTCACCTATTGCACCGGCGGAATTCGATGTGAAATCTTGTCCGCGGTAATGGTTAACCGTGGTTTTAAAGAGGTCTATCAAATAAAAGGCGGAATTGTTCGTTACGGAAACCAAATTGGTGATGATGGATTATGGGAAGGCGCGTTATATACATTTGATGCGCGCATGGCATATAACTTCACCAATAAAGCTAAAACAATTGGTCATTGCGAACAGTGCGAAACCCCTACAAAACAGTTTTATAACTGCAGCAATAAATCTTGCCGGGAATTAATTTTGCTCTGCGAAACGTGTGCCGCAAATGCCGAATCCTTTGCCTGCGAACATGATCCGGCTCGTCAGCACGATAAAGAATTAATTGGCTAATTCGCTTTCAATGCGGTTAACGCCCACAAAATAGCAATCACATCAATTACTTCTTGAATCAAAGCACCTTCGCTTGCATTTGTAATTCCAAATGCGCCAGTCAACATGGCAACAAATGACAAAAACATTCCAATTCCTGCAGCTTGCATCGCTTTTGCTCTAGAAATTTTAGCAATTGAAATAGCTTTGGTTAGTCGGTCGATTGAATCTTCCACAATGATTACGTCAGCTGCTTCACTTGCCGCTGAGGCACCACGTGCACCCATTGCTACGCCAACATCAGCCAGAGCCAATGCTGGTGCATCATTAATCCCGTCCCCCACCAATACAACGGTGCCTGAAGTTTCTTGGCAGAATTTTTCGGTAATCGCCAATTTTTGTTCTGGTTTTAATTCAGCGAAAACCTCTTTGATTCCAGTTTCCGCGGCAACTAATTGAGCAGTTTCGGTTCGATCACCCGTTAACATCGCAATAGTTTTTACACCCGTTGCACTTAATTCGTCGATTACCGTTTTAGATTCCAATCGAATTGGATCTTCTAATCCAATTCCGCCAATGAATTCACCATCTTTATAAATTCCAACTAAAAGTGGTTCGCGCAGCGAGAACCAATTAGGCGTCTTGCCTACTATTTGGCCAACTTGATATCTATGGCTGCCGATAATTCCAGAGATACTATGTCCAGGATTTTCTTCTAACTCTGTTGCGATAGGTAATGAGATTTCATTTTTTACGCAATATTCAACTAACGCTTTCGCCACTATGTGTGGGCTGTATTGATCTATTCCGCCAGCTATTTCCATTATCGCTTCTTGTGAATATCCGTCAGAACCTTGAATTGAAGTAACGGCCGGGCCGCCATGTGTGAGCGTTCCAGTCTTGTCCAGTAAAACTACTTCAGTTCTAGAAAGTGATTCTAAAATTGCACCGCTCTTAATTACCGCACCATGTTTTGCAGATCTAGATAGTCCAGAAACAATTGCAATCGGAACCGCCAAAATCAGTGGACATGGTGTTGCTGCAACTAAGACCGAAACTGCATATGACATCTCACCGCTGAAATACCAGGCGCAACCTGCAATGAATAATGCCAGCGGCACGAAACGCAACGCCCAAGTATTTGCAATTCTTATTCCAGGTGCAGTTTTTTTCTGGGCTTCTTGTACCAATTTAATAATTGCCGCATATGCACTTTCAGCCGAAGTCGTTGTCGCCTCGTATTCGGCTGGAACGCCAGCATTTAAAACTCCGCTTGGAAGATATGCACCGATTGCATGATTTTGCGGCAAAGGTTCGCCAGTCAATGCGGATTCATCAAAAGTTCCAGCGGTTAAGAGATTGCCATCAGTAGGAACAATTTCACCGGTACGAACCAAAATCCGATCACCAATTCTTATTTCATTAATTGGCACTTCAGTTAGTGATCCATCTTGATTTTTTCGATGTGCACTTCTTGGCACTCGCTCTAAAAGCGATTTCAATTGACGTTCGGCTTGACCTTCGGCCCATTTTTCTAACAGCCTTCCGGTAGCCAACATCAATGTTATGACCGCACCAGCGAAACTTTCATCTGTAATTAGCGTGCCAATAATTGCCAAAATGGCCAAAATGTCAGAGCCCATAGTGTTGTTGCGTAAATCTTCTAACGCCCAATTAATTGCTAGAGCTAACCCGATAATTGCAATTAATATCCAAAGAAAAGATTGGATAAAACCTGCGAATAAACCAATCAAACAAACGATAAATAGGAATCGGATTAACTTTGGACTGCTCACTTAATAAGGCTACCGATTATTTAAGCGGTAGGCTAAGCAATAATTATGAGTGTTAACCTCCAATTCTTGGGCGCCACCGAAACTGTTACTGGTAGTCGGTTTTTGATTAACCA
Organism: Actinomycetota bacterium; assembly: GCA_039800785.1. Classification (GTDB taxonomy): domain Bacteria; phylum Actinomycetota; class Actinomycetes; order Nanopelagicales; family Nanopelagicaceae; genus ZLKRG08. Next base: position 10,664 of record JBDLPY010000003.1, read on the forward strand.
TGGAGAAGAAGCAGTCTTAGTAGACGCAGGTTTATTTCAAGGAATTCGAGATATTCGAAAAAAGAATTCCGAACCATTTCCGATAGATCCTAAGAAAATAAGTGCAGTATTGTTAACACATGCACATCTTGATCATTGTGGCTACTTGCCAGCCTTAGTTAAGGATGGATTTTCCGGTCCAGTTTATGTAACTAAATATGGCGCCAAATTAGCTGCCGTAGTTCTACATGATTCGGCGCACATTCACGAAGAAGATGCCAAATTTGGTGAAGAAGCCCCGCTATATAACAGCGGTGATGTTGAAAGAACTATTGCGTTATTTAAAATTGTAAATTTCCGAGAATCATTCAAGGTCACAGAAAATATCTCTGCTACTTATTTCCCTTCTGGTCATATTTTAGGTTCAGCATTTGTTGAAGTTAAATCAGACGGTAAGTCATTACTTTTTACTAGCGATATGGGTCGCGAGAATCATCCACTTTTATCACCACCAGATAATCCCCCGGATTCCGATATCGCGGCGCTAATTACCGAATCGACTTACGGTAACCGAGTTCACGAAAATGATATTTCTGAATTCGCAACAGAAATTAATAATGGCATCAAACGTGGTGGATCAATTCTAATTCCGGCCTTTGCCATTGACCGCACAGAAGTTATTTTGATAGCCCTTCGAGATTTAATCGAGAAAAAACAAATTCCCGCAATTCCAATATATGTTGATTCGCCTATGGCAATTGCGGCATTAAATCTGTATCGCCAAGCAATAATTGAAAATGCACCCGAGATTCGAGCTGGTATTTCAGCGAAGTGGCAAGGTGAAGATCCATTCAATGCTGGAGGATTAGTTCAGGCACTTGCGGTTGAGCAATCAAAATTATTACCGATTGAAGATGAACCTAGCATCATAATTTCTGCTAGTGGCATGGCGACAGGTGGACGCGTAGTCCATCACTTGAAAGATATGTTGGGCGATGAAAAAAACACAGTAATTCTGGTTGGCTTTCAAGCTCTTGGAAGCAGAGGGCGAATGCTTGAAGATGGCATTAATCGAATTCGAATTTTTGGCGACTGGATCAATGTGAAAGCACACATTTCAAAAATTGAAAGTTTTTCAGTTCATGCCGACCGCGATGAATTAGTGAAATGGTTTAAGAAATGTGGCGCAGTGAATCAGGTATTCATTGTGCATGGCGAACAAGAATCCCAAATTGCTTTGCGTGATGCCTTAGCCAAAGAATTCAACTGGAGCGCAGCAATCCCAAAAACGCTGGACCGTTATTCGATTTAGCGTAAAAAGGGTGCTACCCCTTAGATTTGCCTCTTTACTCAGTTGAAACCGAAATAAAATTCAAGCGATGAAGAAAAGTTATTTGGAACGTATCAAAGAGTTAATTGATTTCTTAACTATAAGTGAAGTAAACCCAAATGAGCTCGGCAGATACTTAACGCTTAATACTTTTAATTTTCATCAAACAAAGAGCGTCTATTTCCTGCAATTAAATAACAATGGGGTTCTGTCAGCCATTGATTGTTTTGGCGTTTCAGATGAAAAACTTAAGCCGTTTCATGAAATTAGATTGAATGCAAACTTTCCGCTCGCCGAATCTGCCCGAACTGGCAATATTCTTGTAATTAGCGATCGAGCTGATTGGGCGGCGCGATATCCGGAATTTAAAAATGTGCCAGAAGAATTTGGCTGGGAATCGATGATTACTTTCCCAATTAAGGCAAACAAATCTTCAATTGGGGCAATGAGTATCACTTTTCTTCACGCTATTGAATATGATCAAGATTTAGTTAGTTTTATCGAAGCCGTTGCAGGTTTAGTTACGCTCCAGTTGCTTAAAACCCCTCATGGTCGCTTAGGGTCTATTTCAAAAAACGGCGTAGATTTACCATCAGATGAATTGCTTTCAAAGCGTCAGGTGGAAGTTCTTAACCTCATCGCGGATGGTTTAACGAATAATCAAATTGCAAAACATTTAGGTTATAGCGAATCTACGATTCGGCACGAGACAATGAAAATTTATGAAATCTTTAAAGTGAGAAGTAGAAAAGAAGCTGTAATTTTTGCCCACTCTCGAAAACTAATCCGACGAGTTGGTTTACTTATTCCGCTTCTTATTTTCAATCTCGGCAACCAACTTGAATTGGCCATCACCGAGTTGCCCTTGATTGGTATATAACTCAAGCTTTGAACGCGTATCTTGAATATCCAAATTGCGCATAGTCAATTGACCGATTCGATCTTCGGGACCAAAAGCAGATTCTTCAGTACGTTCCATTGAAAGTTTTTCTGGTGCGTAGCTGAACGCCGGACCTGTCGTGTTAATAATTGAATAATCATCACCTCTGCGCAATCGCAAAGTAACTTCACCAGTCACTGCAGAAGCCACCCAACGCATCAACGATTCGCGCAACATCAAACTTTGTGGATCTAACCAGCGACCTTCATAAAGTAATCGACCAAGGCGACGGCCTTCAGCGTGATAGTTCGCAATTGTGTCTTCGTTATGAATTGCAGAAATTAATCTTTCATATGCAATAAAAAGAAGGGCCATGCCTGGTGCTTCATAGATGCCACGACTTTTAGCCTCAATGATTCGGTTTTCAATTTGGTCACTCATGCCAAGACCGTGACGGCCACCAATTTCATTACAAGTTCTAAATAAATCAACGATATTTTCAAAGTTCTTACCATTGATTGAAACCGGACGTCCTTGCTTAAATTCGATTCGGACATCTTCGGCGTCGATTTTGATTGATGAATCCCAATGTTTAACACCCATAATTGGTTCAACAATTTCAATTGATGCATCTAAGAATTCCAATTGCTTAGCTTCATGGGTTGCGCCCAGAATATTTGCATCGGTTGAATAAGCTTTTTCCACGCTATCGCGATATGGCAGATTGTGCTTGGCAAGCCATTCTGACATTTCTTTTCGGCCGCCTAATTCGTTTACGAAATCTTTATCCAACCATGGCTTATAAATTCTTAAATTTGGATTTGCCAATAATCCGTAACGATAAAAACGTTCGATGTCATTGCCTTTGTAGGTAGACCCATCGCCCCAAATCGAAACGTTGTCTTCCATCATTGCGCGCACTAGAAGCGTTCCAGTTACTGCGCGCCCGATCGGAGTTGTGTTGAAATATTGTTTTCCGCCAGAACGAATGTGAAATGCTCCGCAAGCAATTGCGGCTAATCCTTCTTCAACCAATGCCGTGGTGCAATCAATGAGTCGAGCACCTTCTGCACCATATTGTTTGGCGCGATCTGGCACCGTTGCAATATTTGGTTCATCGTATTGGCCAAGATCCGCCGTGTAAGTAAATGGAATTGCACCATTCGCTCGCATCCACGCAACTGCTACTGAAGTATCTAATCCACCAGAGAACGCAATGCCAACGCGTTCACCTTTGGGTAAGGATGCGAGGACTTTGGACATGAAGCAAAGCCTAATGGACTGGCCATCAGCTTTGCGGCAGGTTAATTAGTTATATAGTCGCGAAGCGCGCTGGCTTCGCCTTCAATTTCAGAAATATGTGACTTAACTAAATCTCCAATTGAGACGATTGAAATCATCTTCCCATTTTCTACAACTGGAATATGGCGAACCCGTTTCTCGGTCATCAAAGCTAAAACTTCTGCTACCTGCGAAGTTGGTTCGCAGGTTATTACATTTACCGACATCAAATCACGTACATGCAAGCTAGAAAATTCATTAAATTTGTTTGGCATGGATCGAACTACGTCGCGCTCTGAAACAATTCCTTCTATTTTTTCACCATCATTTGAAACCACCAATGCACCGATACGATGTCGATCGAGTTCTATAACTAATTCATGAACTGTTGCATTTGGTGAAATTGTGGCAACTTTCTTGCCAGAAATTATCGAACTGATTTTCATGAATACTCCCAACTTTTAGTTGGCTAATCGTGCTCTTTGACGGCTGGCAAATCAATAGGTAGTACCCTTAAATCATGAGCAAAATCCGGAATTTGAACGAACGTATTGCAACCTCTGTAACAAATGGGGTGGCCACAATGTGGTGTGCCTATGCGTTCGCAATTATCGCGCTGATCTCTTTGCCAAAAGCCCTTGCGTCTCATGACTCGCTCGTAATAATTTCTTGGGTTGCCCAAACTTTCCTGCAACTTGTCTTGCTCTCCATAATCATGGTTGGGCAACGAGTTCAAGGTGAGGCAATGGAGAACATAATCCGCGAAACGCACGAGGCGTCGATCAAGGAATTCGAAATTGCCAAAGAAGAGTTACGTGAATTACAGACTATTCAAAAAGAAGTCCACGAGTTGCTCAGAAAAATTGAATCAAAAGTAAATTAGGATACCTAAATGGCAAATTTACATACTTGGGAAATTACGATTGCAATTTTGGCGGTGGTAATCCTTGTCGACTTAGCGATTGCGCTGCTTCGCCGAAATAGCGCAACTTCAATGAGCGAAGCTGCGGGTTGGACACTTTTTTATGTCGCGGCAGCAATTTTCTTTGGGACTCAAATTCCTCATTTGGTTGACTCCCCTTCTGCTCAAGGAGAATTTTTTGCCGGTTGGTTAACGGAATACGCACTTTCAGTAGACAACATATTTGTCTTTGTGATTATTTTGGCGAAATTAAAGGTTCAGAAGGAAAAGCAACAGCTTGTCCTTCTATATGGAATTTTAATCGCAATTATTTTGCGTGGTTTATTTATTTTCGCAGGTGCGGCGCTAATTTCGCGCTTCACAAGCATCTTCTTCTTGTTTGGCGCATTCTTAATTTATACCGCCATTAAATTGGTAAAAGATGACGAAAAAGAAGAAGCAGACCATATTGAACATGGTCGAGTAATCACATTTATGCGCAAGCGCGGGGCAAGCACATTCAGTATTGCACTTGTCGCAGTAGGTACAACTGATCTTTTATTTGCACTCGATTCAATCCCAGCGATCTTTGGAATTACTAAAGATCCCTACATCGTGGCAACAGCAAATATTTTCGCTCTAATGGGTCTTCGCCAGCTCTATTTCTTACTTCAGGGTTTAATGACTCGACTAGTTCACTTGTCACGCGGTCTATCAGTAATTTTGGCTTTTATTGGAATAAAGATGATTTTTGAAGCGGCGCATTCACTTGGAGCTCATGTTCCTGAAATTGGAATCGAACTAAGTCTTTCAGTAATTATTGTGACACTTATTGTTACAACTGTTACTAGTTTGATATCTACGCGGAAAAATTCTTAATCGAATCGCGGTTATGTTCTTTGCTGCGTTCGTGAACTTTTCTTAGTTGAAGTTCAAAAGTTTTTACCGCCTGGTCAAAGGCTGCAACATCATTAAATTCTGAAGCTTCGCTGCGAATCAATGGTCCGCTTCCGTGGGAAGTCAAAATGACGGTGTGGCTATGTTTACCTTGGCGCGGATTAGCTTCATGAATGATTTCAACTTCAATGCGGTCAATAGAAACTGCAAATCTTTTTAAGCTTTCAAGTTTCTCCGAAGCAATTCCTTTAAAGTCATCAGCAAGACTTCCTTTGCGATTATGAAATACAATATTCATTAGGCATCTTCTAATTCATCATCGTCAGCCCAAACTGAGGCCGGTGTATCTTCTTGTTTCTCAACCCAAGATAGAAAAGAACCAACAGCTTTAAAAGCTAAAACAAAGAAAGCCAGTCCGGCAAAAATTCTGCGGATGGCTTTGAACATGTAGCCAAGTCTAGCGGTTTAAAGACTTTTTACGATTCGATTTACCGCTTCGGTAATTACCGATTCGCTTGTAGCAAAGTTAAACCGAACAAACTGCGAAGTGTGGGGCGAATAGATCACGCCAGGATTAAAGGCTACCCGTCCCTTTTCTAGAAAAATCTTCGCTGGTTCATCGCCAAGTTGAAGTAGTGAACAATCCAGCCAACCAAGATAAGAACATTGTGGGATCCGGTATTTAATTGCCGGCACCAAAGTGCTAATTTGGTTTGCCAATAAATTCGCATTGTTTTCAATAGTTGCTACCGCAGAGTCAAGCCAGGGCTCGCCAGATTTAAACGCAGCAACGGCAGCAAACGCCCCCAAGAGCGAAGACCTGAAATGGACTGCCATCGGCAATGAATCTAATTGTTGATGCCGAAATTCATCTTGAGTAATAATCATGGCAGATTTCAAGCCAGCTAAATTCCAACCTTTGCTGGCAGAAGTAACAGCTATCCCAATTTTTGCGGCCGATTCATTAACCGATAAGAATGGAATAAATTTTTTAGCATCGTAAGCCAAAGGTGCATGAATCTCATCGCTAACGACAATCACTTGATATTTCGCAGCTAAATTTGCAATAGTTTCCAATTCAACTTTGCTATATAGCCGACCGAGCGGATTATGTGGATTACAAAGCGCATGAACTTTTACCCCGGCTTTATAAGCTTCTTCGATCGCTGATAAATCTAAATTCCAACCTGAATCAGACTCGGTAAATGGAACATCAAATACATTCATCTGAGTTTCAGATAACCAGTTATAGAAATTTTGATAAATCGGTGAATTAATCAAGACTCGATCGCCAGGTTTTGCTACAACACGTAAAACTTCGACCATCGCAACACCAACATCAGTAGCAAGGCGCACGAATTCTGGATTTACATCCCAATTCCATCGGCGTTTAGCGAAAGAACTAAATTCGATTCCGAGTTCGGGAATTGCGCCGAGATAACCCAGATCTGAGTGTTGAATCATTTCGATCAATAAATCTTGAATTGGCTTCGCGATTGGAAAATCCATCTCTGCCACTGGAAGCGGTAAGACATCATCGGGAAAGCCACGCCATTTTTCACTGTGGTGGGTTCGCATCTCTGCTAGGGAGAGCGGAACCAGCTTTTCAGTCATAAGCGCCACGATACATTAGTTGCGTGATTACTTCACGCGAAATGGACCGAATAGTAGATGACTTAGCATCGCGAAATCGTAACCTTGCCAAAATAATAGAGGCTGCACCACTATGTGATTTAGGTACCCAAGTCAAAAAGCGAAGTAATTTTGAATCTTTAGTTCTTTCTGTAATTTCGCAACAGTTAGCAACTGCTGCGGCAGACACGATAAGTAAAAGATTCATCGAGCAAGTTGGAAAAGTTTCTGCCAAGTCGGTATTAAAAGTAGCGCCCGAATCGCTAAGAGCAGTTGGACTTTCAAATGCAAAATTGAAAACAATTATCGGATTAGCGGAATCGGCCAAATCAATTAATTTAGAAAAGATTGATGATTTACCTGATGATCAGATTTATGTTGAATTAACAAAATTATGGGGAATTGGGCCGTGGACGGTAGATATGTTCATGATGTTTCAGTTAGGTAAGTTGAATATCTGGCCAGTAGGAGATTTGGGAGTACGGCGTGGCTGGGAAAGAATTAATAAATTAAAAACTGAAATAACGCCAGATGAATTGATGAAAAAAGGCGAAAAATTTCAGCCTTATAGATCAATAGTCGCCTGGTATTGCTGGCGCGCGTTAGATTAATTTGGTTTTAAAGTTAATGAAACTGAATTAATACACCAACGCTCATCGGTAGGTGTATCAAATCCTTCCCCTTCAAAAACATGGCCTAAATGTGAATTGCAGTTAGCACATCTAACTTCTGTTCTTATACGTGGCGCCAACGAACGGTCTTCAATTAACAAAACTGCATCAGTTTCTATCGGAGTATAAAAACTTGGCCAGCCACAGCCAGAATGAAACTTGCTTTTACTTTCAAAGAGTTTTGCGCCACAAGCTTTGCAGTTATAAATTCCATCGATTTCCGTATCTGTGTATTCCCCCGAAAATGCTTGTTCCGTCGCCGCATGGCGTAATACTTCATAGGAAAGTGGATCAAGTTCAAGCTTTAATTTTGCGTCATCCAGTAATGGAAATCTTATTCCAGTATTCGAATGGCAGTCATAACCTTTTGGGTTCTTTTCTAAATATCGCTGATGGTATTCCTCGGCTGGCCAATATTTATTATTACTTGCCGAACTAATTTCAGTAACAATCTTCCCGATTCCAGCTTTTGATAATTCCGCTTGATAAATTCGGATGGCATTTTTCGCCAAAACTTCTTGTTCGGAAGAGGTCGTAAAAATCGCACTTCGATACTGCGTACCCACATCATTGCCTTGTCGATTTAGCGAAGTAGGGTCATGCATCTCAAAAAACAACGCAAGTAACTCATGGAAAGAAATAACATGTGGATCAAATTCAACTTTTACAGTTTCAGTATGATTAGTTTTTCCGGTACAAACCAATTCATAACTTGGGTTATCTAAATTTCCACCTTGATACCCAACGGAAGTGTTTATAACGCCTTGAGTTTGCCAAAATCTACGTTCCGCACCCCAGAAACATCCTGTTGCGAAATACGCCACTTCGATCCGATTAACATTCATCGTCGTAATTATTTCAGGATAACCTTGCTTCTGAAATTGCCCCCGTAGCTCAGGGGATAGAGCACTGCCCTCCGGAGGCAGGTGCACAGGTTCGAATCCTGTCGGGGGCACTATCAATCGGGACGTAAATCACCCAATTAATTGAAAATTTAATTAACTAATTGCGATTCACTCTTGTTTAACAAATATTTGTATTGGAAAATTAGCCTCTGCGCTTCTCGCGCTTCCCCAAATTAAAGGATGGATTCTTAATGGATTGGCGACACCAATCAGCATGCCGCGAAGAAGACCCAGAACTATTCTTTCCGGTCGGAAACACTGG
>JBDLPY010000004.1:0-2719 GCA_039800785.1 Actinomycetota bacterium
CCAATTGCTGCAGCACATGCAACAGGGGAGCCACCATATGTTCCACCTAAGCCAGATGGATGAACTTCATCCATGATTTCCGCGCGACCAGTAACGCCAGCAAGCGGCAAGCCACCGGCAATTCCTTTAGCGGTGGCAATTAAATCTGGTTCTAAGTTTTCAGCTTCGGATGCAAACATATTTCCGGTACGGGCAAATCCTGTTTGAACTTCATCGCAAATAAATAATGCACCATTGTCGCGCGCAAATTTTTGTAAGCCCGGCAAGAAACCTTTTGGCGGAACGATAAATCCACCTTCGCCTTGAATTGGTTCGATCACAATTGCGGCAACATTTTTCGCGCCGATCTCTTTTTCAATTTTTGAAAGTACATGATTTAGCGCATCGCGTTCGCAAGCTGCTGCGCCACCTGGCCAACGGAATGGATAAGCCATTGGCATCCGGAAAACATCTGGCGTAAACGGACCAAATCCTTCTTTGTATGGAATGTTCTTCGCTGTCATTGCCATCGTTAAATTAGTGCGGCCGTGATAAGCATGTTCGAAGACCACAATTGCGCTGCGCTTTGTGTAGTGGCGCGCAATCTTTACTGCGTTTTCAACTGCTTCCGCACCAGAATTAAATAGCGCGCTCTTTTTTGCAAACTTTCCAGGTGTTAACCGATTTAGCGCTTCGCAAACTTCGATGTAACCAAGATAGGGCGCAATCATGAAACAAGTGTGGGTAAATGCTGCAACTTGTTTTTGAACATTTTCAACAACTGCCGGTGCGCTATTTCCAACATTTACTACGCCGATGCCAGAACCAAGATCAATAAAATGATTGCCATCAACGTCAATCAAGATTGCGCCTTTGGCATCTTCAATAACTGCTGGCAGCGCCATACCTAACGCCTTCGAAACCGCATCGCTTCGTCGCTTAATAATGCTTTCAGATTTTGGACCTGGAATTGCGGTAATCACTTTTCGGGCACTCATAATCAGAGTTTACCGAGAGTTTTCACACTTTACGCGCGGATGATTTGGAGATGTCACCTTCTTAGAGCAAGATTTACATCAGTTATGGAACTCTTTGGCCTCGCCTTATTTATCTTCGGGCTTTTAGCATCAGTTATGGTCCACGAATTTGGCCATTACATCTTTGCCCGAAAATTCGGGATGCGCGTCTCCGAATTCTTCGTAGGTTTTGGCAAACGCATCTGGTCTACCCAACGCGGCGAAACTGAATTCGGCATTAAAGCGATTCCAGCTGGCGGTTATTGCCGGATTGAAGGAATGACGCCAACCGATGTGATGCCAGAAGGCGAAGCCGATCGCGCCTTTGTTAAAGCGTCCGTACCGCGAAAATTAATTGTGCTTGGCGCCGGTTCTGCCGGACATTTCATTGTTGGTTATTTATTACTTGCAATTTTGTTGGTGGGCGTTGGTACTACTGGTGCGCTACCAAAAATTAAAGAGATTGTTCCGTGTGTGCCAGATGCAACTTATAAATGTAAAACTACCGATCCAGTTTCACCAGCAAAAGCAGCTGGGTTACAAGCTGGCGATGTCGTATTAAAAGTTGACGGTAAAGATGTAAAGCACTGGGGCGAAGAGATTGCAAAAGTGCGCACTGCGCCAAATAAACCAGTTGTTTTGACAATTGATCGCGCTGGTGAGGTTCAAGATTTAACAATTACGCCAGCTGCCAGAAAATATGATGGAAATACTTATGGCTTTATCGGAATCATTAATGAAGTTGGTTTAGTTAAGAGCGCGCCGCTACAAGGTGCATCTGATGCCGGAAAAATTACTTGGTTTATGTTGAAGACCAGCGTGAAATCGCTGATTCAATTGCCCGCAAAAATTCCGGCGCTATTTAGACAAACTTTTGGTGGGGAAGAGCGCGATCCGGAAGGACCAGTTGGCGTAGTTGGTGTGGCCCGAGTATCTGGTGAAACTGCTGCAACTGCCGGTTTAACTTTTAACGAACGAATCGCAACTTTCTTATTGATTATTGCTTCGCTAAATATTTTCGTTGGGCTATTTAATTTATTGCCACTGTTACCACTTGATGGTGGCCATATGGCTGTCGCGGCAGCAGATGGAATTCGTAATTGGTTTGCGCGATTGCGTGGCCGGGCAAAGCCGGAGCCAATAAACGTTAATAAATTAATGCCGGTCACAGTTGCGGTCTTCTCAATATTGATTGCGCTTACTTTGCTACTTCTTATTGCAGACATTGTAAATCCAGTACATTTAATTCGATAGTAATACGATAACCCCATGGTCGATCTCGGAATTCCAACTCCGCAAACTTTGGCGCCCCGTCGCAAAACCAAACAATTAAAAGTTGGCAAAGTTGGCGTGGGAAGTAATTCTCCGGTTTCAGTGCAATCGATGTGCACCACACTTACTGCCGATGTAAATTCCACGCTCCAACAAATTGCCGAATTAACTGCATCTGGTTGCCAAATTGTTCGAGTAGCAGTGCCAAGCCAAGATGATGCCGATGCACTTGCGGCAATCGCGAAAAAATCTCAAATTCCAGTCATTGCTGATATTCATTTCCAACCTAAATATATTTTCGCGGCAATTGATGCTGGTTGCGCTGCAGTTCGCGTTAACCCAGGAAACATCAAACAGTTTGATGACAAAGTTAAAGAAGTTGCGAAAGCGGCTAAAGCTGCCGGAATTCCAATTCGAATTGGTGTGAATGCCGGTTCATTAGATCCACGCTT
>JBDLPY010000005.1:0-5369 GCA_039800785.1 Actinomycetota bacterium
ATTTCCAAACCGGCACAGTGCAACTAGTGCGAGGGATCTAAATCAAATTGTTTTAGATCAAAAACCGAGTGCGGTAATTGTTTAACAATTACCGAAAAAGGAGTGTGCCGCCATGGCGGTAGTAACAATGCGAGAACTCCTCGACAGCGGTGTGCATTTCGGACACCAGACTCGTCGATGGAACCCAAAGATGAAGCGCTTTATTTTCACAGAGCGTAATGGCATCTACATCATCGATATCCAACAATCGCTTGGCTTAATCGATAAAGCATATGAATTCGTAAAAGATGTTGTCGCTAAAGGTGGCAACGTAATGTTCGTTGGAACAAAGAAGCAGGCACAAGAACCGATTTTGCAACAAGCAACTCGCGTTGGAATGCCATCTGTTACCGAGCGTTGGCTGGGCGGAATGCTTACTAACTTCCCAACGGTTTACAAGCGCATTCAACGTTTGAAGGAATTGGAAGCGTTGGAAACCGCAAACGATCAATTGCTAACCAAGAAAGAATTATTAGTTCTTCGTCGCGAACGCGAGAAGTTAACTAAGAACTTAGACGGTATCCGCAACATGACTAAGTTGCCAGCTGCGCTATGGGTAGTTGATACCAAGAAGGAACACTTAGCTGTCGCGGAAGCAAAGAAGCTAGGTATTCCAGTAATTGCAATTCTTGATACCAATTGCGATCCAGATGAAGTTGATTTCAAAATTCCTGGCAACGACGATGCAATTCGTTCAATCGCGTTACTTACTCGCGTTATTGGCGATGCAATTGCTGCTGGACTTCAAGCACGTTCTGCAAACGTTAAGAGCGAGAAGAGCGAAGAAGTTGCAGCTGGCGAACCGTTAGCTGATTGGGAGAAAGAACTTTTGGAAGGTGCTAAAGAAGAAAAATGAGTTATTCAGCTGAAGATGTAAAAAAGTTACGCGAAGTAACTGCTGCCGGAATGCTTGATTGCAAGAAAGCACTAGATGAAGCAGGCGGAGATTTCGATAAGGCAGTTGAAATCATTCGCGTTAAAGGACTTAAAGGCGTTACCAAGCGCGAAGGTCGCACCACTTCTAATGGATTAGTTGTGGCGCGCGTTGTTAATGATTTAGGCGTAATGCTTGAACTTAACTGCGAAACTGACTTCGTTGCTAAAGGTGATCGTTTCCAAGCACTTGGTGATGAATTAGTTGAACACTTAGCAAAGACCAAAATTTCTGACATCGATGCATTCTTGAAATCAGAAATTAAGCCAGGTCAAACTGTTCAAGCCGTTATTGATGAAGGAAATGCAACACTAGGTGAGAAGATTGAAATTCGTCGCTTAGTAGTGCATGAGGGTTCACCAGTTGGTATTTACCTTCACAAAACTTCACCAGATTTGCCACCGCAAGTTGGCGTTTTGGTTCAATTAACTAAAGATGCAATCGAAGTTGGTAAAGATGTCGCGCAACATATTGCGGCTTTCGCGCCACAATTTGTTCATCGCGATGAAGTTCCAGCGGATCTAATCGAGAATGAACGCCGTATTGCGGAAGAAACTGCTCGTAGCGAAGGCAAGCCTGATGCAGCCCTTTCGAAAATTGTCGAGGGTCGCGTCACCGGTTTCGTGAAGGAAGTTGCTTTAATTGAGCAAGCATTCGCAAAGGATGCAAAGAAGACTGTTAAGCAGATTCTTGATGAAGCTGGCACTGCGGTGAAAAGTTTCTCTCGTTTCCGCGTCGGTCAGTAATTCTTACGAATTAATCGAAAGATAAGGAGCACTTATGTCGAACACTAAATACGACAGAGTGCTCCTTAAACTTTCTGGCGAAGTTTTCGGCGGTGAAAAGGGAATTGGCGTTGATCCAGATGTGGTTCAAGATGTTGCCAAACAAATCGCAGCCGTAGTTAAAAACGGAACTCAAATTGCTGTCGTAGTCGGCGGTGGAAACTATTTCCGCGGTGCAGAACTACAAAATTTAGGTATGGATCGAGCTCGCGCTGATTACATGGGCATGCTCGGTACCGTAATGAATTGCTTAGCGCTACAAGATTTCTTAGAAAAACTTGGCGTGGAAACTCGCGTTCAAACTGCAATCACAATGGGCCAGGTTGCCGAACCGTATGTTCCGCGCCGCGCAATGCGCCACTTAGAAAAAGGTCGCGTAGTGATTTTTGGTGCCGGTGCGGGAATGCCATTCTTTACAACCGATACCGTTGCAGCGCAGCGCGCATTAGAAATTCACGCTAAAGCGTTGTTGCTAGCAAAGAGTGGAGTGGATGGGGTTTATTCAGCTGATCCAAAGAAGGATCCAACTGCGAAGAAATTCGATCAAATTTCATATGACGAAGTACTTTCAAAATCTCTAGCGGTAGCAGATGCCGCAGCATTTAGTTTATGCCGCGAAAATAAGTTACCAATCGTGGTTTTTGATTTAATGAATAATGGCAATATCGCACGCGCAGTTAGCGGCGAAAAAATCGGTACTTTAGTTAACTAAAATATAAGTAGAAGGAAATCATGAGCGACATTGCAACCATCATGAAAGATGGCGAAACCAAAATGAATAAGTGCGTTGACGTTGCAAAAGAGGATTTTGCTTCAATCCGCACCGGCCGAGCCAATCCAGCTTTGTTTAACAAAATCATGGTTGATTACTACGGTGCAATGACGCCGCTTTCGCAATTGGCAACAGTTCAAGTTCCGGAAGCGCGCATGGCGCTAATTAGCCCATTTGATAAAGGCGCGATGGCTTCAATTGAAAAAGCGATTCGCGATTCAGACTTAGGTGTAAATCCAGGAAACGATGGCGTAGTCGTTCGCGTCTCTTTCCCGCAGTTAACGGAAGAGCGGCGCAAGGAATACATCAAGATGGCAAAAACTAAAGGCGAAGATGCAAAAGTTGCAATCCGAAATGTTCGTCGCGCCGTCAAAGAAGCTTTGGAAAAATTGGAAAAAGATGGCGATATCTCTAAAGATGACTTGGCGCGCTCAGAAAAAGATTTAGAAAAAGTTACTGGCGACCACACATCAAAAATTGATGACATGTTGAAGCACAAAGAGGCCGAGCTTCTCGAAGTTTGATGAGCGATATTCACTCGATCAACGAAGCGATCAATAAGCGGGCTGGGCGAAAGCTCGGTCCATCAATTGTGGTCGGGTTATCGCTGCTAGCGCTTATATATCTTTCCTTAATTACAAATCGAATTGCATTTGCCGTATTAGTTTTAATTGCATCGATTCTTGGCCTAAGAGAAATTATTGCGGCATTTAAATCAAAAGAGATTTATTTATCGCGTAGCGCAAATTACACAGCAGCAGTAGCAATCGCAGCCGGAGCTTGGTATGGCGGAATCCGTGGCTTATTGGTCACTACGGTAATTGCTTTTGTGATTTCGTTGATTTCCCTGCTGCGCAAAGGTGTTGAAAACTTTGTTGCAAAAGCCACCGCAGCTGCATTCGCGCTCTTTTATATTCCTTTTTTAACTGGATTCTTTATTTTATTAGCCAGACCGCATGATGGCTTTGAGCGAGTGGCAACAGCAATTGTGCTGGTCGCAAGCAATGACACGTTCGGATACGTTGTTGGCGTACTAATTGGCCGCCATAAATTGGTGCCAAAAATAAGTCCGAAAAAGAGTATTGAAGGTCTATTCGGTTCAATTGTTTTTAACATAATTTTTGGGGTTCTGACATTTAAATATTTCTTGGACTTGCCAATTTGGTTGGGTGTTTTAGTTGGTTTGTTAGTGGTATTTACTGCAACGACCGGAGATTTAGTGGAGAGCGCACTGAAGCGCGATTTTGCGCTAAAAGATATGGGTCAATTTTTACCAGGACATGGTGGAGTAATGGATCGGTTAGATTCAATTCTCTTTTCCGGCCCAGCGCTTTGGTTGGTCTTGGAATTAGCGACTCGTTATTTATGATGAAAAAACCACCACAACATTTAGCAGATTTAAATGTAGCTGAACGGAAAGCAAAAGTTGAAGCCATGGGCTATCCCGGCTTTCGCGCAAAACAAGTTGCAACACATTATTTTTCACATCTAAGTGAAGATCCAAATACTTGGAGCGATATTCCAGCCGATCTTCGCCAACCACTTGCTGAAGCGTTAACGCCAAAATTAATTGAATTGGTTAGATCCATAACATGTGACAACGGCATGACCCGGAAAGATTTATGGAAATTGCATGATGGAACTTTGGTCGAATCTGTTTTAATGAAATACACCGATCGCGTAACGGTTTGCATTTCATCACAGGCAGGTTGCGGTATGGCCTGCCCGTTCTGCGCTACTGGCCAAGGCGGGTTAAAACGAAATCTTTCAGCTGGTGAAATTACGGAACAAATTGTTGCAGCAGCACGTGCATGTGCAAATGGTGAATTACCGGGCGGTCCAACTCGATTATCAAATATTGTTTTTATGGGCATGGGTGAACCATTGGCAAATTACAACCCAGTGATTCAAACCCTTCGAAATATCACGATGCCAAATCCCGATGGGCTAGGAATTAGCGCCAGATCAGTAACAGTTTCAACTGTTGGTTTAGTAAATGGCGTTGAGAAATTAGAACAAGAGGGAATTCCAGTTACTTTGGCAGTTTCCTTACACACCCCAGATGACGAATTGCGCGACACTTTGGTGCCAATCAATCAAAGATTTAAAGTTCGCGAAATTTTGGCAGCAGCAGATCATTATGAAAAAACTACTGGTCGCCGATATTCCATCGAATATGCATTAATTCGCGATATCAATGATCAATCTTGGCGGGCAGATTTACTTGGAAAACTTCTAAAGAACCGAAATGCGCACGTTAATTTAATTCCACTAAATCCAACTCCGGGTTCTAAATGGACCGCATCAAGACCGGAAGATGAGCGGGAGTTTGTTCGAGTGTTGGAAAGTTACGGCGTACCTGTAACCGTTAGAGATACTCGCGGGCGCGAAATCGAAGGTGCGTGCGGTCAATTGGCAGCTAGCGAAGCGGCCAATTCTTAATGTAATCCGGCGCCGGCAGATCAAACTTTAAATCTGCTGCGGCACGTGGTGCTTCATAAATTGTTTTCATCGGAACTACTCCGGCCCAGACTGGCGTATCCAAATCATCTTTGTCATCTCGTGGATCATAATCTGCAACTTTCATTGTGATTTGATCCAACGGAAAGGCAACCACTGAAGTCGCTTTTAATTCTTGTTCCGTTGATTTGCGAAGTTCTTCTCGGCGATGTGGCATTAAATGATCAGATAGAGCTTGGAGCGCTGGACGTTTTTCATCTGGATTTGTTAATTCGCGCCCTTTACCAAACGCCATTAGCGATTGGTAGTGCATTGATGAATTAAAAGTTGATCGCGCCATCACCAAACCATCAACCAAAGTTATTGATACACAAGCTGG
>JBDLPY010000006.1:0-3604 GCA_039800785.1 Actinomycetota bacterium
TTTTGAAGGTATGAAGGCGTATCGCCAAAAAGATGGTGGCGTCGCTTTATTTAGACCTAATGCAAATGCTGGCAGATTTAATCGCTCGGCAAAAAGATTAGCGCTGCCGGAAATGCCAGAACATTTATTTATCGAAACTGTTGAAACTCTTGTTAAACAAGATGCCGGTTGGGTGCCAGATAAAGTTGGTGAATCACTTTACATTCGTCCATTTATGTTTGCGACCGAAGTTGGTTTAGGTGTTAGACCATCAAATAAAGCGATGTATGTATTAATTGCAACTCCAGCAGGTGCATATTTCAATCCAGCAAAGGCCGTAACGGTTTGGATTTCAACTGAATACGTTCGCGCTGCACCTGGCGGAACTGGCGAAGCAAAATGCGGCGGAAATTACGCAGCATCATTAATTGCGCAAAAGGCTGCGGCGGCGGAAGGTTGCGATCAAGTTGTTTGGTTGGATGCAGTTGAACGCCGCTGGGTTGAGGAAATGGGCGGAATGAATCTTTATTTCGTTAAAGGAAATAAAGTGATTACGCCAAAATTAACTGGAACTTTATTACCAGGCATCACTCGCGATTCGATTTTGGCAGTTGCGAAAGACTTAGGTTACGAAGTTGATGAAGTAATGCTTAGCGTTGATGATTGGCGTGATGGCATTCAAAGCAAAGAAATTACTGAAACTTTCGCTTGCGGTACTGCCGCAGTTGTTTCACCAATTGGCGCAGCAAAATCGAAGTGGGGTACTTGGGTAACTGGAGATGGAAACCCTGGTCCAATCACCATGAAAATTCGCGAAACTTTATTGAATATTCAACATGGCCAGATAGAAGATAAACACGGTTGGGTTAAGCGAGTTATCTAATGTCGATGCCAGATTCCTTTCATATATACGACACCACGCTTCGCGATGGTGCGCAGCAAGAAGGCCTTAACTTGTCCGTCAATGACAAGATGGTAATTGCGCGTCATTTGGATGACTTGGGCGTTGGTTTTATTGAAGGTGGTTGGCCTGGAGCGAATCCAAAAGATACTGAATTTTTTGCGTTAGCTAAGAAAGAGTTGAAATTAAAGAATGCAAAGTTTGTTGCATTCGGCGCAACTAGACGACCAAATGTGAAAGCTGCTGACGACGTATTACTTGGTGCGCTGCGTGACTCTGGTGCGCCAGTTGTAACTTTGGTGGCAAAATCTTTTGATCGCCATGTCGAATTAGCTTTGAAAACCACGCTTGATGAGAATTTAGAAATGATTCGCGATTCCATTACACATTTACGAAATGAAGGCCAGCGCGTATTTCTCGATGCGGAACATTTCTTTGACGGCTATCGCAATAACCGCGCATATGCATTAGAAGTTGTACGAGTCGCAGCCGAATCTGGCGCAGATGTAATTGCCCTTTGTGACACAAACGGTGGAATGTTGCCAGATGAAATTGCCGATGTCGTTCATGATGTTTTAGGGGGCACAAAAGCGCGCCTTGGAATTCATTGCCACAACGACACCGGTTGTGCCGTTGCAAACTCAATGGCTGCCGTCGCGGCAGGCGCCACCCATGTTCAAGGAACGCTAAATGGTTATGGTGAGCGAACTGGAAATGCAGATTTAGTTTCAATTATTGCGAACTTAGAATTGAAGAAAGATAAGAAAGTATTGCCGGATCAAGCGCTGCGCGAATCATTCCGAATCGCTCACGCCGTTGCGGAAGTAACAAATATTCAACCGAGTGCGCGCCAACCTTATGTCGGCGTTTCTGCATTTGCGCATAAAGCTGGATTACATGCCAGCGCAATCAAAGTTGATCCTGCGCTATACCAACACGAAGATCCAGCTGAAGTTGGAAATGATATGCGCATGTTGGTTAGTGATATGGCCGGCCGGGCTTCAATCGAATTAAAAAGTATGGAACTTGGCGTTGATTTAGGTGGCGACAAAGAATTGATTACTCGCGTTGTCGAGCGAGTTAAAGATTTAGAAAGTAAAGGATTTACCTTTGAAGCCGCAGATGCTTCCTTTGAATTATTACTACTAGAAGAGAAAAATGGCGTCCGCCCAAGTTTTTTCAAAATCGATCATTGGTTAACTTCGGTGGAAAGTGATGAGAAACGAAACATTGTTACGAAAGCAGAAGTAACTGTCACCGCAAATGGTGAAAAAATTGTTTGCTCGGGCACCGGAAATGGTCCAGTTAATGCTTTCGATAATGCACTTCGCACTGGATTGATCAAACTTTATCCGGAATTACAGAATTTGGAATTAACGGATTACAAAGTTCGTATTTTGGAAGGTCGCTTAGGTACTGGTGCGATTACTCGAGTTTTGGTTGAAACTAGCGATGGCAATGGTGAATGGAACACCGTTGGAGTTCACGAAAACGTTATCGCTGCATCAGCTATGGCGCTCGAAGATGCAATTACCTTTGGCTTACTAAGACAAGGTCGCAAGCCAGAGTAACCTTAACTCTTATGGAGTTTGCGCAAGTTTTCACGACATACGAAAACTACTTAATTAATAGCCGCGCACTTTCCGAAAATACGATTCGCGCTTACTTAGGTGATTTGCAAAGTTTAATTTCACACTTAGAAAACTTGGGTTTAACTTCAATTGAAAATTTAGATTTGGCTCATTTGCGTTCGTGGTTAGCGGCCCAAAACGGCGCTCGAACATCGCTATCTAGAAGAGCAACATCGATCAAAGTTTTCACAAAATGGGCGGCGAAAGCGAAAATAATTTCTAGCGATGTTGGCGTGAATCTTGCGACGCCAAAAGCGCATCGTATTTTGCCGAACGTACTTGATGCGGCATCGGCAAACTTGGCGCTGAAATCTTTGGAAACTAGGGCAGCAGAAGAGAGCGATGCCGAGTCAATTCGCGATTTAGCGATTGTGGAAATTCTGTATGCCAGCGGCGCCCGTGTCAGCGAACTTTGTGGTTTGGATTTAACAGATGTGGATTACGAACGACAAACTATTCGGGTTTTTGGTAAAGGCGCAAAGGAACGAGTGATCCCGATTGGAAATCCAGCAATCAGTGCTCTTAATAATTGGTTACAAATTCGAAATGAATTTTTAAAATCGAATTCTGAAAACGCAATTTTTTTGGGCAAAAAAGGAAATCGAATCAATCAGCGCCAAGTTCGCACCATTGTTTACAAAACATTAGAAGCGTTGGAAGGTTTCGAACGAATGGGTCCACATGCACTTCGCCACTCAGCAGCAACTCATTTATTAGAAGGTGGTGCAGATCTTCGAACTGTCCAAGAAATTTTGGGCCATGCATCACTTGCAACGACTCAGATTTACACCCATGTATCGGCCGAACGACTCCATCGAGCCTTTAAACAAGCGCACCCGCGCGCTTAATTTTGGGTAATTAGCACTCCTAATGGCTAGGTAGAATTTGCCTTGCACGAAAGAAATTTCGTGACATCACAGCACTTACTCTTCACAGAGGATTTGCACCTCGGTCCGAAGCGGAAACTTAAATATTTCCAAACCGGCACAGTGCAACTAGTGCGAGGGATCTAAATCAAATTGTTTTAGATCAAAAACCGAGTGCGGTAATTGTTTAACAATTACCGAAAAAGGAGTGTGCCGCCATGGCGGTA
>JBDLPY010000007.1:0-16842 GCA_039800785.1 Actinomycetota bacterium
CAACCAGATCCGGAGTTACTAATTAGAACGTCGGGCGAACAAAGATTGGGCGGTTTCTTACTTTGGCAGAGCGCGCAATCCGAGTTTTATTTCTGTGAAGCCTATTGGCCAGATTTTCGTCGAGTTGATTTCCTTCGGGCACTGCGCAGCTATTCGATTCGCCACCGCCGCTTTGGTAAATAGTTAATCTCAAATAGCGCGTGTCTGCGCTTAAACCCTCAACCTTGGCTCTACCTTTTAAGCACCTTCCCCCCGGATAAAACTAAAAAAGGGTGCGACGAGGTCTTGACCGCTAGCAACAGCAAAAGAACTTATGTACTAGATACCAGCGTTTTATTAGCTGATCCAACTGCCTTAACTCGTTTCGCCGAGCATGAAATTGTTATTCCGATTGCCGTAATTACGGAGTTAGAAACAAAACGTGATCACCCAGAACTTGGATTCTTTGCTCGCGCCGCACTTCGATACTTAGATGATTTACGAGTTACACATGGCCGACTCGATACGCCTATTCAAATTACAAAAGAAGGTGGAATTTTATCGGTTGAACTAAATCACACCGACACCAATTCTTTGCCACATGGATTCTTACGAGATGGCACAAATGATTCACGAATTTTGGCAATCGCTAAGAATTTAATGGCTGATGGAAAAGATGTTGTTTTAGTTACAAAAGATTTACCACTTCGAGTTAAAGCTTCATCAGTTGGCGTTGAGGCTGAGGAATATCGCGCCGAATTAGTTATGAATAGTGGCTGGACTGGCATTGTTGAACTAACAGTTGGCGGAACCGTCATAGATGCGCTTTACTCAAATGATCGAACTGATCACGAATCAGCTTTGGAATTTCCAGTTCATACCGGAATCGTTTTGCATTCAGAAAAAGGAAGCGCACTTGCTCGGGTTACACCTAATAAACAATTGCAATTAGTTCGGGGAGATCGTTCAGCATTTGGTTTACATGGCCGCAGCGCCGAACAGCGCGTCGCACTTGATTTGTTACTTGATAATGAAATCGGAATCGTTTCGCTCGGCGGTCGCGCCGGAACCGGTAAATCGGCACTTGCGATTTGCGCCGGACTTGAAGCGGTTATGGAACGCCGTTTACATAAAAAAATTGTAATTTTTCGTCCGTTATATCCAGTTGGCGGACAAGAACTTGGCTATTTGCCTGGCAGCGAAGGGGAGAAGATGTCTCCTTGGGCCCAAGCAGTCTTCGATACTTTGGGCGCTCTAGTTAGCCAACCGGTAATTGATGAAATTGTCGCCCGCGGTTTAATCGAAGTTCTGCCACTGACTCATATCCGTGGTCGCTCACTCCACGATTCATTTGTAATCGTCGACGAAGCGCAATCTTTGGAGCGCGGAGTTCTATTAACAGTTCTTTCTCGAATCGGCCAAGGTTCTCGGGTAGTCCTAACCCATGACGTTGCCCAGCGAGATAACTTGCGAGTCGGGCGCCATGACGGAGTCGTTGCCGTGGTCGAGTCCCTCAAAGGTCATCCACTCTTTGCCCACGTAACGTTGACCCGCTCTGAGCGCTCGCAGATCGCAGCGCTGGTCACCGAGATGCTGGAAGGCCCGATAGCGCTTTAGCTATTTCGACGGGGAAATACCCCCAAAGAATTTCACAACGACATTTCGGACATTTCAGACTTTCCCCATTCTGACCAGCACTTTTACCCATCCACAACCCTTAGAAAATATGTGATTTTGCGACATACGCAGGGATTAATTTGGCGATGTCGCCCTGCTGGGACACTCTTAAGCCAGAGATTTACCGGATTTCTAGAAGAGAAGGGAGTAAAAATGTTGAAGATCGACCGCCTTTATGCCGGCTTGATTCGCAATCGCCGCCAGGCTAGTTGGCTGGTTCTTGGCGTAACCATTTTTGCTGCCTCAGTAAATACCAGCGCCTGGGGACTTCAATCTCCGATGGTTACCGAAGTCAGCCTTGCCACCCCGATTAATACCTTGCCGGATGAGCCGACTGAACTTCATGTTGCGGCGCTCTACTCAGGGTTCTATGACAAGGATGGCGTAACTGCAGCCGACTTAGCCGTTGTTTCGTTAGCTGCATCTGAAGTCGAAAAGGCTCGCACCCCTGCCGGCGCCCAAGCGGTCGCAAAAACAATTATTACAAAAGAATATAACTGGAATGAAAAACAATTCAGTTGTTTAAAACGGTTATGGACTCGCGAATCACATTGGAATTTCCAAGCACATAATTATCGATCTGGCGCACACGGAATTCCGCAGGCGTATCCAGCGATCAAAATGGAGAAGTTTGGTTTAGATTGGCGGAGCAATCCGGTAACTCAGATTCGATGGGGACTTAGCTATATCGAAAGTCGCTATGACAATCCTTGTAAAGCGTTAAGCCGCCATAACTGGCGTCATAGCTATTAAATTAATTAGATCGCTTACCGATTGTTAAAGGTTTGCTGGTTTCAGCATAAAAATCATTTCCTTTGTCATCAACAATGATGAAAGCAGGAAAGTTTTCAACTTCAATTTTCCAAACAGCTTCCATGCCAAGTTCTTCAAAATCTAAGACTTCAACTTTTTTAATGCAGTCCTGAGCTAATCGAGCAGCTGGGCCGCCAATCGATCCTAAATAAAATCCACCATGAGTTTTGCATGAGTCAGTTACTTGTTTTGAACGATTGCCTTTTGCCAGCATTACAAATGAACCACCACGAGATTGAAAGTATTCAACATAAGAATCCATTCGTCCCGCTGTAGTAGGACCGAATGAACCTGATGCATATCCGGTAGGTGTTTTAGCTGGACCTGCGTAATAGACCGCGTAATTTTTTAAATACTCCGGCATTGGTTGGCCAGCTTCAATCATCGCTTTGATTTTTGCATGAGCTAAATCGCGCGCAACAATTAAAGTTCCAGTTAATGAGAGTCGAGTTTTTACTGGATGCTTACTCAACTCAGCTCGAATTTCACTCATTGGTTTACTTAAATCAATATTTACTACGCCATCTGTTAGATGTTTATCTTCAGTCTCAGGCAAGAAATGTGCTGGTTCGCGCTCCAAGACCTCAATGAAAGCGCCATCTTTAGTGATTTTGGCTTTCGCTTGGCGATCGGCTGAACATGAAACTGCAATTGCAATTGGTAGCGAAGCGCCATGGCGCGGTAACCGAATTACCCGAACATCATGGCAGAAATACTTTCCACCAAATTGGGCACCAATGCCAAGTTTTTGCGTAACTTTCAATACTTCCGCTTCCATTTCTAAATCGCGGAAACCGCGTCCTGTTTTTGCATCGCCTGTGGTTGGAAGTGAATCTAAGTATTTTGTGCTGGCTAATTTGGCAGTCTTTACTGTGTGTTCGGCGCTAGTTCCACCGATCACTATCGCTAAGTGATACGGCGGACAAGCAGATGTTCCAATCGAACGCAGTTTTTCGTCTAACCAGGCATAGAAAGATTCTGGATTTAGTACTGCTTTAGTCTCTTGGTATAAAAATGATTTGTTCGCGCTGCCGCCACCTTTTGCAATGAATAAGAAGTTATATTCAGAGTCATGATCGCTATCGGCATAAATTTCAACTTGCGCAGGAAGATTGTTTCCAGTGTTTTTCTCTTCCCACATCGAAATTGGTGCAAGTTGTGAGTAGCGAAGATTTAGCGACGTGTAGGCATTAAAAACACCTTCCGAAATTGATTTCTCATCTTTACCAGATGTGAAAACTTTCTGACCCTTTTTACCCATTACTAATGCGGTTCCGGTGTCCTGACACATCGGCAAAATTCCACCAGCAGCAATGTTTGCATTCTTTAGTAAATCCAAAGCAACAAAGCGATCGTTAGGTGAACTTTCCGGATCTTTTAAAATATTAGCTAATTGAGCTAGGTGGTCTTCCCGTAAATAATGATTAATGTCGTGAATGGCTGTTTCAGTTAATTTGGTTAAAACTTCAGGTGCGATTTCAAGTATTTCTAAATCACCATGTTTAACGCTCTTCACGCCATCTTTTGTAACTAATCGATATTCGGTGTCATCTTTCCCGATTGGAAGCAAATCTGAATATTCAAAGCTCATCAGGTTTCACCGCATCTAATTTGGCGCGAGCTCCAGCTAGCCACTCTTCACAGATTTTTGCTAACTCTTCGCCGCGTTCCCAAAGTTTTAATGATTCTTCTAAAGTTGCGCTACCAGTTTCTAATTGAGCAACTACCTGCGCTAATTCATCGCGCGCTGCTTCATATGACATGGCCACGGGTTAAATCTACTACTTTAAATCTTTACTTATTGTGGCAGCGCTCTCACCTTTAGCAAGACGTAAGCGAACTACATCGCCAACTCTTAACTCTTTTGGGTCGCGCGCAATTTTTCCGTCAGTAAGTTGAACTACTGCATAACCTCGCTCCAATGTTGATTGTGGGGAGAGAGCGCGGATGCGCGCCATCACCTGAACAATATTTTCGTTAGCGATTTCGATTCGGTGTCTAATAACACGGTGAACTTTTTCATTTAAGACTTTTACTTTATCGAGCTCTCGATCGAATCGATTGGAAACATGGCGCCAAGCGCGACTTTTTAAAATTTCAATATATTCAACTTCTTCCATTAAATCAGGAACGATTCTTTTACCGGCATCGGTGGGGGTAGAGGCTCGATAATCAGCGACCAAATCTAATAATGGTGAATCCTTTTCGTGTCCGATCGCACTCACAATTGGAGTTTCGCAATTTGCGGCTAATCGAACTAATGACTCATCTGAAAATGGAAGTAAATCTTCAAAAGATCCACCGCCGCGCGTAATCACAATTACATCTACTTCAGCCATTTCTTCTAACTCAATTAGTGCTGCTGAAACTTCAGTAACAGCAGCCGCACCCTGAACCGAAACTTCCCGTAACACAAATTCCACGGCTGGCCAGCGACGTTTTGCATTTTCAATTACATCTTTTTCTGCATCGCTATTTCGGCCGCAAATCAAACCAACTTTTTTTGGCAGCAAAGGAAGTGCAACTTTTCGATCAGCGCTAAACAAACCTTCTTTTGCAAGTAGATTTTTTAGCGCTTCAAGTCTGGCAAGCAATTCACCAACACCAACTTGGCGCATCTCTTTTGCGGCAAAAGTTAAAGTTCCGCTCTTGGTATACCAATTTGGTTTTGCATGTATAACTACGCGTGCATTTTGCGGAATTGGTGAAATCGATGCGATTACAGATCGATGGCACATCACGTTGATACTCATATCGGCAGCGGAGTCACGTAATCTCATAAAAGCCATGCCGCCACTACGTTCGTTAATTTCGGAAAGTTCACCTTCAATCCAAATAGCACCAAGGCGATCGATGTATTCCTTAACTGCTTCAGTGATGGTTTTAACTGTCACTGGGCGATCTGGTGAAGTTTCAAGCATGTAGCGATCCTATTAGAATTGGCGAAGATGGCTACGGAAAAGAAAGTTCTACTTGCGGCACCGCGCGGATATTGCGCTGGCGTAGATCGTGCAGTTGTCACCGTTCAAAAAGCGCTCGAAACTTATGGTGCGCCGGTTTATGTTCGCAAACAAATTGTTCATAACAAGCATGTAGTTGCCACATTAGAAAAGCGAGGCGCAATTTTTGTTAATGAAGTGGATGAAATTCCAGAGGGGGCCACAGTAGTTTTTTCAGCTCATGGCGTTGCACCATCGGTTCATGAAAACTCAGCAAAACGTAATTTAAAAACTATTGACGCTACCTGTCCATTGGTTACGAAAGTTCATTATGAAGCGAAGCGTTACGCGCAAGAAGATATGCAAATTTTGTTAATTGGGCACAATGGACATGAAGAAGTTGAAGGCACTGCCGGCGAAGCGCCAAATAATGTAACGGTAATTGATGGTTTAGCTGAAGCTCGTTCTGTCGAAATTGATCCAAATCGAAAAGTCGCCTGGCTTTCTCAAACAACGCTAAGCGTTGATGAAA
Source organism: Actinomycetota bacterium (assembly GCA_039800785.1). Lineage (GTDB taxonomy): Bacteria > Actinomycetota > Actinomycetes > Nanopelagicales > Nanopelagicaceae > ZLKRG08. The sequence continues at coordinate 5,941 of JBDLPY010000007.1, forward strand.
CTCTTCAAACCGTAGAAATATTGAAAGAGCGCTTTCCGCAAATTGTTGATCCACCAAGTGATGACATTTGTTATGCAACGCAAAATCGCCAAGAAGCAATCAAGCAAATTGCGCCAATGTCAGATTTAGTATTAGTAGTAGGTTCAACTAATTCTTCAAATTCAGTTAGATTGGTCGAAGTATCAAAAGAGTATGGCGCAAAAGCTGCATATTTAATTGATTATGCAAGTGAAGCAAAACCAGAATGGCTCGACGGGGTAAGCACTGTTGGCGTATCAAGCGGCGCTTCGGTTCCAGAAATCTTGGTTGAAGAATTACTTGAGTGGTTAGCGGAGCGTGGTTTTGCAACGGTAGAAACCGTTACGGCAAAAGAAGAATCATTACTTTTTGCTTTGCCTAAAGAATTGCGAAAAGATTTAAAAGTTACATCGAAATAGATCGGCGCCAGCGCAGAAACTGGTACCAAGCGAAGAGCGCACCGACCAACATCCAAGGCGCGATGCTGGCAAGTGAACCAATAAAATCAATAAATAGTTTCGTAATGTGAATGCCGTTATGCAAAATTGATTGCAGAAGTGCAAAACCGCCAAAAGCTAAGGGTGGCGTTACGGCTGCAACATAAGCAGTTCCAGGCCGGCCATATTTATTTCCTAATACGAAAGCGGCAAATAAAACAAAGCCAGTTATGATGCCAAATCCTTGGCGAAATAAATATTCAATTGAACTAAATAAAAGAATCGCCAAAGTTTGCAGAGTTACAACGCCTTCTTTTTTTAATCCAGGGGTAGCCATTAGTTCTCCTCAACCGCTTCAGCATCGATTATTCCATCATCTATAAATTCGCCGCCGATCTGGCGAAGTTGTGGATTTATCATTTTTGGTTGCACGATATCTCTTTGCTGTAATCCTAATTCAATCATTTCTCTTACATCTTTAGTAACTGTCGAACCAACGGTTCCGACTAATTGATTGTATGCAGTTGCTGTACTTGCGATTCGTTTTCCAAGAGTTTCTAAATGTTCATGACTCTTTTCGATTTTGTCGACCAGCTTGCCGGCAAGTAATTGAATTTGGTGTGCGTTCTCGGCCAATTTGTCACGGGAATAACCCATGCTTATGGTTCGTAGAAGTGCCAACATATTTGCAGGGCCAACGATTGTGACGTTTTTTTCAAAGGCGCTTAAAAGTAATTGATGATTTGCAGTTAATGCTTCGGCCAAAATTGATTCAAATGGTGCAAAGACCACTACAAAATTAGCGGAACCTGGATCGCTGTCATATTTTCGCTTAGCTAAATCTGTCACGTGTTTCAATAAATCATCTGCGTGCAACTTCATATATTTGGCACGCTCTTCAGCGCTATTACTTTCTAGTCCCGTAAAGTAATTTGTAAATGGAAATTTAGAATCGATATAAATTTTGAAACCACTCGGCATTGAAATTTTTATATCTGGGATTCCAGCACCACCATCGCTATTTGTGATGCCACGCTGACGTTCGTAATCAACGCCTTCTTGCAATCCAGCAAATTCAAGTAACCGTTCTAATTGCGCTTCACCATATTTACCGCGAGTTTGCGAATTGGCTAGCGCACCCGCTAATTTTGTTGCCGATTCATTCATGGTACGAATTTCAGTACGCATTGCCGCATCAGATGCAACCGAACTGTTATTTAACTCAGATAATTTCTTTGAAAGTTCTTCGATCGAAATACGCATCGCAACAGTCTCATTATTTTTTGCGATTTCTTCGGCGACATCACTTTTACCGCCACGACTGCGCGCGAATAAATATCCCAGCGCAATTCCGAGCAATAATCCGATGAATAAGGTCACGACCTGCATGGGCTTATCGTGGCAGGAAGTACTGACGAAGCCCCGTAGGCTCTACTCCTCGTGAGCCTCTCAATTGGAATCGTTGGTCTGCCAAATGTTGGTAAGTCGACCCTATTTAATGCGCTGACCAAAAATAATGTGCTTGCTGCCAACTATCCATTCGCAACTATTGAGCCAAACGTTGGAGTTGTCGGCGTACCGGATGCTCGACTAGAAGATTTGGCAAAAATATTTGGTTCCGAAAAGATTTTGCCTGCCACGGTTTCATTCGTAGACATTGCCGGAATTGTTAAAGGTGCATCTGAAGGTGCTGGACTTGGAAATAAATTTTTAGCCAACATCCGCGAAACAGATGCCATCTGCCAAGTGATTCGCGTATTTAATGACGGCGACGTTGTTCATGTTGACGGTGAAATTAATCCAGCTAGTGACATGGAAACTATCAACACCGAATTGGCGCTCGCCGATCTGCAATCTTTAGAAAAAGCTTTACCGCGCATCGAAAAAGAGGCGAAACAAGATAAAGAAAAAGCTCATTTAGTTGAATTAATAAAAGAGGCAGAAAAAGTTTTACAAAGTGGGAAGCCGATTTCGAGCTCATCAATGGATTTGAATGAATTGAAAGAATTACATCTATTAACTGCAAAACCATTCTTATATGTTTTTAACGTGGATGCCGCAGAATTAAAGGACGAGGCGCTAAAGAAAAAATTGGCTGGGTTGGTCGCACCGGCAGAAGCAATTTTCTTAGATGCTAAAACCGAAGCTGAATTGGCTGAGCTTTCCGATGAAGATGCGCTGGAACTCTTAAACTCAATCGGATTAAAAGAACCAGGTTTAGCAACTTTAGCTCGAGTTGGTTTTGAAACTTTAGGTTTGCAAACTTATTTAACTGCTGGACCAAAAGAAGCGCGCGCTTGGACAATTCATAAAGGCGATACGGCACCGGTTGCTGCCGGTGTGATTCATACAGATTTCCAAAAAGGATTTATTAAGGCTGAAGTAGTACATTTCAAAGATTTGGTCGAAGCAGGATCAATGCAAGAAGCAAAAGCGCACGGAAAGGTGCGATTAGAAGGAAAAGATTACGTAATGCAAGATGGCGATGTAGTGGAGTTCAAATTCAATGTCTAATAAATTAAAACGCGAAGAACTAAGAAACGTGGCGATCATTGCGCACGTTGATCACGGTAAAACTACTTTGGTGGATGCGATGCTCTGGCAATCCGGTGCATTTGCCGCTCATAAAGAGAAGACCGAAGATCAAGACCGCTTAATGGATTCGATGGATCTCGAACGCGAAAAAGGCATCACCATTCTTGCCAAGAACACAGCAGTTCGTCGCGGCGACAAAATTATTAACATTATTGATACACCAGGCCACGCAGATTTCGGTGGCGAAGTTGAACGTGGTTTAGAGATGGTGGATGGCGTAATTTTGCTAGTGGATGCATCTGAAGGTCCTTTGCCGCAAACTCGATTCGTATTGCGTAAAGCGTTATCTAAAAACCTGCCAGTTATTTTGGTAATTAATAAAGTGGATCGACCGGACTCACGTATTGCCGAAGTGGTTGATGAAGCATATGAATTATTTTTAGATTTGGATGCGAAGGAAAATCAAATTGAATTTCCAATCGTTTATGCATCTGCTAAAAACGGTCGGGCATCTACCAATCGTCCAGAAAATGGCGGCTTGCCAGATAAAGAAAATCTTGATGAATTATTTGAAACTATTTACAACACGATTCCAGCACCTACTTACACCGAAGGTGCACCGTTGCAGGCGCACGTTACAAACTTAGATTCATCACCATACTTAGGTCGTTTGGCACTTTGCCGAGTTCATGAAGGAACAATTAAAAAAGGCCAAATGGTTACTTGGATTAAGACGGACGGTTCACAAAGCCAAGTACGAATTTCAGAATTGTTAATGACGGAAGCGTTAGAGCGCGTTCCAGCAGAATCAGCGGGCCCGGGCGACATCATCGCAGTTGCCGGTATCGAAACAATTACCTTGGGCGAAACTTTGGCCGATCCAGATAATCCAAAAGCTTTGCCATTAATTACAGTTGATGAACCAAGTATTTCGATGACAATTGGTATTAATACTTCGCCGTTAGCTGGACAAAGCGGAACAAAATTAACTGCTCGATTAGTAAAAGATCGTTTGCTTGCCGAATTGGTAGGTAACGTTTCACTTCGAGTTTTAAATACAGATCGACCAGATACTTGGGAAGTACAAGGACGTGGTGAATTACAACTTGCCGTGTTAGTTGAAATTATGAAACGCGAAGGTTTTGAATTAACTGTCGGTAAGCCACAAGTAGTTACCAAAGAAATTGATGGAAAACTTTCAGAACCGATGGAACGCTTAACTATTGATGCCCCAGAAGATTATCTGGGAGTTATTACGCAATTAATGGCGCTGCGCAAAGGTCGCATGGAACAGATGGTTAACCACGGCACGGGTTGGATTCGGATGGATTACAAAGTTCCATCTCGCGGCTTGATTGGTTTCCGAACTGAATTCTTAACCGAAACTCGCGGCACTGGTCTCTTGCACCACGTGTTTGATGGTTACGAACCATGGCACGGTGAATTACGTACGCGACCTACCGGTTCTTTGGTTGCAGATCGCCGTGGCTTTGTTACTTCTTATGCACTTGGTTCAATTCAAGAACGCGGAACCATTTTCGTTGAACCAGGAATGGAAGTTTACGAAGGCATGGTGGTTGGCGAAAATTCACGTTCGGAAGATATGGACGTAAATGCAGTTCGCGAAAAAAAGTTAACAAATATGCGTGCATCCGGTAGCGATGAAGCAGAAAAATTAATTCCGCCAAAGAAATTAAATATGGAAGGCGCACTTGAATTCTGCCGCGAAGATGAATGTGTTGAAGTTACGCCAGCAATGGTGCGAATTCGCAAAGTGATTCTTGATCAAGGCGAGCGCGGCAGAAGTGCATCGCGCGCAAAGAAAGCCAATCAGGAAGCGTAATTTTCTCCACTAGATAAAAGCGGGTAACCTACGCACTACCTATTTCGCCCCCCTAGCTCAGTAGGTAGAGCGTTTCCATGGTAAGGAAAAGGTCACCAGTTCGATTCTGGTGGGGGGCTCGAAAGAAAAAAACTTGGCGGGGTAGCTCAGCCCGGTAGAGCAAGCGGCTCATAATCGCTGTGTCGTGGGTTCAAATCCCGCCCTCGCTACCAAGATTTTTCATTCGCAACTAGCGTGAGGTAATCTCGCGCCTGCAATTAACGAAAGGCAGTCAAACAATGGCAAGCAAGAGCGCGGACGTTCGTCCAAAGATCACTATGGCATGCGTTGATTGCAAAGAACGCAATTACATTACAAAGAAGAATCGCCGCAACGATCCAGATCGTATGGAACTTAAGAAGTTCTGCCCACGTTGCAAGGCATCAACTCTTCATCGCGAAACTCGCTAATGATTAATCCCGATTCCATCGGGCGAAGCTTCGCAGCAAGCGAAGCCGTAACTATTTCTCAATCTGAAATCGATGCCTTTGCCGCTGCAATTGGCGAATCTGACACTTCAATCGCGCCACCAACATTTGCGATTCGAATCTCATTAGAACAATCCCAAAGTTTCTTAACTTCACCAGAAGTGGGCGTTAATTGGGATCGAATTGTTCACGGAGATCAAAAATTTGAAATTAAGCAGCCACTTAAAGCTGGCGATCAGGTTATGTGTACTTCAGTTATTGAAAATTACAAACAAATGGCCGGTAATGAATTTATCACCGCACGATCTGACTTATCCGTAAACGGGGAAGTCGCAGTTTCGGCTTGGTCTACATTGGTGGTGCGCGCATGATTGAAGTTGGCACAGTGATTCCAGAGCGCATATTTAAAGTTGATCGTGCTGCATTGAAACGATACGCAGATGCCAGCGGCGATCAAAATCCAATTCATCAAGATGAAGACTTTGCCAAGTCGGTTGGATTGCCGGACGTGATTGCGCACGGAATGTTTACGATGGCGCTCGCTGGAAAATTTGCCACAGATTGGGCGGGCGGCAGCGCAACGATGAAAGAGTATTCAACGCGATTCACTAAACCAGTAGTTGTGCCGGCTGGTAAGAGTGTGGATTTAATTATTAGTGGGGTAGTTGGAGAAGTTTTACCTGACGGTTTGGTGCGGGTAGACATCACTGCGACATCTGATGGGCAAAAAGTTTTAGGAATGGCGCGCGCGATTGTGGATGTAAATGGAAAATCTAAGTAGCCACACCAGTTTGCGCGTAGGTGGCCCAGCTACCAAATTTGTAAATGTTGCAACTGAAGCAGAAATTATTGATGCAATAACAGCTGCTGGCGATGAACCAATTTTAATTCTTGGCTCAGGCACTAATTTATTAGTAAGTGATCAAGGATTTAATGGCACAGTAATTAAGATTTCAAATAACCAAGTAAAAGCCGAAGTTGATGCTTGCAGTGGCGCTACTTTGACAATTGGTGCGGGCGAAAATTGGGATGATTTTGTTGCGCTGACAATCGAACGTGGCTTTGCCGGACTCGAAACTTTGAGCGGAATTCCTGGCACAGTCGGTGCAGCTCCGATTCAAAACATTGGTGCCTATGGGCACGAAGTCAGTGAGTTCATCACTCGAGTCAGAACTTTTGATCGACAAACAAAGGCGCTCAAAACTTTTACCAATTTGGAATGTGAATTCAGTTATCGCAGTTCGATATTTAAGAAAAATCCTGGGCGATATGTGGTCTTAGAAGTTCAATTCCAACTTCGTTCTGGCGAATTAACAACTCCTATTACTTATGGTGAATTAGCTAAAGAACTGGGTATCGAAGTTGGCGAGAAAGCGGATGTAATTAAAACTCGCGATACGGTATTAAAAATTCGTGCTCGCAAAGGAATGTTATTAAATAACCAAGACCACGATTGCTGGTCCGCTGGATCGTTTTTCACCAATCCAATAATTAGCAAAGAGCAATCAGATAAATTGCCTGTTGAGGCGCCGCGATTTGTCCAAGAAAACGGTTCAATCAAAACTAGCGCAGCTTGGTTAATTGAGAACTCTGGAATTATTAAAGGCGAATCAATAAACGGTGCTCGAGTTTCAACCAAACACGTTTTAGCTCTAACTAATTCTGGAACAGCGACAGCAACCGATATTGCGCAGTTAGCGGCAAAAGTGCGCGACGCAGTTGAATTGAAATACGGAATTAAGTTAGAACCAGAAGTTAATCTGGTTGGAATTAGCCTTCGGTAATTAGTTTTTTAATCCGGCCAATACCTTCGACGATATCTTCATCGCCCAGCGCATATGAAAAGCGCAAATAACCAGATGGACCAAATGCTTCACCTGGGACGGCGGCTACTTCAACTTCATCCAAAATTAGTGTTGCCAATTCGGCAGAAGTTTTCGGCGTCTTTCCCCGAATTGTTTTGCCAAGTAATCCTTTAACGGATGGATATACATAGAAAGCACCGGTAGGCGTTGGGCATTCAAAACCTGGAATTTCGTTAAGTAATTTAACGATTAATTTGCGGCGGCGATCAAAAGCTTCGCCCATTTTGTGCACCGCAGAAAGATCTCCAGTCAAAGCTGCAATCGCGGCACGTTGGGCCACGTTATTAACGTTAGATGACAAATGGGATTGCAAGTTTGTCGCAGCCTTGATTACATCCTTTGGCCCAATCATCCAACCCACGCGCCAACCAGTCATGGCATAAGTTTTCGCAACGCCATTTAATATGATGCAGGTGTCGGCAAGTTCTGGCACGATGACTGGCATTGATGGCGCTTTAGCTCCGTCATATAGAAGGTGTTCGTAAATTTCATCGCTGATAACCCAAATACCATTCTTAACTGCCCACTCACCAATTGCTTTAACTTGCGCTTCGGAGTAAACCGAACCAGTTGGATTACTTGGCGAACAAAATAAAACCGCTTTTGTTTTTGGAGTGCGAGCTTTTTCTAATTGCTCAACTGTTACCAAATAATTTTGGGACTCATCGGCAAAAACTTCGACCGGAACACCGCCCGCTAATTTGATGCACTCTGGATATGTGGTCCAATATGGCGCAGGCAAAATTACTTCATCATCTTTATCAATGATTGTGGCAAATGCTTGGTAAACCGCTTGCTTGCCGCCGTTAGTTACCAGCACTTGATCTGCCGTAATTAAATAATTTGAATCTCGTTTAGTTTTGTTAACAATTGCATCTCGCAATTCTGGAAGCCCAGGTGTTGGTGTGTAACGATGATTTGCAACTTTGCCAACTGCATCTGCCGCTGCAGCAACTATGTAATCTGGAGTTGGAAAATCTGGTTCGCCTGCACCAAAACCAATCACCGGTCGACCAGCTGCTTTTAAGGCTTTGGCTTTTCCATCTACGGCTAAAGTCGCAGATTCTGCGATGGCGGCTATTCTTGAAGAGATTCGGCTCATGTTGTAAGTCTGCCCGATGCCTGCGCATGCGGGGAAATCAACTCGATTTTTAAATGCTCGCATACCTGGCTTAGACTTCCCGCCCTAGCGGAATTGGCTTTTGCCATGCTTTTGTCATGCCCGCTTGAAGGGCAGTAGCTCAATTGGCCAGAGTTCCGGTCTCCAAAACCGGCGGTTGGGGGTTCAAGTCCCTCCTGCCCTGCAAGTTTTGGAAACGGTTTTGGAAACGGTCTAATTTAAGAAAGAAAGAAAGAAAGGAGTAACGAAAGTGGAACAAGAAGTTAATAACGAAGAGAAGCTTGGCCTATTTGGTCGCGTTGCTCTTTTTTATCGACAAGTTATTTCAGAACTTCGTCGAGTAGTTTGGCCATCTCGTAATCAGCTAACTACTTACACTTCAGTCGTTTTAGTTTTCGTTGCATTCATCATCCTTGTGGTTTCGATTTTCGATCTCGGAATTACAAAATTAGTTTTTTGGATTTTTGGTTAAAGGATAAAAAGTGACAGATCAACTTTCAGAGAATTTCGCAGAGCCTGATGCATTCGAAGCTGCGCTGGCGGCGAATGTTGAAGAGACTGCACCTGTTACTCCTGTAGCAACGCAAGTCGCAGATTCCGAACTTGCACTTTCACAGGACGAATCCGGCGATGTTGTTGAAGATGAAAATGATCCAAATGCAGAATTTCGTCGCACTCTTCGTAGCGCTATTGGCGATTGGTATGTAGTTCACTCATATGCTGGTTATGAAAAGAAGGTAAAAGGAAATTTGCAAAACCGTATTCAATCTTTGAATATGGAAGATTACATTTACCAAATTGAAGTACCAGAAGAAGAATTTACTGAAGTCAAGAGTGGCCAGCTCAAGAAAGTTAAGCGAAACGTATTCCCAGGATATGTATTGGTTCGCATGGAATTAACTGATGAATCTTGGTCTTGCGTGCGCAACACTCCAGGAGTAACTGGCTTCGTTGGAAATGCGCATCATCCAACCCCTCTTAATTTGGATGAAGTTGAAAAGATTTTGGCACCGCGTCCAGTTAAGAAAGATGGCAAGCCGGAAATCCGCAACATCGAGTTTGAAATTGGTGAATCAGTAACTGTTATGGATGGTCCATTCGCAACGTTGCCAGCAACAATTTCAGAGATCATGCCAGAGCAGGCGAAATTGAAAGTTCTTGTTTCAATTTTCGGTCGCGAAACACCAGTGGAACTTGGCTTCAACCAAGTACAGAAGATTTAATCGAGTTTTAGTAACTAACGGGAAAAGAAGAAGGTAAAAGAAATGGCACCAAAGAAAAAAGTATCTGCAATGATCAAGTTGCAGATTCAAGCCGGCGCAGCGACTCCAGCCCCACCAGTTGGTCCAGCGCTAGGTCAACACGGTGTAAACATCATGGACTTCGTTAAGGCATACAACGCTGCAACTGAGTCACAAAAGGGCAACATCATTCCGGTAGAAATTACTGTTTATGAAGATCGCTCATTTACTTTTATCACCAAGACTCCGCCAGCATCACGTTTGATTCTAAAAGCAGCTGGCGTGGAAAAGGGTTCACCTGTCCCACATAAGACAAAGGTTGCAAACATCACCAAGAAGCAAGTGGAAGAAATTGCAAAAACCAAAATGGAAGATTTGAACGCTAACGACCTAGAAGCAGCCAGCTTGATCATTGCAGGCACAGCTCGCTCTATGGGAATTACAGTTCAAGGCTAAATAAGAAATTTGTGGGAGAACCTCGCTGGTTCGCTAAACCACAAACCTAAAAATAAAAGAAAGTTAGGTCAGAAATGAAGCGCAGTAAGAAATACACAGCAGCAGCTGCAAAAGTTGAAGCAGGTCGCCTGTATTCACCGGTAGAAGCAGTAAAGCTTGCAAAAGAAACTTCAACAACTAAGTACGACGCAACTGTAGAAGTTGCGCTTTTCCTTGGCGTAGATCCAGCTAAGGCAGATCAAGCAATTCGCTCAACAGTTAACCTGCCACATGGCACAGGTAAAACTGCTCGCGTTTTGGTATTTGCTGGTGGACAAAATGCTGATGCAGCACGCGCTGCTGGTGCAGACATTGTCGGTGCGGATGAATTAATCGCTGAAGTTGAAAAGGGTCGTCTTGATTACGACGCAGTTGTTGCAACTCCTGATTTGATGGGAAAAGTTGGTCGACTAGGTAAAGTGCTTGGACCTCGCGGGTTAATGCCAAACCCAAAAACCGGCACAGTCACAACCGATGTAGCTAAAGCAGTTACAGATATCAAAGGTGGAAAGATTGAATTCCGCGTTGATAAGCACGCTAACTTGCACTACATCATCGGTAAAACATCTTTCACTGCTGAACAATTAGCTGATAACTATTCAGCTGCATTTGAAGAAGTACTTCGCGCGAAGCCATCTTCATCAAAAGGTACTTATATTAAGAAAGCAGTTATTTCGACAACAATGGGTCCTGGAATTCAAGTAGATCCAAACTATTCACGCGGCGCAGCTGCTGAATAATTTCCTAGAGTCAGATTTAGCAGGCCTCAAGCGTAATTTGCGCTTGGGGCCTGACTCGTTTTAAGATTTCCGCCTCACCAGAGATCGCTGGTTTGAAGGTAAAACTTCAACTAAGTGTTTGAAAGAACAGCCCGCGTAGGT
>JBDLPY010000008.1:0-3711 GCA_039800785.1 Actinomycetota bacterium
ACATCGGAGTCTCGACTTCGATAAATTCGTGCTTGGCAAAAGTATTGCGAAGTGAATTCATTACTTTTGGTCGAAGTCGCGCAATCTCACGCGCTTCTGGTCGCACAATCAAATCAACGTAGCGTTGGCGGACGCGCGTCTCTTCATTTAATGGATTATGTTCATTTGGCAATGGACGTAACGCTTTTGCAGCTAGCGTCCAGGAATTTGCCAGAATCGATAGTTCGCCACGTTTTGATGAAATTATTTCGCCCGTAACCGAAACAATGTCACCCAAATCAATATCGCTCTTCCAACTTTCTAATGATTCGGCGCCAATCTTGTCCAAACTAAACATTGCTTGAAGTTCTGTGCCATCGCCTTCGCGTAGCGCCGCAAAACAAAGTTTTCCGGTATCACGTTTAAAAATAATGCGACCGGTAACAGATTGAATATCGCCCGTAGTTTTATCGGTTTCTAAATTCGCATACTTGGCGCGAATTGAAGCAAGTGATGCGGTGCGTTCGACCGAAACTGGATATGGCTCGATACCGCGCTCTAATAAGTTCTCCCGCTTTTCGCGGCGAATGCGCAGCTGTTCTGGTAAATCATCTTCGGCCATGATGCGGGCGAGTCTATCGGTTTACTTATTTCGCTCGTGAATTAACCGAAGTCCAATCAAAGTTAAATCAGGCTCATATCTATCTAAATTTTCAGCTACGCCATAAATCAGCGGTGCTAATCCACCGGTTGCAATGACGGTTGGTCGCTCGTTATATGTTGCTTCTAACTCAGCAGCAATTCGATCAACTAATCCATCAACTTGGCCAGCAAAACCATAAATCGTGCCTGATTGCAGCGCTTCAACTGTGTTCTTGCCAATTACTGATTTTGGTTTTATCAATTCAACTTTGCGTAACTGTGCAGCTCGTGCGGCAAGTGCATCAACGGAAATTTCAATTCCTGGTGCAAGTGCGCCACCTAAGAATTCACCTTTAGGTGAAACCACATCCAAATTAGTTGAAGTACCGAAATCAACCACAATTGCTGGACCGCCATAAAGCGCATGTGCCGCCAAAGTATTAACAATTCGATCTGAACCAATTTCTTTTGGATTATCAACCATTAACGGGACGCCAGTTTTGATTCCAGGTTCAACAATCGTGGTTGGAATATTTGGAAAATAGTTTCCGATCATCGTTCGCAATTCACGCAGCGTTGCCGGAACGGTTGAACAAACTGATAACCCAGTTAATTCAATCTCTGAAATTAACGCGCTGTATTGCAACCAAAGTTCATCTGAGGTATTTCGGGGATCAGTTTTTACGCGCCAGCTATGAACTAAATCTTCGCCGAGAAAAGTGCCGAGTACTGTTTGGGTATTACCAACATCAACTGTAAGTAACATTTACTTCTCCTCTTTAAAATCAAGACCAATATCAAACGCGGGTGCGGAATGAGTTAGTGCGCCAATAGCTAAATAATCAACGCCGGTTTCGGCATATTTTTTAGCGGTTTCTAATTTAATGCCGCCAGATGCTTCCAGCTTAAATGCGCCATTAACTAACGCAACCGCTTTAATGCAATCAACTGGTTCAAAATTATCCAATAACACTAAATCCGGTCGAAGCGGAATTGCTTCCTTTAGTTGATCTAAATTATCAACTTCAACTTCGATTTCTAAACCAAGTTGTTTAACTTTATTAATTGCACTGGTAATTCCACCGGCGGCTTGAATGTGATTGTCTTTAATTAAAATTGCATCACTCAATCCAAGGCGATGATTAGTACCGCCACCAAATGCCACGGCTGCTTTCTCTAAATCTCTAAGTCCAGGTGTGGTTTTCCGTGTATCGCGTACTTTGCAATTACTACCAGCCAACTCTTTAACCCAAATACTTGTGATCGTTGCGATGCCACTTAAATGAGTTAAAAAATTAAGGGCAGTTCGTTCGGCCAACAATATTTTTCGCGTGTTACCAGTAACTGAAATTAGAGCTTGAGATTTATGAACTCGATCGCCGTCTTTCACCAATGCAACAATCTCAGTAAGGCCAACTCGTTTTAAAACTGCGACGGCAACCGCAATTCCGGCAACTACGCCCTCGTTTCGGGCGACAAATTCAGCGCTCGAATTGGCGTTCTCGGCAATTGTTGCAACCGATGTGACATCGCTTCCGCCGCGCAAATCTTCGGCTAACGCATTATCAATTAACTGTTCTAAATTCATGACTGTACCTCTTCATAACTAACTTCAAAATAATCATCGGTCAAAATCAGATTAATCCGTTTCTGCCAATTTGGATCCGACTCGGGAAAATCTTCCCGCCAGTGTGAACCACGGGTTTCTTCGCGAAGTAGCGCTGCTTTCAAAATTGCTTGCGCTAATTGATATAAATTTGTAGTTTCCCAACTTTTAGTTGAAGCAGTGCTAGTTGTTCGGTGGCGAATTTCGCTTAATGAAATTGCGGTGGCAGTTAAAGATTCCTTTGATCGCAAAACGCCAGCCCCATCGCTCATCGCTCGTTGCAAAACGTTTCGTAATTTTTCATCAATCAAAATGCTTGCTTCATTATTCTTAATTGGTTGACCAAATGGTCGACGATTTTCGGCAATGTGATCCGCGATTCGTGCGCTAAATACCAGCCCTTCTAATAACGAATTCGAAGCCAATCGGTTAGCGCCGTGCACTCCAGTACAAGCTGTTTCACCACATGCATAAAGTCCGGTAATAGTGCTGAGTCCATTTAAATCAACTCGAACGCCACCGGATGCGTAATGTGAAGCTGGTGCCACCGGAATTAAATCTTTAGTTGGATTGATTCCATTTGCTAAACATGAAGCATTAATCGTTGGAAAACGTTCGGCAAAATTTTCTAAATGGCGTGCATCCAACCAAACATTTGAAATTTGTCGTTGCTCCATCTGGCGCATGATTGCTTTAGCAACCACGTCGCGCGGTGCTAACTCTGCCAATTTGTGAACCCCAACCATAAATCGTTCGCCGGCATCATCAATTAAATATGCACCTTCGCCGCGAACCGCTTCGCTAATTAGCGGTTGTTGTCCTTCATGTTTTTCACCGAGCCATAAAACAGTTGGGTGAAATTGAATAAATTCCACATCTGAAATTTTTGCGCCGGCACGCATAGCAAGCGCAACGCCATCACCAGTAGAAACAGATGGATTAGTACTCTCTTGAAAAACTTGGCCAAGACCGCCGGTGGCCAAAACAACTGCGCCAGCAATTATTTGTCCGACACCATCGCGGGAACCTTCGCCCATCACATGCAGTGTTACGCCACAAACTGCGCCAGATTTATCTTTTAGCGCATCCAATACCAGCGCATGTTCGATCACTTCGATTCCATCATCTTCCCGAACTGCGGCTAACAATGCGCGCGAAATTTCGGCACCGGTTGCATCGCCACCAGCATGCAGAATTCGATTTTTTAAATGGCCACCTTCACGAGTGACAGCAAATTCACCACTAGCTTCTTTATCAAAGACTGCGCCGCGGGCAATTAATTTGCGAACTGCTTCGGGCCCTTCCGTTACTAATATTTTTACTGCTGCGCGATCGCACAACCCAGCGCCGGCAACTAAAGTGTCACGTTCGTGTTCTTCTGGTGAATCACCTGGACCAAGCGCTGCCGCAATTCCACCTTGCGCCCATTTAGTTGAACCTTCGTCAATAAAAGATTTAGTAACTAATAAAACTGATAAACCTAA
>JBDLPY010000009.1:0-11547 GCA_039800785.1 Actinomycetota bacterium
AAATTTCTTGATTCCTTATATCCGGGCCAAGGCAGAATCATTAAATATTGAATGTTCTGGTGGCATTGCCGAACGCACGGAACGTTTAATAATTATGTTGCTGGCAATTTTATTAGCCGGATTAAATATTTCGTATGCTCTTTCCGTCGGAATTTGGACTTTGTTTATTCTTGCATCGATCACCGTTTTGCAGAGAATTGCCATAGTGCGTCGCGCTACTAAATGATTTCGCTACTTTGGTTTACAGCTTGGCGAATTGTTCGACTTTTGCCAGAATCATCGGCATATAAACTTTTTGAAATCGGCGCCCGATATGTTTATCGAAAAAATGGTCGTGGCGTACAGCGTCTTCGCAGAAACTTGCATCAAGTAAATCCAAGAATAAGCGAATTAGAGATACGCGAAGCCGTAAGTTCATATTTGCGTTATTGGTGTGACACATTTCGAATGCCAAATTGGAATAGAACTAAGATTCAATCTACGGTGCAAATCATCGGACCAGATTTACTAAAAGAAACTTTGGATCAGAAAAAACCTGTGATTGTCGCGCTACCGCATTCTGGCAATTGGGATCATGCCGGCGCCTATTACTGTTCTGTAGGCGCACAAGTAACAACCGTTGCCGAACGTTTAAAACCAGAGTCGGTTTACCAAGCATTTTTAAAATATCGCGAGAAACTTGGAATGGAAGTTCTCCCGTTGGAACCGAGAGTTATTGCGCTGTTAGCCAAACGATTAAAAGAAAATAAAATGGTGGCTTTGGTTGCAGATCGAGATTTAACTGAATCTGGAATAGAAGTAACATTCTTTAATCGGTTAGCCAAAATGCCAGCTGGACCAGCTGCGCTGGCACAAAAAACTGATGCAACGCTTTTGGCGGCAGTAGTTACATTTCGTAAAATTGGAATTGCTATCGAGTTCGAGAAAATCGATTGTTCCGGCACGCTGCAAGAGGTAACGCAACGAATGGCTTCTGCTTTTGAAAACGGAATTTCGAAACGTCCAGTGGATTGGCATATGCTGCAAAAGATTTGGATAGATGATGATTTCTAATTCCTTGAAAATTGGAATTGTGTGCCCTTACGGTTGGGATACACCGGGTGGGGTGCAAAGTCACATCAATGATTTGGCTGGATATTTAATTTCGCGTGGTCACCACGTTTCCGTATTGGCGCCAGTTGTAAATGAAACTTCGTTACCTGACTTTGTTGTAAATGCCGGAAAACCATTAGCTATTCCATATAACGGGGCAGTTGCGCGTATTTTGTTTGGACCGATTGCATTTGCTCGAGTTAAGCAATGGATTGAAGATAATCAATTTGATTTATTGCATTTGCACGAACCCGCGATCCCATCAATCTCTTTACTTGCTTGTTGGGCAAGCGAAGGTGCCATGGTGGGAACTTTTCATGCATCCGCAAAACGTCAAAAAGCAATTTTTGCTATTGGTCCGATTCTTGAACCAGTTATTGAAAAACTATCAGCGCGAATTGCAGTTAGTGAAGCAGCGCGAGAAACACTTACCACCCACCTCGAAACCGACGCAGTTGTCATACCAAACGGAATTTATGCCAACCGAATGCATGGAAAAGTTAATCCGGAATGGGCCGGAGAAACTATCGGATTCATGGGCAGATTTGAAGAACCGCGCAAAGGTCTAGATGTCCTTTTGAAGTCCCTTCCAATAATTGCCAAGTCATTACCAGATGCGAAACTTTTAATAGCTGGTCCGGGGGATCCAGAAAATATTTTGAAAAAATTGAATCCAGAAATTGCTAAACGGATCAAATTCTTGGGTCGATTAAGTGATTCGGAAAAAGCTGACTTCATGACATCAGTAGGTGCATATGTTGCACCAAATACTGGTGGCGAATCATTCGGAATTATTTTGGCAGAAGCTCTTGCTGGAGGTGCTGCAGTTATTGCCAGCGATATTCCGGCTTTCTCCGCCGTGCTCCAAAATGGAAAATACGGAAAACTTTTCAAATCCGAAGATTCTGTAAGTTTGGCGAAGTGCGCCATCGAACTGATAAAGAATCCAGAAGAAAGAAATCATCTCTCTAAATCCGGCCAAGATTATGCTCAAAGATTTGATTGGGACACTGTGGCCGAAGAGATATTCGAAGTTTATGAAATGGCAATTGTTGGTCAAGGTAAAGTTCGGTTAACAAGCGATAGTCGTCCATGGAATCGCATTTGGAATTGGAGCCAAGACCGATGAAGATTGGTGCAAATATTGCGCTGTTAATTCTTTTTCTTTGGTATTTATCTTTTTCCGCAACGCGACTTGACCGATTGCATCACCGAGTTGAAACAAGTTGGGCAAATCTTGATGGTTTATTACAACGCCGTGCTGCTATCGCATTGGAAATAGCGCATTCAGAACTGGTTGATCCTGCAACTTCGTTGATTTTGACAAGTGCATCTCATCAGGCGCGTGAAGCAACAATTGAATCTCGCTCCGAAGCGGAGAGTGGGCTTTCGGGCGCACTAGGTCTGCTGCTTACAGACGAACCTGTGACCGGAGTAGAGAAGGATTTGTTGCGCGAATTAGGTGAATTGACTGACAAAATTCGAGTCGCAATTGCGTTACATGTTGATGCAGTCACTCGAACTCAAATGGTGAGAAAAAAATTGGTCTTTAGATTATTTAGACTTGCTGGCAGCGCACCGTTGCCGGTTAAATATGAATTTGAAGAAGATGTTATTTAAGCGAATAATAATCGGCACGCTGTTGCTAGTTCTAACTGCGTGCGGACAAACTGGCGGTACGTTAACCGGAACCGAAGATGTTGCAAAACCTGTCTATGTTGTAAAAATCGATGACACGGCAGCGGCTCATCCGCAAATTGGAATCAATCAAGCAGATGTGGTCTATATAGAACAAGTTGAAGGTGGCCTTACTCGTCTTGCCGCTATCTTTTCATCGAAATTGCCGCCGGAAATCGGCCCAGTACGCAGCGCCCGAATTTCAGATATCGAATTGTTAGCACAATACGGAAAAGTTGCCTTTCTTTATAGCGGTGCGCAAACTAAATTCCGACCAGTTCTCAGAAGTGCAAATCTAATTGATTTAAGTGCGGAGCACGAAAGTCCAAAACTTTATCCACGTAAACCAGGTCGGATCGCACCAGTAGACATGATTATTAATACCGAAGAATTAATTCGGATTACTGATGAACGAAAATTGGATATTGCAAAATCTAAGAACATGGGATGGAAATTCGGTAAACGCGACAAAGCGCAGGGTGAGCCGGTGATATCTGCGTTAATTAAATGGCCAGCAGCTAAATATCAAGTTAACTGGAACAGTAAAGGCTGGGCAATTTCACAAAATAATTCACCTGAATTTGATGCTGATGGAAAAATTGTTGCACCTAAGACTTTTGTGATTCAAAAAGTATTAATAACCGATAGCGAATACAGTGACAAATTCGGCGGAGTTACGCCATTTTCTGCATCAGTTGGCGAAGGTGATGCCTGGGTGTTACGAGATGGTTTTGCGATAAAAGGTAGATGGAGTCGAGCTTCAGAGAGCGAAGGCACCAAATGGTTAGACGAAGCAGGCAAAGAGATTAAATTTGCGACTGGCCAAGTTTGGATTGCGCTAACCGATCAAACCCCCGTATTTGTTGCGCCGGAAACTAAGAAGTAGAATCACCCTTATGAGCCAAACAACTGGAACTGCAAAAGTTAAACGCGGCATGGCCGAAATGCTTAAAGGCGGCGTCATCATGGATGTCGTTGATTCCGAACAAGCGAAAATTGCAGAAGCTGCAGGCGCTGTTGCAGTTATGGCACTCGAACGAGTACCAGCAGATATTCGGGCTCAAGGTGGCGTTGCGCGCATGTCTGATCCAGACATGATTGAAAAAATTAAGAAAGCAGTATCGATTCCAGTGATGGCTAAAGCACGAATTGGACATTTTGCTGAAGCACAAATTCTGCAATCACTTGGCGTTGATTACATTGATGAGTCAGAAGTTTTAACTCCAGCAGATTATTCAAACCACATTGATAAGTGGGCATTTACGGTGCCGTTTGTCTGCGGTGCAACCAATTTAGGTGAAGCACTACGTCGAATAAATGAAGGCGCTGCCATGATTCGCTCAAAAGGTGAAGCAGGTACTGGCGATGTTTCAAACGCAGTTACACATATGCGAACAATCGGCGCCGAAATGCGTCGTTTAACATCAATGCGCGAAGATGAATTATTTGTTGCTGCCAAAGAGTTGCAGGCACCATATGAATTGGTAAAGGAAGTTGCGACAACTGGAAAACTTCCAGTTGTTCTATTTACCGCCGGTGGCATCGCAACTCCAGCTGATGCCGCCTTAATGATGCAACTTGGCTCTGATGGTTGCTTTATCGGTTCTGGAATTTTCAAATCAGGCGATCCAGCAAGACGAGCTGCGGCTTGTGTCAAAGCAACAACTTTTTTTGATGATCCTAAAGTTTTAGCCGACGTTTCTCGCGGTTTAGGTGATGCAATGGTGGGTATCAACGTTTCTGATATACCAGTTCCACATCGCTTAGCTGATCGCGGCTGGTAATAAATGAAAGTTGGCGTACTTGCGCTGCAAGGTGACGTCCGCGAGCATTTAAATTCATTTGGTTGGTTAGGCGTCGAAGCAATTCCAGTACGAAGAATTTCGGAATTAAATGAAGTTGCTGCATTAGTTTTACCGGGCGGCGAATCTACAACGATTGCAAAATTAGCTAGAACATTTGGTTTGTTTGACGAAATTAAACGCAAAATATCAGAGGGTTTTCCAGTTTACGGATCATGTGCCGGGATGATTTTGCTAGCAGATCGAATTATCGATGGCGTAGCCGGTCAAGAAACTTTTGGTGGAATTGATATGTCAGTTCGCCGAAACGCTTTTGGTCGACAAGTTGATTCGTTCGAAGGCGACATTGATTTTAAAGATATTGGAAAATTTAGCGCAGTATTTATTAGGGCTCCGTGGGTAGAAGAAATAGGACCTGGGGTTGACGTTCTAGCTGAAATTGCGGGACATCCAGTTGCGGTTCGGCAAGACAATTTATTAGCAACAGCATTCCATCCAGAATTGACTGAGGATGCGAAAATTCATCGATATTTCTTAGATTTCGCTCGCGTATAATTCCAGTTTGAGAATAAACGATAAATCGTAAAGCAGGGGTGTTAAATGTCAGGCCATTCCAAATGGGCGACGACGAAACATAAAAAAGCCATTATCGATTCCAAGCGCGCAAAGAATTTTGCAAAGTTAATTAAAGCAATTGAAGTCGCTGCTCGAAATGGTGGACCAGACATGTCTGGTAATCCAACGCTTTACGATGCCGTTAACAAAGCGAAAAAGAATTCAATGCCCGCAGATAACATCGAACGGGCAATTAAACGTGGCGCAGGTTTGGATGGCGCCGGCGCTGATTGGCAAACCATCATGTATGAAGGTTATGCACCAGGTGGCGTGGCGTTATTAATTGAATGTTTGTCTGATAATCGCAACCGCGCAGCTTCAGAAGTTCGAGTTGCGGTAACACGCAACGGTGGCACTATGGCTGACCCTGGTTCGGTTTCATATTTGTTTAATCGCAAAGGCGTAATTCTGATTGCTAAAAATGGCGGCGTAACCGAAGAAAAGATTTTGGAAGCAGTACTTGAAGCAGGTGCGGATGAAGTAAATGATCTCGGCGAAAGCTTCGAAGTTGTTTGTGAAGCATCTGATTTAGTGACAGTGCGAACTGCACTTCAAAATTCCGGGATTGAATACGAATCTGCAGATAGTCCATTTTTACCTACTATGTCGATTCCACTTGATTCGGAAAATGCTAAAAAGGTTTTTGAATTAATTGAGGCGATAGAAGAATTAGATGACGTGCAGAACGTATACGGCAATTTCGATGTATCGGACGAAGTTCTAGCGAGCCTCAACTAGTAATTTCACGCTCTGATTTAGGCTTCGGTTATGCGAGTTTTGGGCGTCGATCCTGGATTAACGAGATGCGGTATTGGCATCGTAGATACCAGCACACCAAAATCGCATATGAAATTTATTGCAGTTGGTGTTATTAAAAGTTCACCAGATCTTCCGCTTGAACAACGATTGCTCGAAATTGATCGAGGCTTACGAAGTTGGATCGATGATCATCAACCTGACGTAATCGCAGTAGAGCGAGTTTTTTCGCAGCACAATGTCCGAACGGTTATGGGAACGGCGCAAGTTGCAGGAATTGCTTTAGTTGCTGCAGCGCAATATGGAATCAAAGTTGCAATGCATACGCCAAGTGAAGTTAAGGCGGCAGTGACAGGAAGTGGTCGCGCTAAAAAAGGGCAAGTCGGGGACATGGTGCAACGAATTTTGAATTTAAAAGAAATTCCAAAACCAGCCGATGCGGCAGATGCTTTGGCCTTAGCGATTTGTCATATTTGGCGTGGCAGCGCCGATTCCAAATTAGCAACGGCAGTTGCGAAAGAAAAAAATCGTTTGGCTAAATTGCGGGCTAGCGCATGATTGCATCTATATTTGGCACGATTAGATCATTGAAAAATGATAAATGCGTGATCGAAGTTGGCGGCATTGGATATCAGCTCCAAGTAACCGGTAAAACGGCTTCAGAAATGGCAGTTGGCAACGACATTCAATTGCACACTTCGATGGTGGTTCGCGAAGATTCAATTTCGCTATTTGGATTTCCAACGGTTGAAGAACGTGAATTATTTGAGTTATTGCAAACAGTGAGCGGAGTAGGTCCAAAAGTTTCGCTAGCAATTACCGGAGCGCTTTCAGTAGAAGAATTTTCGTCTGCAATTTCCAGAAAAGATACCAAGACCCTTTCGGCGGTACCTGGTATTGGCGCCAAAGGTGCACAACGAATGATTTTGGAACTTGGAACTAAATTAAATTTTGCGCCAAACACTCCGCAAGTTGCGCAAATTGGTTGGCGTAGCAACCTTGTTTCAGCTATGACAAATTTAGGGTTTAGTAATAAAGAAGCAGAGCAAGCGATTAATTCATTAGCGCAGGAGCATGATGCCAAATATCTGGCAAAACTCGAAAGTGGAGCGGCGCTAAAACTTGTTTTAGCAAAAACTAAAAGATCTGGAATTGCTAAGTGAGTAATCCAGAACGATTAGTTTCTGCAGGAGCAGACGAAAAAGAGCGCAATAACGAACAGGCACTTCGTCCAGAGAATCTTGGTGATTTCATAGGGCAAAGGAAAGTTCGAGAACAAGTTCGAATTCTGTTAGAGGCAGCCAAAGGTCGTGGCGTAAGTGCAGACCATATTTTATTAAGCGGACCGCCAGGCTTGGGCAAAACTACGTTGGCTTTCATTCTGGCTCATGAATTAGATGCGCCGATTCGAATAACGAGTGGTCCAGCAATTACTCATGCGGGAGATCTTGCTGCAATTCTTTCCTCGCTCACCGAAGGCGAAATACTTTTCTTAGATGAAATTCATAGATTAGCTAGACCAGCTGAAGAGCTACTTTATTTAGCAATGGAAGATTTCCGAATCGATGTTGTCGTTGGCAAAGGACCGGGCGCCACTGCGATTCCACTTGATCTACCGCGATTCACATTGATTGGTGCCACCACGCGCGCTGGATTATTGCCAGCACCACTTCGAGATCGGTTCGGTTTCACAGCACATTTAGAGTTTTACGAAGCAGAAGAATTAGCAAAAATAATTAGTCGTAGCGCACAAATTTTGAATTTATCAATTAA
The DNA here is from genome assembly GCA_039800785.1 of Actinomycetota bacterium. Classification (GTDB taxonomy): domain Bacteria; phylum Actinomycetota; class Actinomycetes; order Nanopelagicales; family Nanopelagicaceae; genus ZLKRG08. The sequence goes on from JBDLPY010000009.1 coordinate 7,716, forward strand.
TCAAGATGCAATCGATGAGATTGCTGGACGTTCGCGTGGAACACCTCGAATCGCCAACAGATTACTGCGACGAGTTCGTGATTATGCGCAAGTAAACAATGCGAAAGAGATTACGATTGAAATCGCAAAGGCAGCGTTAACAACTTACGAAGTAGATCAACTTGGATTAGATCGATTAGATCGCGCAGTTTTAACGGCGCTAATTGAAAGATTTAATGGTGGTCCAGTTGGAGTTTCAACGCTTGCGATAGCAGTGGGTGAAGAGATCGAGACAATTGAAGCGGTTGCTGAACCATTTCTTGTCCGCACAGGTTTAATTGCCAGAACCGCTAGAGGGCGAGTGGCAACACCCTTGGGATTTAGTCATCTGGGCCACTCAATACCGCGCAATTTCGACACATCTGATTTTGACGCTTAAACTCTCGCACTATGTCTACACAATCGCAATCAGTTAAGAAATCTGGTCACCCAGGTCGCACACTTGCGGTTCTTTTCCTAGTAATCATTATTGCTGGCGCTAGCGCCATCTTCTTTGATGCCGGGAAAGTTCGCCTTGGATTAGATCTGCGCGGTGGTACCAGCGTGACACTTCAACCTCGAATTGCACCAGGTGACAAAGGCAAAGTTACGAGCGAAGCGATTGATCAAGCAGTATCAATTATTAGACAACGTGTTAACTCTTTGGGAGTTGCCGAATCAGAAGTTGCGGCTCAAGGTTCTGGAACTAATAGACAAATTGTTATTTCAGTGCCAGGCGATACTGGTCGACAGGTAGTTGATTTAGTTGGACAAACTGCCGAACTTCGTTTCCGCCAAGTTTTAGCGGAAGATAACAGCGGTACTGGTAGCGCTGCTGGGTCAGCCACACCTGCAACTGGAGTTAGCGCTGACGTAAATGCAAAATTTGCCGCTCTAGATTGCACAAAAGCTGAAGCGCATCAAGGAACTGGTACCGATCAACCTGCGGACACGATTGTTACTTGCGGTCAGAATTCTGCAACCAAATACATTCTAGGTCCGGCAGAAGTTTTAGGTCGCGAAATTGCAAAAGCATCTGCAGGTGTTGATCCAAACACTGGTGCAGCTTGGATGGTTTTCTTAGAATTTAACGGAGAAGGCACAAAGAAATTCGGAGCACTCACAACTCGAGTAACAAATCTTGGAACGCCACTGAACCAAGTAGCGATTGTTCTAGACGGTCAAGTTGTTTCAGCGCCGCGAATTAACGAACCAATTAATTCTGGTAGCGCCCAAATTACGGGCTCTTTCACACAAGAAGATGCAACGGGATTAGCTAACGTTCTGAAATACGGTGCGCTGCCACTTGCATTTGATCGTGGCGAAATTCAACAAGTTTCACCAACACTTGGCGCAAACCAATTACATGGCGGTTTGCTTGCTGGTGGACTCGGTTTGCTTTTAGTTGTGCTTTACATTTTCGCGTTTTACAGAGGATTGGGTTTGGTGTCAGCTGGTTCTTTAGTTATCGCCGGCGCGATTCTTTATTTATCAGTTACTTTATTGGGTAAAACAATTGGATTTACATTAACGCTAGCCGGAATCGCTGGTGCGATCGTTTCAATTGGTATTACGGCAGACTCCTTTATTGTTTACTTCGAACGCGTAAGAGATGAAATTCGCGAAGGTCGTTCACTTCGCTCGGCAGTTGAAACTGGCTGGCAACGTGCTCGTCGCACTATTTTGGTTGCCGACTTCGTATCGATCATCGCTGCGGTTTTGCTTTATTTCTTCGCAGTTGGTGGCGTACGTGGATTCGCTTTCACGTTAGGTTTAACTACTTTGATCGACTTAGCTGTCGTTTTCTGGTTTACCAAACCGCTTATGTCAATTCTTGCGGGTACAAAATTCTTCAACTCAGGTTCAAAACTTTCCGGTTTATCGCCAGAAAGTTTGGGCGGAATTCGACAGGGGGCTTAATCGATGTCAAAACTAACTGGACTCGGTGGCCGGCTTCATCGCGGCGAGACATCATTTAACATTATTGGTTATCGCAAACGTTGGTATGGATTCTCCGCATTACTTATCGTTGCATCTTTTGCGGCGCTAGTCTTACAAGGTTTGCACCTTGGAATTGAATTTAAAGGTGGTGCAGCTTATGCAATTAACAAGAATGGCGCGACAGTCGCACAGGCTGAGTCTGCTGTAGCCGAAGCGGGCATTACCGGCGAAACAATTATCCAAAAAGTTGGATCAAATACGGTACGAGTTCAAACCGGAGCGCTTACAACCGAGGAATCAAATAATTTACAAAACGCACTTGCTACAAAATTTGATGTAACAATTGAAAATATTGATACCCAAATTATTGGACCTTCTTGGGGTAAGGAAATTACCCGAAAAGCGTTATACGGCTTAATTGGCTTCTTAATCGTTGTATTGATTTACCTTGCAGCCGCGTTTGAACCAAAGATGGCAGCTGCGGCGATTATTGCTGTTATTCACGACGTATTTATTACCGTTGGAATTTATGCCTTAGTTGGCTTTGATGTAACGCCCGCAACTGTGATCGGCTTCCTAACAATTTTGGGTTATTCGCTCTATGACACAGTTGTTGTGTTCGACAAAGTTCGAGAAAACACTCGGGCGATTACTGCCGGCAATCGTTATACCTATTCCCAAGCAGTAAATCTCGGCGTCAATCAAACATTGGTTCGTTCAGCGAACACATCTTTAATCGCGCTACTTCCAGTTGGATCAATTCTTTTTGTTGGTGCAGGTTTACTTGGCGCCGGAACACTGAAAGACCTTTCGCTTGCGCTATTCATCGGATTAGCTACCGGTACATATTCTTCAATCTTTATTGCGCCGCCGATTTTGGCTCAACTTCGCGAACGTGAACCACAGATGAAAGCGTTAGCAAAGCGAGTAGCAGCAAAAGGTGGCGTTGTTAATGTTGCAACCGAGAACCAAGTTTCAGAACTTGATGCTCGAATCGAACGTGGACCGCGCAATCAACCTAAACGTAAAAATCGCCGTCGTTAATTATTAACTATGTCTGACCTGATCGCCCCGGTGATCGGTGAATTACGCCAACATCATCCTAAAGTTGATGAAGCAGAAGTAGTTCGGGCATATAAGGCTGCGAACGATGCACACCAAGGTCAACTCCGTAAATCTGGCGATCCATACATAACCCATCCGGTTGCAGTAGCAAAGATTTTGGCCGATCTCGGAATGGACAAGGCTACAATCATCGCTGCTTTATTGCATGACACAGTTGAAGATACTTCATATTCTTTAAAACAACTGCGATCAGAATTTGGTGATGAAGTTGCAAATTTGGTTGATGGCGTAACCAAGTTAGACAAATTAACTTATGGTGAAAGCGCAGAAGCTGAAACTGTTCGCAAGATGGTTATCGCTATGTCGCGCGATATTCGAGTTCTCGTCGTAAAACTTGCCGATCGCTTGCATAATGCACGAACTTGGAAATTCGTAGAGCCCGAATCGGCGCGCAAGAAAGCGCAAGAAACTTTAGATATTTATGCTCCCTTGGCGCACCGGTTAGGTATGAATGCGATTAAATGGGAATTGGAAGATCTCTCATTTGAAATAATTGACCCGAAGAAATTTGAAGAAATTGCTCGATTAGTTGCAGAGCGAAATCCCTCACGCGAAGCTATGAGCATCGAGGTTATAAATACCGTATCCGAAGATTTAAAGCGTGATGGAATTAAAGCCACCGTTACCGGGCGGCAAAAACATTATTTTTCGGTGTATCAAAAAATGGTTAATCGCGGTCGTGAGTTCAACGAAATTTATGACTTAGTTGGTATTCGGGTATTAGTTGATGATGTGAAAGATTGCTACG
>JBDLPY010000010.1:0-3269 GCA_039800785.1 Actinomycetota bacterium
GCGTTTGGTAATACCAATCTTGCTCCATTCGTTCATCAAATCGCGAAATTCCTTTTTAACTTTTGCTAAATCATCGAATGGCAGTAGCGCTTCAATTTTAGGCAGTAACGCTTCACGCTTAGTTTGATTCTCCGCCATAGAGCCTTCACGCTTTTCTAAATCGGCATTTTTAGCTACAAAGAATTTATCTTGTGCTGCTTTGAATCTGTTCCATAGCTTTGCATCATCTGAATGTTTTCCGCGTCCTGCAGATTTCCATTGATCCATCAAAGCTTTGTATTTCTTTGCAGTATTTACCCAATCTGTGGAATCTGCCAACTTCTCGGCAGCTTCAACGATCTCGTTTTTAGCGTTTGAAACACCTTTTTGCAATTCACCAATCTTGGCAAAATGAGTTCTTCGGCGCTTATCAAATTTATTCCGGGAAGAAGAGAATCGTTTCCAAAGTTCAGCATCTGTTTTCTTATCTAACCGCGGAGCTTTTTTCCATTCATCAAGCAAAGATTTTAATTTTTCGCTTGCCTTTTTCCATTCTTCAGATTGCGTTAAATTCTCGGCTTCAGAAACAATTCGCTCTTTAAGGGAGATTGTTTCGGCACGTTTTGCATCTTTTTCTGCTTTCGCTGCTGCTTTTTTCGCTTCGTAATCAGCGCGATAACCCTCGATTAATGCTGGTAATTGATCCACCGATGAAACAAGTGCTTGTAAATCTCCTACGGCATTGATGTGATGAATTTGATCGCGTAATTTATTTACTGCTTCATGTGCGTCAGATGGAACCATGGCGCCGCTACGAATCCGATCGCCTAGTAATGCAACTTCTGATGCAACTGCTTCAAATTTACGAACAAAGTAGGCGAGCGCTTCGTCGGCCGATTTACCTGGATAAGAACCTACGGCTCGTTCACCTGCCGGTGTAATAACAAAAACCGTTCCGTCATCAGCGACGCGACCAAACTTAGAAGGATCACCAATCAACGCAGTTGCAGTTGATGGTGAAACATGTGTTGCTACTTCAGCTGGATTTTCAGACATTAAATACTCCTTCTAGTTGCGCGTAGGCCGGTTAGGCTTTCCGTTATGTGCTGCTTATGGCGGTAAAGGTACCCTTACTTCCAATATCTAGCCAATAAATGTTGAAAACTTAGAATTTGGGGGTAAATCCGCTTGTTTATTGCCTCCTTTTCGGCGCAAATGTTTGCAACAAATTGTTGGATTTTGGCTTCCAGCAAAGGCAGCGAATGCGTAATCGTTGATCCAGGTATGCCAGATGTATCGCATGAAGTTTCAGCAATTTGCGATGAAAACAATTTGAAACCAGTTGCTGTTTTGGCAACTCATGGCCATTTAGACCATACCTATTCAATCAGAGCAATTGCGGATGGTTATGAAATTCCCACTTTGGTTCATCCAGAGGACCGCGTACTTTTAACTAATCCAGAACGAGCTGTTAGTTCTGAATTTGCTGCAACTTTTATCAACGAAAAATTCTCTGAAAGTAATCTAATTCGAGAAGTAAAAAATGGTGAAAAACTTAATCTATTGGGTTTAGATTTCGAAGTGATCCATGCGCCTGGACATACCCGCGGATCAATTATGTTTAAGGTAAATAGCGAAGTCCTAATTTCAGGTGATGTGTTATTTCAGGGATCAATTGGACGAACCGATTTGCCTACTGGTTCTAGCGAAGCGATGTTTGAAACGCTGCGTAAAAAGGTGCTTCCGTTATCGGATTCACTAAGAGTTCTTCCGGGACACGGTCCAGAGACCACAATTGGCGCTGAAAGAAAATACAATTCTTACCTTAAGCAGGCTAATAACGGGGGATATTGAGTGGCGAAGCAATTCCAAGCACCTAAAGGTGTTAGCGAATATTTTCCACCACGTTCAGCTGGATTTGAATTCGTCCGTGAATGTTTAGTTGAACCGGCGAAATTAGCTGGCTATCAACTCTTAGAGTTACCAGCATTCGAAGACACCGAATTATTCAATCGCGGCGTTGGCGAATCAACCGATATCGTGACAAAAGAAATGTACACATTTGAAGATCGAGGCGGACGCTCAATCACGCTACGACCGGAAGGCACAGCAGGTGTAATGCGAGCTGTGATCGAACATGGTTTGGATCGCGGACAACTTCCAGTAAAAGTTTGGTACGCAGGTGCCTTTTTCCGAGCCGAACGTCCGCAAAAAGGACGCTATCGACAATTTTATCAAGCAGGTATTGAAGCAATTGGATTGACTGATCCATTGATCGACGCCGAAGTTATTTCGATTGCCGATGCCGGTTTCAAAAGAGTTGGATTGAAAAATTATAAATTATTGATTACTTCACTCGGGGATGCGGAATCTAGAGCAGCTCACAAAATAGATTTAATGAAATTTTTATCTTCACAGAAACTAGATGAAGCAACAGCGGCGCGGGCCCAATTGAATCCGTTACGAATTTTTGATGATAAACGCGATGAGATTATTGACATGATGGCGAAAGCGCCGCTGCTCATTGATTATTTAAGTGATGAATCAAAGGAACATTTCAACTCAGTTCGCCAATATCTCGATAAATTAAATATTAAATATGAATTGGCGCCAAAACTAGTGCGTGGTTTTGATTACTACACAGGTACCACTTTTGAATTTGCGCACTCTGATTTGGGAGCGCAATCTGCGATTGGTGGCGGCGGACGATACGACCGTTTAATGAATGAATTAGGTGGTCAAGATTTGTCTGGTATCGGGTATGGATTAGGGATTGATCGGGTTTTACTTGCGGCAGAAGCCGAGGGAATATTAAAAGCAGATTTAGCTGCACCAGATTTGTTTTTAATTCCGTTAGATTCTTCGAACTCCAACGACGCTTCATCTCTGGCCTTAAAAGTTGCCAATGATTTGAGAAAACAAGGCGTAAAAGTTGAAATCGCATTTGGTGATCGTGCGCTTAAAGGAGCCATGAAAGCAGCAGATAAATCCGGTGCAAGGTATGCAATCGTGCTCGGCGAAACTGAACTCAATTCGGGCTTGGTTGAAATCAAAGCGATGGAATCGGGCAAGGTAGAACAGGTTAGAATTGCCAACCTAGTTAAGTTCTTTAACTAGCCAAAAATATTAAAGATAAAAGGGATAGATGTTACGAACTCATGGCGCCGGCGCGCTTGGCATAGAACTTGTTGGCAAAACGGTAACGCTTGCTGGCTGGGTTTCTAGACGACGCGATCACGGTGGCGTGGCATTTATTGATTTGCGAGATGGAACTGGCTGGTCCCAAGTTG
>JBDLPY010000011.1:0-3055 GCA_039800785.1 Actinomycetota bacterium
CTCAAACCCAGCGCTGGCTGCGATGGCAACCGATTTAGCAATTGCGGAGAATTTAAAAAACGTTGATCTAGTTCATAGCCATACTTGGTATGCAAACTTTGCTGGATTTACTGCGCAGACGTTACATGGAATACCGCATGTTTTAAGTGCGCACTCCCTCGAACCGCTTCGGCCATGGAAAGCCGAGCAACTTGGTGGTGGTTATGCAATTTCTAGTTGGGTGGAAAAGAGCGCTTACGAATCTGCCGACGCGATCATTGCCGTGAGTGATGGCATGCGCGCCGACGTCATTAAATGTTATCCGGATGTAGATCCAGAAAAAATTGTCACAATTCGAAATGGTGTGGATGTTTCAAAATTTGCCCCGCACAATGATCCAGTCGTACTTGATAAATATGGAATAAGCGGTCGCTTTGCCATCTTCGTTGGACGAATTACTCGACAAAAAGGGTTAGCTCACTTATTGCGCGCTTGGCAAAACGTGCCAGATGATTTTGGACTAGTTCTTGCCGCAGGTAGCCCAGATGAGCCAGGAATTGGACATGAAGTAGCGGAGCTGATTGCAAATTTACAAAATAAGCGAAAGAACATCTGGTGGCTCAAAGAAATGTTGCCGCATGATGAGTTAACTGCAGTTTTAACGGGCGCAGATCTTTTTATTTGTCCATCAATCTATGAACCGCTTGGAATCGTAAATTTAGAAGCAATGGGTTGCACGACCGCAGTTTTAGCTTCAGATGTCGGCGGAATTCCAGAAGTTGTCGCTGATGGCGAAACTGGAAAATTGGTTCATTACTCTGAAAATCATCAAAAATATGAATCTGATTTAACAGAGCAAATTATCAATCTTATGAATCAACCAGATTTATTAATTAAATATGGCATTGCTGGACGCAACCGCGCTGAAACTGAATTTGGTTGGGATGCAGTTGCAAAAGCAACAATGGCGCTCTATCAGAAAGTTTTAAAGTAAACTGATTTAATGTCTAAGCGCAGTTGGTGGCATTTTGGTTTGGTTGGCCTACTTTGGGGCGTTCCATATCTATTCATGCGGGTCGCAGTTAGAGAATATGAACCAACTGTCATTGTTTTTTCTCGGGTATTTATTGGGGCTTTGATTCTGCTACCAATTGCAATTAAACGAAATGCAATTAAGCCAGCTATTCCCTACTTTAAATACATCGCACTTTATGCTTTGTGCGAAATGGTGATTCCATGGATTTTGATTACCAACGCTGAAAAAGAAATCAATTCTGGATTAACTGGATTGCTTGTTGCCACAGTTCCGATTTGGGCCACCATCATGGCAGCGGCATTAAGCGGGGACAATTCAGCTTTTGCGCCGCGGCGAACATTTGGCATGTTGATCGGTTTTGTTGGGCTAATTTTAATTGTCGGAATTGAAAGTTTTTCCGGCAATGCAAATATTTTGGCAATTACCGCCGTAGTGTTTGCGGCAATTTTGTACGCATACGCCACCAATATGATTAGCCGAAAAGCACCAACGGTCGATGGTGTAACCATCAATTCAATTTCAATGTTATTGACCGCGCTTTTCTACGCACCTTTTGCCGCATTACATTTACCAAAAACAGCAGTTTCAACAAACGCAACCTTTTCAATTTTAGGATTAGGCATCTTTAGTACTGCGCTAGCGTTCTATTACTTCTTTATGTTGATGGCTGAAATCGGTCCAGCGCGCAGTTCGCTGGTTACCTATTTAAATACTGCGATTGCAATCTTGCTTGGTGTTGTCTTGTTAAATGAGAAATTTACGATTGGAATGGCGCTTGGTTTACCGCTGGTATTGGTTGGATCGTATTTAGCTAGCCGGAAAACCCAAGCGATCTAACAATTTGGCGTCGGTCTGCCACTCTTTTGAAACTTTGATGTGCAGTCCTAGAAATACTTTCTGACCCAATAAATTTTCGATATCTAATCGAGCTTTAGTCCCAATAGTTTTTAAATTTTCGCCACCTTTGCCGAGCAAAATCCCACGTTGTGAATCCCGCTCAACATGAATTGTGGCGTGAATTTTCATGACTCCCTTTTTTGTGCTCATTTCATCAATCGTGACTGCAATTGAATGAGGTAATTCTTGGCGGACATCTTTTAGCGCAGCTTCGCGGATTCGCTCGCAGATTAATTGCTCGTCGCTTTGATCGCTCAATTGTTCGTCTGGATAATATTTAGGTCCGACCGGCATTTTTTGGGCAATTAGTTCGCGCAATAAACCAACTTGCGAATCAGTGATAGCTGATACCGGGACGATTTCATCCCATTGCGCTAGCTGACTAATTTCAATTAGTTTTTCGGGCAATTTATCTTTTGGCAAAGTATCAGTTTTAGTTACTACTGCAATTTTTCGGAGTTTTCCTAAATCGCCAATGATTCGCTGATCGCCAGCGCCGACCGCTTCGTTTGCCGGGAAAGTCATCAAAATTAAATCGACATCACTGATGTTTTCAGCAACAACTTCATTCAATCGTTTGCCAAGCAAAGTGCGTGGCTTATGTACTCCTGGCGTATCAACAATAACTGCTTGAAATTTTTCGTCAGAAATAATTCCGCGAATTGCGGTTCGGGTGGTATTTGGATGGTGCGAAGTTATCGCAATTTTCTTACCAACTAATTTATTAATTAATGTGGATTTACCGGTATTTGGGCGGCCAACAATTGCCACGAAGCCAGAGTGAAAATCCATCGGTCAATTCTCTCATTGATTAATCCCGATAAATTCAACGGCGTCGGCAATACTTGTGACGATTTCAGCGGCTCGCTCGCCAATTAATCGATGGCAACCTTCCGATAGTGGCGATGTAATTGGGCCAGGAATCGCCATAACTGGGCGAAGTAATTCGGCCGCATCGCGTGCAGTGCGAAGTGCACCAGATCTAAAAGCTGCTTCAACTACTAATGTCGCGCTACTTAGTGCAGCAATTAATCGGTTGCGCGTTAAGAATCTTGCTGGAAGTGCGTGAACGCCAGGTGCAAATTCACTTATTAATAATCCAGTTTCGGCAATGTCAGCAAAAAGTTTGGTGTGTCCAGCTGG
>JBDLPY010000012.1:0-9242 GCA_039800785.1 Actinomycetota bacterium
AGAAAGTTAAGCCTGCCCGCTTATATAAAGGTGAAGAAAAGTAGTAGAGTTAAAACATGCCACTTTCAGACCGCGAACGCGAGATGCTTGAGCAGATGGAGCGCGCGCTCTCTGCTGAAGACCCAAAGCTGGCATCGACATTCTCGATTAGCCCTTCAGCGCGGGTCAAAAAAGGTGCGGCAATTGGGGTAGTACTGATTTTGCTTGGAATTGTTGCGCTATTTGCTGGGCTATTTACTCAGCTGCCAATTGTGGGAGTGATTGGTTTTGTGATTGCCCTGGCCGGAACAATTTCAGTGATGCCAAACCTGGCAAGCGTGGGTGCACCAAAGGCAAAGCGCTCAAAACCCGCGGTAAATAGCAAGATGCAAGATCGCTGGAATCGCCGCAATTTCGAGTAAGCCAAACCCAACCTTCTAACCCGCCTTCGAGGCGGGTTTTTTTATGCCAAAAACCAAAAATAGCTGTGGGGAGCAGTGGGGTAAAAAGTGGGTTTAGGTGGTTGAAAAAGGAGGAAAGTGGAGTAAAGTGGGGAATTGTTAGCTGGAACCAGGGGAAGGGGGCCAGATGTTTCTCGGCACCCACGAGCCGCGCCTTGATGAGAAGGGGCGATTAATCCTTCCCGCCAAATTCCGTGATGATCTTTCAAGCGGTTTGGTAATTACCAAAGGCCAAGAACGTTGCCTTTATGTTTTTCCAGCAAGTGAATTTCAAACTATTACTGACACATTGCGACAAGCGCCGGTTACTGCAAAAGCAGCTCGTGATTACCAACGTGTGATGTTTGCTGGTGCACACGACGAAATTCCAGATCGCCAAGGCCGCGTAACAATTCCGCAAGGTTTGCGCGAATACGCATCACTTGAAAAAGACTGCGTTGTTATTGGTGCAAATACTCGCGTCGAAATTTGGGATGCCACTTCTTGGAAGAAATATTTACAACAAAGTGAAAAAGGTTTCGCTGATGTTTCCGAGGAGGTTTTCCCGGGACTCTTCTAAAAATTATTTCCTTTGGCCACCGCCGACCATCAGCCAAGTGACGCCACTTCCCCGGCGCCATTTGAACAGATCCGTCGGCCGGCGGTGACCAAAGGAAATAACAGTTAGAAGACAGCGAATTAACGGGGGAGGGAAGATGCACGTATCTGTAGCACTTGATCGTTCTATCGAACTTCTGGCACCCGCACTTTTGAAAAGTGAAAATCCAGTTTTAGTTGATGCCACTTTAGGTCTTGGCGGACATAGCTACGCTCTATTAGATCGCTTTCCAAATTTAAAAATTATTGGCATCGACCGCGACAAGTCAGCAATTGAACAAGCAAAATCGCGCCTTTCAAATTTTGGTGATCGTATTCAAATTGCTCATGCAGTTTTTGATCACATTACCGAGGTCGTAAATTGTTTTGGTTATCAAAAAATCGATGGAGCGCTCTTCGATTTAGGTGTTTCTTCCATGCAACTTGATCAATCCGAACGTGGCTTTTCTTATTCGCAAAACGCGCCACTAGATATGCGAATGGATCAAAGTCAGGGTATTTCCGCAAATGAAATTGTAAATACTTGGGAAAAGAACGAATTAGTAAGAATTTTACGTACTTATGGCGAAGAAAAGTTTGCCCCAAGAATTGTTGATTCAATTATTGCTGCGCGACCAATTAATTCCACAAGTCAATTGGCGGAGATTGTAAAAACAGCAATTCCGGCAGCAACCAGACGCACCGGTGGCAATCCTGCAAAACGTACTTTTCAAGCACTTCGAATTGCAGTTAACGATGAGTTAGGCGTTATTTCCCGAGCAATTCCGCAAGCCCTAGAGCTATTAAATATTGGTGGGCGATTAGTCGTTCTTTCGTTCCAATCCCTTGAAGATCGAATAGTAAAAGAAGCATTTGCATCAGTTACCACTTCAACTTTGCCAAGAGATTTACCTGTTTTGGTACCAGGACATGAATTGAAATTTTCGTTGTTGATACGTGGAAGTGAAGGCGCAAGCGAAGAAGAAATTGCAACAAATTCAAGAGCGCAATCGGTTCGAATCCGGGCAATTGAAAAGGTGGCTGCGTAATGGCGTTACCTCTAATTGCTCCCGTATATGAAAAAACGCGACAAGCCGTTGTCGAACGTGGCTCGAGAGTGGTTCTGCGATTAGTTCCTGAATTGGAATCTGGCGAGTCGGCAAGCAATAAGTCATTGATCATTTTCGGAACATTTGTCGGAACCGCAGTTTTGACTATCTATTTAATTTTAAATTCATTGGCCACAAATGATGCATTTTTGCTTAACGAACTTCAGATTAAGAATCAACAATTAGTAAGCCAGAAAGATGAAATTAATCGAAAAATTTCCAATCTTGCAACGCCGGACAGATTAGCGGCTGAGGCAAAATCGATGGGAATGATTCCAGCAAAAAACATTAGCTACTTGGAGTTACAAAATGGCTAATTTAAAACTTTTTGAACGTCGACTTATTCAATTAGTGTTGGCATTTGTAATTTTTGCCGCAGCGATTATGGGTCAATTAGTTCGAGTCCAAACCGTTTCGGCAAATGGTTATGTGCAGCGGGCGCAAAGTGAAATGACTCAGACCACCACTTTGCTGGCACCGCGCGGCGCTATTACAGATAGCAAAGGTGACCCATTTGCTCGAAGCGTAGATTCATATCGCATCGTGGTTGATCAAAAAATGGTTACCAATCCAACAAAGACTGCAGAATTTCTCGCACCATATTTAACAAATTCGGGCGTAACTGCCGCAGAAATTGAAAATAAAGTTACTGGTAAAGCTCGTTGGTTTGAAATTGCAAAATCAGTTAAACCAGCGGTGTGGAAGCAAATGAAAATTGATATCTCAAATTTCAATAATTCGCTTAAGCCAGAGAACATGGACCAACGAATTCTTGGAATTTTCGCGGAACGGATGTACACCCGCGAATATCCTTCTGGGCATTTAGTTGCATCTTTATTGGGTTTCACAAAAGATGATGGAAATGGCGCTGCAGGGCTAGAAAGCGCTTGGAATTCAACGCTATCTGGCATTAACGGCCAAGCAGCAATTGCTACCGGATTCGGTACTCGAATTCCAGGCTCGCAACAAATCAAGAATGAAGCAAAACCTGGGTCAACACTTCGTTTAACAATTGATCGCGATATTCAATGGGTCGCAGAAAAATCAATTACTGATGCAGTAAAGCGTTCATCCGCACTAAGTGGCACAGTCATTGTTATGGATCCAAAAACCGGCGAAATTTTGGCGCATGCAACTGCACCAACTTTTGACCCAAATAACACCAAGAAATTGAAATTATCTGATTTTTCAAACCCTTCAGTGCAGGAAGTTTACGAACCTGGTTCCACTGGCAAAGTTATGACTATTGCGGCGGCTATCGAGGAGAATTTAGTCAAACCAACAACAGTTTTTTCTGTTCCATATAAAGTTAAGCGCTTCAATAGCGTAATAAAAGATCACGAATTTCATCAAACGCAACGGTTAACCACGACTGGCATTTTGGCAGTTTCAAGTAACACCGGAACAATCATGATTGGCGAAAATTTAGGTTCGCAAAAACTTTATGACTATTTACGTAAATTTGGAATTGGCGAAAGTACTAATTCAGGTTTACCAGGAGAATCAGCTGGTTTATTAGCGCCGGTAAATAAATGGAGCGGAACATCTTTGCCAACAATTGCCTTTGGCCAGGGTTATTCTGTGACTGCAATGCAGGCAACTCAAGTTTTCGCAACTATCGCCAATGACGGAGTTCGAGTTTCGCCCACTGTTATTGCAGGAACGGCAGATGCATCAGGACGTTTCACGCCAGCTAAACGAAATAACAAAGGCGTGCGCGTCGTAAGTTCCGAAACGGCAAAAACAATGCGCTTAATGATGGAGAGCGTTGTTTCGCCAAATGGAACTGCGCCAACTGCAGCGATTAAAGGTTATCGAGTTGCTGGAAAAACTGGTACTGCGATGCGTCACGATTCAAGTTGCAATTGTTATAGCGGATACACCGCATCATTTATTGGGTTTGCCCCAGCCGATAATCCAAAATACGTTATTAACGTAACGATTCAGCGACCACAGGGTATGCACTGGGGTGGAGCGCTAGGTGGGCCAGTTTTTCACGATGTAATGAGTTTCGTTTTGCAATCGAAAGCAATTGCGCCAACTGGTGGCAAACCAAAACCATTGGCGCTGAACGAAGCCGAGGTCAAACGTGATTCGGCCGCTTGAAACTAAAGCAATTAAATTTTCTAAATTAGCTAACGCAATCGGAATCGAATATTTCGGTTCCGATTTTGAAGTTAGTGGCGTAGCGCAAAATGCAACCGATGTTATGCCAGGCGATATTTTTGTCGCAATCGAAGGCGCAAAACATCATGGCGCAGAATTCGCTGCCCAAGCAGCGAAACAAGGCGCGATAGCGGTAATAACTGACGCAACTGGATCTGAATTAGTAAAAAATTTGCCAACCATTGTCGTTGGTAATCCACGTAAATTAGTTGGCGAATTAGCTGCTGCATTTCATGATCAACCAATGCGTAATATGTTTACCGTTGGCATAACTGGTACTAATGGCAAAACCACCGTCACAACTTTGCTACATCAGATTTGGCAAGCAGCTGGCTGGAGTAGTGGATTAATCGGAACCGTGAATACTTTGATTGATTCTGAAATCCTGCCAAGTTCGCACACCACGCCAGAAGCATCTGATTTGCAATCACTAATGGCCACCATGCGCGAACGTCATGTTCGCGCTGTCGCGATGGAAGTTTCAAGTCACGGTTTAGAACTTCACCGCATATCGGGATCACATTTTAATATTGTTGGATTTACCAATTTAACGCAAGATCATTTGGATTTCCACCAAAATATCGAAAATTACTTCAATGCCAAGCAAAAGCTTTTTCAATTTGGATTAAGTGACCAAGCTGTTATTAACATTGATGATGAATTTGGCCAACGTTTAGCTGAATTAACAGATATTCCGGTGGTCACAATTTCACGTAACTCTTCGAAAGCTGATTGGCACTACGAATCCATCGATGGAGAACGAATCAGAATTCGTGGCACCGGTGGAATTCTTATTGAAGGACGGACTCCGCTTATCGGTGATTTCAATTTAGATAATTTGTTACTTGCTATTGCAATCGCAGTTCTAAGTGGTGTCGAGCCAATCGACATTTCAGCAAATTTATCGAAATATCGTGGCGCACCTGGTCGCTTTGAAAAAGTCGAATTAGGTCAGCCATTCACAGCATTTGTTGATTATGCACATACCCCAGATGCGGTGCAGCGCGTTCTTGCAGCTGCCAAGAGATTAACTTCTGGAAATTTAATTGCAGTATTGGGATGTGGCGGCGATCGTGATCGCAGTAAGCGACCTCTGATGGGTGATGCCTTAGTTAAATTCAGCGATATAGCAATATTTACTAGCGATAATCCACGGAGTGAAAATCCAGAATTAATATTGAAAGAAATGGTTGGTAATCATTCTGGAGAAGTAATAAGCGATCGCAAAAAGGCAATTGAGAAAGCGGTTTCAATGGCTAAGCCAGGGGATGTAATTGCAATCTTGGGTAAAGGCCACGAATCTGGCCAAGAGATTAACGGCGCAAAATTGCCTTTTGATGATTTAAAAGTTTTGGCTAATGCAATTGCGGGCAATTGATGATTAATTTAACAGTTGAAAAAATCTGCCAAATCACTGGTGGAACCACCAATTGTGATGGAACCACAACGATCACTCAGGCACCAGTGTTTGATTCACGTGAGGCGAAACCAGGATCATTTTTTCTTGCGTTAAAAGGTGAAAATTTAGATGGCCATCAATTCATAAAAGCTGCGATTAGTAATGGTGCGATTTTTGGTTTAACTTCAAAGGAAGTCCCAGAGCCACATATTCGAGTACCTGACGTTCTAAAAGCGTTAGGCGAGATTGCGAAATTCGTTCGATCTCAATTACCAGATTTAAAAGTAGTTGCAATTACTGGTTCCCAAGGCAAGACAACCACTAAAGAATTACTTAATCAGATGCTGAGTCAATTTGGCGAAACCGTCGCCTCTGAAGGTTCATATAACAACGAACTAGGAGCTCCGTTAACTTTACTAAAGTGTGATAACTCAACTAAATACTGCATAACCGAATTAGGTGCGCGCCATCCGGGTGATATCAAATATTTGGCAGAAATTGTTCAGCCAAACATTGGCGTTGTCTTAACAATCGGTAGCGCACATTTAGGTGAATTTGGTTCAAGGGAGATAATCGCCAAAACCAAAGGCGAGCTAATCGATGCCCTGCCAAATGACGGCGTCGCTATTTTGGGAACTTATGATGAATTGACGCCAAAATTAAATAAGAATTTCAAAGGCAAAACTATTACGTTTGGCGAAAAATCAGATTGTTTAGTGCGCGCAGCAGATGTCGAATCTCGGGAGGGTTATCCATATTTTGATTTAGTAACTCCAGAAGATCGCGCTCCGGTTTCGCTTCGTCTCGTCGGTTTACATCAAATTTCAAATGCACTTGCTGCGGCAGCGGTAGGTGTTGCATTTAATGTCCCAACTGAAAAAATTGCTTCGGCACTTTCTACGGCAGAACCGAAAAGTAAATGGCGAATGGAACTTCACGATTTGCCTGGCCTATTAATTATTAATGATTCTTATAACGCGAATCCGGAATCAATGACTGCAGCACTTCGCACTTTGGCGCTCTTCGCGCAAGAACGTGGCGGTTCTTCTTGGGCCTTTCTCGGCAAAATGCATGAATTGGGTTCAACAAGTAATGAGGCGCATGCAAACATTGGATTGCTCGCAACAGAGCTAGGCATCGATCATTTAATTGGCGTAAAAGAAAGCAATTACGGTGGAATTAATGCGGATTCCTTGGAAAAAGCGCTCGAGTACGCGAGGGAGATTTCTCCAGGAGATGTGGTTTTAGTAAAAGCTTCTCGCGCCGAAGCGCTTAATGAGTTATCAGACGGAATAATTGCCGCTTGGCTAGAAAGGGGTGAACTTTGAGAGAAATTCTTTTCTCTGGAGTATTCGCACTCCTATTTAGTTTCTTTGGTACCCCGTTACTTATTAGAGCACTTGCTAAACGGGGTTATGGTCAAATCATTCGCGATGATGGACCGCAAACTCACCAAGTAAAACGCGGCACACCAACCATGGGTGGAATTGTTATAGCAGCTGCCGCAGTCGGTGGATATTTAATTTCACATTTAATTTCTCGCACCGTTATTTCATCTTCAGCGTTACTAGTAATTGGATTATTTATAGGTTTAGGTTTTGTTGGATTCTTAGATGATTGGTTAAAAGTAGCTAAACAAAGATCGCTCGGTTTAACGGCATGGCAGAAAATCGGTGGCCAAGTAGTTGTTGCTGCAACATTTGCTATTTTTGGAATGAAATTTCCAGATCGCGATGGTTTAACTCCAATCTCATTAAATCTTTCGGCGATTCGCGAAACTGGAATTGTCCTAGGTTCAGTGATGGTTGTCGTATGGGTTGTAATCATGGTTACCGCAACTAGTAATGGAGTTAACTTAACGGACGGCTTAGACGGCTTAGCCACCGGCGCATCCGTAATGTCATTTCTTGCTTTTGTATTAATTGGAGTTTGGGAGTTTGGCCAATCTTGTTCAATCGGAACTTCAGCAAATTGTTATGCAGTTCGAGATCCACTTGACCTCGCAGTGCTTGCTGCGGCTCTTGCCGCTTCCTGTACCGGTTTTCTTTGGTGGAACACATCGCCAGCAAAAATTTTCATGGGTGATACCGGGTCGCTAGCGCTCGGCGGTGCACTTGCAGGTTTGGCTGTGACTACTCGAACCGAATTACTTTTACTTTTAATTGGTGGTTTATTTGTAATCATTTCACTTTCAACTATTTTGCAAGTGGTTTATTTCAAAATTTCAGGCGGCAAGCGAATTTTCAAAATGGCGCCGCTGCAACATCATTTTGAATTACTTGGTTGGGGTGAAGTAACAATTGTGGTCCGGTTTTGGATTATTGCCGGTTTATCAGTTGCAATGGCGCTAGGTCTGTTTTATGCCCAATGGGTAGTTAATTAATGAATGGCAAGCGCGCTTTAATTTTAGGCGGCGGCGTAACGGGTAGCGCAGTTGCAAAATTTCTATTAGCTAAAGGCGCCATAGTTAAAGTTGCAGATGAAAAAGAAACCGAGTTTGAAACTCACAATATTGCTGATTTAGAAAATTTAGATTTCGATTTCGCTGTGGTTTCTCCTGGTTGGAAACCAAGCCATCCGCTGGTGATGGCATTACAAAATCGCGGAATCGAAGTCACAAATGAAATTGATCTTGCTTGGCAAAATCGTCCGGTTGGGCAGAAGTGGTTTGCAATCACTGGAACAAATGGAAAAACTTCAACCACCGAATTGGCTTCTGCCATGATTTCAAATTCAATTGCCTGTGGCAATGTGGGTAAAACGGTTATCGAATCAATATCCGGTGGGTTTTCAAACTTGGTCGTTGAACTTTCTTCATTTCAAATTCACTGGATGCGGGAAGCTAAATTTGAAGCGGTAGCAATATTGAACATTGCTGATGATCACACTGATTGGCATGGAAGTTTTACTAATTACGCAGCAGATAAAATTAAATTATTAGCCCACGCTGAAATTGGAATTCTAAATGGGGAAGATGGTTTGGTTGTTAAATCGAGCCAAAGTTGGCCAGGGAAAAAGATTTTCTTCTCTTTGGAAACACCGGACGCCGGCGAGTTGGGTCTCGTCGAAGAGTTATTAGTTGATCGTGCATTTGTGCCAGATCCAATGGAAGCCGGTTTGATAGCTGAATTAACTGAAGTCATTCCAACGGTTCCGCACAACGTCTCTAATGCACTTGCCGCTGCTGGATTGGCACGTGCTGCAGGCGAAGAGCTGTCAGATATTCGTACGGCAATTAAAAATTTCCGCCCAGGTCGCCATCGGATTGAAGTTGTTTTAGAAAAAAATGGCATTAGTTGGGTGAATGATTCCAAGGCAACAAATCCGCATGCTGCGCTAGCTTCAATTTTGGCTTGCAATAGCGCAATTTGGATTGCTGGGGGATTAGCAAAAGGTGCTTCAATGGTTGAACTAGTAGAACGCGCCAAATCTCGAATCAAACACGCGCTTTTAATTGGCACCGATCGCGAGCTGATAGCCACCGAACTCAGAAAACATAACGTTCCATTTGAAATGATTGACGATATCGATGTGATGGCAAAGGTAATATCT
>JBDLPY010000013.1:0-17101 GCA_039800785.1 Actinomycetota bacterium
AGTCGTTAATGTTTGGGCATCCTGGTGCGCGCCGTGCCGAGCCGAAGCGCCAACTTTAGTTGCGTTAGCTAAACAATATCCAGAAGTGCAATTTGTTGGAATCCTGACAAGAGATAACGAATCAACCGCCAATGCATTTGTTGATCGTTTTAAAATAAATTACCCAACAATTATCGATGACACGCTTTTGTTAAAATTTAGATCTGTAGCACCAGCAAATGCAATTCCATCCACGATTGTGCTCGGAAAAAATCATAAAGTTGTTGGCAGTATCAGTGGACAAGTAACAGTGGCAAAATTACGAAAATTAATCGAGGCGACCCAGTGATTGATTTAATTTTTGAAGCAAATTTAATGGTCGCATTTCCAGTCGCATTTTTCGCTGGTCTAATTAGTTTTGCCAGTCCATGCGTACTTCCATTAGTTCCTGGCTATTTAAGTTACGCCGCCGGCAATTCAAATCGTCGAATTCTTGGCGCGCTGCTATTTGTTTTAGGTTTCTCCACACTCTTTGTTTTATACGGAGCGGCATTCGGTGGTATCGGCGCAATAGTTACTGCGAACGAAGCGCTACTTACTCGAATCCTTGGTGGATTTACGATTTTGATGGGTTTGATTTTTATGGGAAAGATTCCATTCGTACCTTCATTTAAATTAAATAAAAGCGCGAATGCTGGATTGCTTGGCGCACCGATTCTGGGTTTTCTTTTCGGAATTGGATGGACGCCATGTATTGGTCCAACTCTTGCTGCCGTTGAATCACTTGCTTTTGCTAGTGCAAGCGCAAACCGTGGAGCTGTTTTATCTTTGGCGTACTGCATTGGTTTAGGCGCACCATTTATTTTCTTTGCTATTTTCATTGAAAAAGCAGCTGCAGTCAGAAAATGGTTATTGGTTCGTGGTGATTTAGTCAGCAAAATTGGGGGGATCGCATTAATAATTATTGGTCTCTTCCAAATATTTGGAATTTGGAATTTCTTAATGAATGAACTTCGTTCGCTGATTAGCGGATTCGTTCCGGTGATTTAATGATTTTTGCTGCACGCTACGTATGGCGCCAATTAACCAGCATGCGGACTGCGTTATTACTTCTCTTGTTATTAGGTATTGCTGCAATTCCAGGTTCGTTAATTCCACAGCGGACTAGTGCGCCAATGCAAGTACAAGAATATTTTTCGAAAAATCCTTCCCGCGCAAAGTTATATGACCAACTTTCACTTTTTGATGTTTATGGATCTCCATGGTTTAGCGCGATCTATATTCTGCTTTTTATTTCACTGATTGGCTGTGTAATTCCAAGAACTATCGAACATGCCAAATCCGCTTTGGCAAAACCTCCGGCGACTCCAAGTCGACTCGATCGAATGTCTTTTTACCAAGATTTCGTGGGTTCGATAGATAAAGCCGAATCAATATTGAAATCTGCAAAATTTCGAATTCGTCGGGAAACCAATTCAATTTCTGCTGAAAAAGGTTATTTGCGCGAGACTGGCAATTTACTTTTTCATTTATCTCTTATTTTGATTTTGCTCGGAATTAGTTTTAGTTCACTTTTTGGTGTTCGCGGTGATGCCATTGTTAATATCGGTGAACGTTTCACTAATACCCCTACGAGTTACGATTCTATTAATTATGGAAAATTGACGACACCAAGTGATTTGCCACCATTCTTAATCAAACCAACAAATTTTGTTGCTAAATACAATCCAAAAACCAATCAGCCAACCGACTACACGCTCACAGTTTTAACTGCGCCAAGTCCAACTGGAGAAGCGGTCAAGAAAATAATTAAAGTAAATAAACCGCTTAAATATGGCGACACCTCTATTTATTTGCAGGCAAACGGTTATTCACCAATCGTTACCGTTCGCGATGCCAACGAAAAAATAGTTCTACAAGGGCCAATTCCATTTTTACCCCAAGATGGAAATCTTGCATCGAATGGCGCAATCAAAGTGCCGGACATGAATCCGCAACTTGGATTTGTCGCGCAATTCTTTCCAACATTTGAACAAGCAAAAGGTCAACCAGCAAGATCGACTTACCCTGAAGCGCTTAATCCAAGACTTTTTGTTGCAGCTTGGCGTGGTGATTTAGGGCTGGATAATGGAATTCCACAATCAATTTACAAAATTGATACCAAGAAACTTTTTCAAATTGGTTTGAAGTCAATGAAAGTTGGACAAACCTTTTCGTTCAAAGAGGGCTCAATCACATTTGAAGGTTATGTACCGTGGGTTAACTTACAAATCGTAAAGGATCCTGGGAAATCATTGGCTTTGATTGGCGCATTATTGGCAATTCTTGGATTATTAGCTTCGTTATTTGCGAGACAACGAAGAATCTGGATTCGAGAAGTTTCTAAGAACAAATTAGAAATTGCTGGTCTAGCAAAAAATGCAGCACCAGGTTTGTCGGATGAAATTAATGAGTTGGTGAGGAAAATAAATGAGTAAGAGTGCATGGGCGTATTTTTCAAATTATGCGGTTTATTCCAGCATGTTTGTTTTTGCACTTGCTTTCTTTACAAATGCTTTCGCTTTGGCTTGGAAATCGACTAAAGGTGAAAAGGCAACCCGGATCGCTACTGCTTTAACATTTCTCGGTACTGCTGTTTTATTGATTGCCATTGTTGCGCGTGGAATCTCAGCTGGACGAGTGCCATGGAGCAACATGTATGAATTTTCCATTACCGGATCTTTTGCTTTTGCTTTGGCTTATTTGGCGACGCTTCGCAAATACGATTTGCGTTGGCTCGGAATCTTTGTGACATTTTCAGTTTTATTAACTTTAGGCACTGCGATAACTTTGTTATATCGCCCAACCGCGCCATTAGTTCCGGCACTTAAATCAACTTGGTTGGTGATACATGTTTCGGCCGCGATTATTTGCGGTGGAGTTTTCTTACTTGCAAATGTAATTGCAGCAACTTATTTATTATTAGAAAAATATGGCGAAAATCGACCAGCTTGGGCGGAAAAAATTCCTTCACTAGATGTTTTGGATCAACTTTCATATCGATTAATTGCATTTGTATTCCCACTTTGGACATTTGCCGTTATTGCAGGTGCAATTTGGGCGGAGAGCGCATGGGGTCGTTATTGGGGCTGGGATCCAAAAGAAACTTGGGCATTCATTACTTGGGTTGGTTATGCCGCTTATTTACATGCGCGAGTAACCGTAGGCTGGAAGGGACGCAAAGCTGCTTGGCTTTGTTTAATTGCCGGGTCTACCTTTTTATTTAACTATGTTTGGGTAAACGTTTGGGGCACCGGAAAACACACTTACTCCGGTTTATAAAGATTTAAAGTTTACGTAAGAAATCTGGATTGTCATCTGGCGGAATGATTCGTTTCCGGCCACCGCGATTTGGTCCACGATTTGAGCGCCCGGCAATTAAATAAGCAATTGCACCAATTGGTTCAATCAAAATAATTAAAAGAATCCAACCCCATTTAGGTAAATTTTTTGGCTCCGGATTTTTTGCGCAATCAATCAAAGCGTAAATAGTTAAAGCAAGAATCAGAATTGGAATCAGGGCGCGAATCATGACTAAATTTTAGCCCCAACCATAATTAGTAGCGCCAACAGCAGTTGATAACGTCCCGTTTTCCCAAGCGTGGAAATTAGCTCCGCACCTTTCTTATTGGAAACCTCTTTGCTTAGCGATGAGGCCAATGGCAGTGCGAAGAGTGTGATCCAACTAATTGGCGTAGTTATTAATACTGCGACAAAAAGAAAAGCGCTATACATAGCTTTGGCATTTGTTTCGCCTAATTTCACAGCCAAGGTGCGTTTACCAATTTTTGCATCATTCGGTAAATCTCGAATGTTGTTAATCATCAATAATGCACAGGCCGTTAAACCACATGCAATAGCAGCAAGGAAAATCTTCAAATTTAAATCTGGATTTTGTACATAGAAACTTCCAACAGTGGCTACTAAACCGAAAAAGATAAATACAAAAACTTCGCCATATCCTTTGTAGCCATATGGGTTCTTTCCGCCGGTGTAGCCCCAGGCCGATAAAATTGCAGCAACACCTACGGCAATCAAAATTGGTGAAGTCCGGATAGATAAGTAACTTCCAGCAATTGCCGCAATTACAAAAGCGATAAATGCCGCAACTTTTACTGATTTCGCCGAAACTGCGCCGCTGGCAACTAAACGCTTTGGTCCAATTCGATTTTGATCTGAACCTTTAATGCCATCTGAATAATCATTTGCGTAATTAACACCAATTTGAAGCGATAAACCTACTAATGCCGCAAGAAGTAAATTAATTAAATCAATTTCTGTATTAGCCAAAATTGTGCCTACCGCTACCGGTGCGATTGCAGCCGGTAGCGTTTTTGGTCTTGCGCCATCAATCCAATTCTTCATTAATCAACCTTACTTAATAAATTCATTAACGCGCCACGATCTATTTTTCCAAGTGCCGATTTTGGAATTTCTTGCAATGAAATTAGCTGCATCGCTTTTATGCCAAATTTTTCATGTAGGAAATCGTTAATTTTATTCTGATTTAAGTTGCCAACCGTCGCTAAGTTTAATGACGTACCCCATTCCTTATCAGGAGCGCCAAAAGCGGCGATTTCCACTTGGGGAAAGTTTGCCCGAAGTTGAGTCTCAACTTCACTCAAAGAAATATTTTTGCCACCACTAATAATTACATCGTCAATCCGCCCATTTATTTTTAGGAGTCCGTTTTCCAATTCACCAAGATCATCAGAAATAAAGTAGCCATCTATCATTTTTTGTCGCCATAAAGAACTGTCACCCAAATAATCTGCCGCCAAAGTTGGAGATTTGATTTCAATAGTTTTATTGATTCGAATCGCTACGCCTGGCAGAGGCGCTCCGTTATAAACACAGCCACCGGAAGTTTCGGTCATGCCATAAGTCGTAATCAAATTTATTCCAGCAGCTTTCCCTGCCGCGAGCAGCGAGTCATCAATTGCGCTTCCGCCCAACAACACAGCTTTGGCATTTCTTAAATGATTTAGCAAAACTTCGTCTCCGTGCAACGCGCGATATAACTGCGTTGCAACGATTGCCGAAAATTCCACTTTGATATTTGGATCAGTAACAGGTTCGGTCCCAAGTTCTAAAGATCGAACTAATACGTTTAATCCAGCGGCATGAATCGGCGGCACTAATAATGACCAGCGATCACCAGGTTTTGCGGCTAGGAATTCATTTGAAAGTTTTGCACTTGCTAAAAGCGATCCAGAAGTAAACGCAACATTTTTTGCTCGACCAGTAGAACCACTAGTTGAAATAACTACCGCAATATTTGACGGGACAGTTTCAGCTGAAAAATTTCCAAAAACTAATGCTGGACCGGTACCCGATAGCGCGCCCACCAAGTGGCTCATTACTTCTGCCACAGTCCAGGTGGATTGATAACGGAGCAATTTGCGAGGTTCCATGTCTTGCGTAGGCTATAGCCATTAATGAATGACGCAAAAAAGGGGAAACATGAGTAAGCCAATTAAGCGCGAATTCGGCGCTCGCAATATTCCCAATTGGAAACGTGGCGATTTTGGTTTTAGTGACATTGTTTACGAAACTGGCGATGGCATTGCAAAGATAACAATTAATCGTCCGGAAGTTCGGAATGCGTTTCGCCCCCAAACAATTATTGAATTAAAAGAAGCTTTTGATATTGCGCGTGATGATGAATCTGTTGGTGTTGTAATTCTGACCGGCGCGGGCGAAGAAGCATTTTGCTCCGGCGGTGACATAAATGTTCGCGGCGACGATGGATATATTGGTGATGACAAATTAGCGGCGAAAGGAATTGGCCGACTAAATGTGTTAGATCTGCAAATACAAATTCGTCGCTTACCAAAACCAGTGATTGCAATGGTCGCCGGTTGGGCAATAGGTGGTGGACATGTTTTACATGTGGTCTGTGATTTAACAATTGCAGCCGACAATGCAAAGTTTGGCCAAACCGGACCGATGGTTGGTTCGTTCGATGGTGGATATGGCGCAGGATTATTAGCGGCTCATGTTGGTCAGAAGAAAGCGCGCGAAATTTGGTTCATGACTCGCGAATACGATGCAACTGAAGCGTTGAACATGGGATTGGTAAATACAGTTGTTCCGATTAAAGAATTAGAAGCTGAAACAGTTTCATGGGCGCGCGAAATGTTGCGCAATTCGCCAATGGCGCTCCGTTTATTAAAAGCTGGTTTAAATGCGGCTGATGATGGGTTAGCTGGCGTTCAACAATTAGCGGGCGATGCAACGCTGCTCTTTTATATGACAGAAGAAGGTCAAGAAGGACGCGATGCATACAAAGAAAAGCGCCCACCAAATTTTGAGAAATATCCAAAGCGTCCATAATGCTTGATGAATTACTTGCATCGCTGCAAGTTTTTTCACTTCCCACAAAAACAAAGTTTCGTGGGATTCAATCGCGCGAAGTTGCCATTATTAAAGGGCCAAAAGGATTTGGCGAATTTTCACCATTTTTAGAATATGGAGAAGTTGAATCAATTCCGTGGCTAAATAGTGCAATTGAAGCTGCTTATTCTGATTTGCCGCAATTACATAAAACCGAAATTGAAGTAAATGCAACTTTGCCTGAAGTTAACGACGAGCAAGAGGCAAAAGAAATATTGAGTTGGTATCCGGGTTGTCATACGGTGAAAATCAAGATCGGCGGCAATTTAGATCAAGATTTAGCACGAATCAGCTGGGCCGGAAATTTTCCAAATGTTCGCCTTGATGTAAATGGTGGCTGGTCTGTAACTGAAGCCAAAGAGAATCTTTCTGAGATTTTGAAATCTTTTAAAATCGAATATGTTGAACAACCATGCCAAACGCTTGAAGAATTGCGTCAATTAGATTTGGAAGTTCCAGTTGTTGGCGATGAAGTTTTGCGAAAAGCGGCGGATCCATTTGCAATTGATTTATCAGGGGCAGTTGATTTGATTATGTTAAAAGTTGCACCACTAGGCGGCATAAAGCGAGCAATGCAAATTGCCGATCATCACAACTTACCGGTTGTAGTTTCAAGCGCATTCGAATCTGCCGTCGGAATTAGTCATGGTTTAAAACTTGCCAGCGCACTTAATGTTTCGCGCGCATCTGGTTTAGCAACTGGGCAATTACTGAAATCAGATTTAGGCGAGAATCAAATTAGTGATGGAAAAATTAAACTGCGCGAAGTCACGCCAAGCGGAGCGCCTGATACATCACGCATTGATTGGTGGCACGAACGAATTCGTAATACCTTCATGGCAGGAGAAAAAGCGGGGTGGCAGTGGTCAGCACAGAATTAGCACGCAACATTGTTCGCCAACTTATTTCATTCGGCGTTAAAGATGTGGTGCTCTCACCGGGTTCCAGAAATGCACCGCTTTCAGTTGCATTACATGAAGCAGCTAATCGTGGATTCATAGATTTACATATTCGAATTGACGAACGCACTGCAGGATTTTTTGCGATGGGAATTGCAAAAGCAACTAGAAATCGAACTGCAGTTGTCTGCACTAGTGGAACTGCGGCAGCAAATTACTACCCGGCCTTTTTGGAAAGTTTTCATTCTCAAATTCCGTTACTAGTTATAACCGCAGATCGGCCAGAGAGATTGCGGAAAACAGGCGCCAATCAAACAACTAACCAAGTAAACCTTTTTAATTGTGGTCGCTTTGTTGAGGCAACTTCACCGGAAATAAATTTAGCGGGTGCTTTATCTGAATTAGGTCCAGTTCATTTAAATGTTCAATTAGATGAACCACTTTTATCAAATGATCATTCAGATTGGTTAGCAAACATCTCGCGCGTTTCTCATGTAAAAACATCGACGCATAAAGATGAATTCAAGGTACCAAACGGAAAAGGCGCGCTAATAATTGGCCATGATCGCGCTGGTTTCACAGTGTCAGAAATTGTTGATTTTGCTAACGATCTTGGCGCACCGTTAATCGCAGAAGATCCGCTTTCTTTTGAAGCTTCGATGGCACATGCTGCTTTATTTGCTGACAAGTTGGCGATTGATTGGGTATTTGTTATTGGTCGAACAACTTTATCTCGAACAACTAATAAATTAATTGCTTCAGCCAAGGAATGTTATGTACTCGATCCCAGAGCAGAAGCGATTGACCCAAATCGAACTGCTACAAAAATTTATTCAAGTATCCCTAAAGTAAATGGCAAAGCTGAAAATTGGGAAGCTGACTACTCGGCTGCTGCCGCGGATTTAATTGCAAAACATAAAGATTGGTCCGAACCAGGACTGGCAAATTTCTTGAGCCAGAAATTACCAACTGCAGCTACATTGTTTATCTCTTCATCGCGCCCAATTAGAGATCTTGAAAGTTTTGCTACGCCCCGAACCGGAATTGAAACTTTTGCTAATCGTGGTTTAGCGGGCATTGATGGAAACATTTCAACGGCACTCGGGATCGCCTTAAAGCGCACAAATACGTATGCCGTAATCGGCGATCTTTCTTTTTTACATGATTTAACTGGATTGGTAAATCAAGAGGCGATTAATTTGAAATTGCTTGTATTAAATAATGATGGTGGTGGAATTTTTAGCACTTTGCCGCAAGCGGGAGTCTCTGGTTTTGAAACAATATTTGGCACGCCGCACGGCCTTGATTTAGTGGCAATTGCAAAAAGTTTTGCGATCAAAACTACCGAGATAAATAATTATTCTGAACTAGAAAAATTCTTGAATTCCGATCAAGGATTGCAAATTGGAATTTGCCAGATGCCAGATCGAAAAACAAATGCCGAAACAATTAAGAAGTTAACGCCTGCTTAATCGGCATAAATTTCGCATTGCTCTCTTTGATTTCTTTTTCAGCATCAGAACCTGAAACTATTCCGCATCCAGCAAAGGCACGGATATCAGTCCCATCAATTAAGCCGCATCTAAGAGCTATTCCTTGTTCGCCATCACCTTGCGAATCAATCCAACCAATTGGCCCGGCGTAACGGCCACGTTTTAATCCTTCAATTTCATTAATAACTGCACCAGCGATTTCAGTTGGCGTTCCACATACTGCAGCAGATGGATGTAATTTTTCGATTAGCGCAAAAAGATCAACGACGTTATGTGACTCGGAAAGCGCACCAGAAACATCGGTTGCCAAATGCATCACGTTCGCTAAGTGCAATACAAAAGGAGAATCCGGAACGTTTGTAGATGAACAAAATGGACTGAGCGCATCAGCAACCGAGCGGACTGCATATTCATGTTCTTCTAAGTCTTTTGAAGAACGGGCAAGCGAAGCGGCAAGCGCCAAATCTTTGTCGTCATCACCCGTTTTACTAATTGTGCCCGCCAAAATTCTCGAAACCACCATCGATTTACTCAATCGAAGTAACAGTTCGGGAGTCGCGCCAACTAAACCATTATTTGAATAGACCCAAGTTGCGGGATATTCATTCGCTAAATTTCGCAGAACAAATCTTGGGTCTATCTCAGATTCGCCATGCCCAATAATTTCGCGAGCTAAAACAACTTTATCTAACCGACCTTTTTGAATTTCAGAGATTGCTAAATTAACTTTTTCACGCCACAAATCAGTGCTGTTATCTACCCAATTTATTTTCGGCGGTTGAATATTTGTTAAAGAAGATTGAATTCGAGGTTGTGGTTTATCACCAATCCAAGTAATCCAAGATTTATTGCCGCGCATCCCAACAATAACTTCTGGAATTACTAATTCAGATTCCTCATCAGGATTAAATGAAAAAGAGGTAAATAAAAGTGGGCCAGTTCCCGGTAAATGAACTGGATTGTTAATATCGAACTTATCTAATTGTTCGTGCCACCAGTTACGAGCTTCTTGAAATCGATTTGGTCCAGAAACTTTTTTGCGGGCGTAGCAACCCCAACCAACTAAACCTTCGCCATTTCGAACCCAAGTAATTGGATTTTGATCTGGCAACAAATCTAGTAACGGTAGATGCTCACCAAGACGAGCTGTCGTTACTGGAGTTAATTGCATGAATTAGCGTTGGACCGCCCGCCAGAGCAATGGCATGGAAGTTCCGGCAATAGAAATTTTCAATAATTCACCAATTACAAACGGCGCCAAACCAGCGTTGAAAGTCCAAGCCCAATCGTTTCCAGTGAAATTTTGGAGCCAGAATAAACCGATGGCAAAAATAATTACATCACCAATCAACATAGTAATTACTGCACTAAGAATCTTTTGATCCCATTTGCGGCCAGCAAGTTTGCCTAAAACAAAGGAGGCTAAAAACATACCAATTAGGTATCCGCCAGTTGGACCGATTAATCGATCCAATCCATGTCCATAGTTTGCAAAAACAGGTGCGCCAGCAATTCCGGCCAATAAATAAAGACTGAAAGTTGAAAGTGCAAGCGTTGCGCCATAACTTGTTGCCAGAAGTAACACACCAAAAGTTTGTCCGGTAACCGGAACTGGTGAACCAGGAACTGGAATCGCAATTTGCGCCAACATGGATAGAAATATCGCACCGCCAAAAATAAATAGCGCATTGCTCATTGCAGTACTACGCGGAACTACCGCGGTTCGTAGCAGTGGTGTCGAAAGGGACATGTTGACTCCTTTGATTTGTAGCCAAGCCTACTCTGCGTGAGAATATGCTCATGTCACGCGCTAATCTGAATAAAGATCCAGATGAAGTAGCCGCAATGTTTGATGGGGTCGCCAAGCGCTACGACCTAGTAAATGATGTGCTTAGTCTTGGGCAAACTAAATTTTGGCGACGCGCAACAACAAAAATAATCAATCCAAAACCAAGCATGGAAATTTTGGATTTAGCAGCCGGAACCGGTTCTTCATCGATTCCATTAGCGCAAGCTGGCGCAAAAGTTATTCCAGCAGATTTTTCAGATGGAATGTTAGCTGCTGGCCGGAAACGTCATCCAGAACTTCCATTTACAAAAGCTGATGCACTAAATCTTCCATTTAAAGATAAACAATTTGATGTAGTAACAATTTCATTTGGGTTACGTAATACAGTTGATTTTGAAAAAGCACTACGAGAAATGTTGCGCGTAACTAAACCTGGTGGTCGTTTGGTAATTTGCGAATTTTCACATCCAACATTTGCACCATTCCGTGCTATTTATTTGCGCTACCTGATGAAACTATTACCGATGATTGCAAAAATGACTTCATCAAATCCTGAGGCTTATCAATATTTGGCTGAATCAATCGCAGCTTGGCCTAATCAACGCGGGCTTGCCGAGCGAATCACCAAGGCCGGATGGAACTCGCCGACCTGGGCCAACCTAACTGGCGGAGTTGTTGCAGTTCACAGCGCTGTCGCCCCGCATTAATTTTCGAATAAATTGACCTCAGCCTAGGATTACAGCGTGGCTGCCACATCAAATCTATATGTGCCGATCTTGGTCATTGGCGCAATCGGTTTTGGCTTTGCAATCTTCTCTGTTGCGATTGCCGCAATCACCGGTCCTAAACGTTACAACCGTGCGAAATTAGAAGCTTACGAATGCGGAATTGAACCATCACCACAAGCAGCCGAAGGTGGCCGCTTCCCAGTTAAATACTTTTTAACTGCAATGCTTTTTATTATTTTTGATATTGAAATTGTTTTCTTATATCCATGGGCGGTTACCTTCGACAAGCTTGGATTATTTGGTTTAGTCGAAATGGGAATTTTTATTCTCACCGTTTTCGTGGCGTATACATATGTATGGCGTCGCGGTGGACTGGAATGGGATTAATTCGTGGGTATTGAAGAGAAATTACCAGCAGGTTTTCTATTAACTTCAGTTGAAAAACTTGCCGACTTCATGCGCAAGAATTCAGTTTGGCCAGCAACTTTCGGTTTGGCTTGTTGCGCAATTGAAATGATGGCAATTGGTTCTGCCGCTAAATACGACATTGCACGTTTTGGAATGGAACGATTCAGCGCAACTCCACGTCAAGCTGACTTGATGATTGTTGCTGGACGAGTATCCAACAAAATGGCACCGGTACTTCGCCAAATTTATGATCAAATGGCAGCACCTAAATGGGTTTTAGCAATGGGTGCTTGCGCTTCATCTGGCGGAATGTTTAACAATTACGCAATCGTGCAAGGCGTTGATCACGTTGTTCCGGTAGATATTTATTTACCAGGCTGCCCACCACGTCCGGAAATGTTGATGGATGCGCTAATTAAATTGCAAGAGCACATTGGTAAAGATGCACTTGGTGCAAACCGAGAAAAGATTATTAAAGAAGTTGAAGCTGCAGCGCTCGCAGCGCTTCCAACCCATCAAATGAAAGGGTTGTTGGCGTGAGCGATCAGCAGGGAATGTTTGGCGCAAGCGGCACGGGCGACACATCTGGTTATGGTGGTTTAGTAAGAACTGCAATTAATCCTGGCTCTACGGAGCGTCCTTACGGAAGTTATTTTGATGAAGTTGCCGATGATTTAGAACGTGCTTATCCAGAATTTAACGCTGCAATTGAAAAAGTTTTGGTTGATCGCGGTGAATTAACCCTTTTTGTTAAGCGCGAAAAATTGTTTGACGTTGCGAAAATATTGCGCGATAAATTGCGGTTTGAAATGTGCCTGGGTGTAAATGGGGTTCATTACCCAGCAGATAAAGGTCGCGAACTACATGCGGTTTATCCATTACTTTCCCTAACTAATAATCGTCGAATTAGATTAGAAGTAGCAGTTCCGATTGATGATCCGCATTTGCCATCATTAGTTGAAGTTTGGGCTGGAAATAATTGGCACGAACGCGAAACATTTGACATGTTTGGAATTATTTTTGACGGACATCCGGCGCTCACTCGCATTTTGATGCCAGATGATTGGAATGGATTCCCGCAACGAAAAGATTATCCACTCAGTGGAATTCCAGTTGAATATAAAGGTGCAACAACTCCGCCTCCATCAGATCGGAGGTCGTACCGCTAATGTCATTTACAGATCCATATGCATCATCACGTGAAACGACCGAAGGAACTGTTTATTCAGTTACCGGCGGCGATTGGGATTCGATTGCTGAAGAAATTGGTGCGAAGAAAGAAGAACGCATCGTTGTAAACATGGGTCCACAGCACCCATCAACACACGGTGTACTTCGATTAATTCTGGAATTAGAAGGCGAAACAGTTACTGAAGTTCGTTGCGGAATTGGTTATTTACATACCGGTATCGAAAAAAATATGGAGTTCCGCAATTGGACTCAAGGAACAACATTCGTTACCCGCATGGATTATTTGTCACCTCTATTTAATGAAACTGCTTATTGCTTAGCGGTTGAAAAATTATTGGGAATTGAGGCGCCAGAACGTGCGCAAGTAATCCGCGTAATGATGATGGAGTTCAATCGAATTTCCTCACACATGGTTGCGCTCGGGACTGGTGCGCTTGAACTTGGCGCAATGTCTCCGATGTTCTTTGCGTTCCGCGAACGTGAAAAAGTACTAAGCGTTTTCGAAATGATTTCTGGCCTTCGGATGAATATGGCTTATGTCCGTCCAGGCGGCGTGCAACAAGATTTGCCGGAAGGAACAATTCCGAAATTACGCGAACTAATCAAAGATCTTCGAAAGAATTTCAAAGACAACGCGACGCTTTTAATTGGCAACTCAATTTGGGTTAAGCGCACTGATGGAATTGGTTATTTAGATTTAGCTGGT
Organism: Actinomycetota bacterium; assembly: GCA_039800785.1. Taxonomy (GTDB): domain Bacteria; phylum Actinomycetota; class Actinomycetes; order Nanopelagicales; family Nanopelagicaceae; genus ZLKRG08. The sequence continues at coordinate 13,629 of JBDLPY010000013.1, forward strand.
TGCACAACACTTGGCGTTACCGGTCCAGTATTACGCGCAACTGGTTTGCCTTGGGATTTGCGAAAAGTTCAACCATATTCAGGGTATGAAAATTACGAATTTGATGTTGTAACTGCAGATTCTTGTGACGTCTATGGGCGATTCTTAGTTCGCATGAATGAATTAGAACAATCACTAAGAATTATCGAACAATGTCTTAATAAATTAGACAAATTAAATGGCGCCCCAGTAATGGTGGAAGATAAGAAAATTGCCTGGCCAGCACAACTTGCAGTTGGTGCGGATGGACTTGGTAATTCACTAGAACATATCCGCGAAATCATGGGCAGCTCAATGGAAAGTTTGATTCATCATTTCAAACTTGTGACCGAAGGTTTCCGAGTTCCAGCAGGTCAGTCATATGCCGCAGTTGAATCACCACGCGGCGAACTTGGTTGCCATGCAGTTTCAGATGGCGGAACACGTCCTTATCGAGTTCACTTCCGCGAACCATCATTTAACAATCTTCAAGCAACATCTGCGATGTGTGAAGGTTCAATGGTTGCCGACATTGTTGGCGCTGTGGCATCGATTGATCCAGTTATGGGAGGTGTTGATCGCTAATGTCATATTCAGATCAAGACCTACAAGTAATGGATTCAATTATTTCTCGCTATCCACGTTCTCGTTCAGCAATCATGCCGTTACTTCATTATGTGCAATTTAAATCTGGTTATGTCACTAATGAAGGTATTGAATTAATTTCCCAGAAACTTGGAATTGAAGCCGCTGAAGTTTCTGCAGTAGCCACTTTTTATACTCAATATAAGCGCCAACCAGTCGGCGAATATCACGTAGGCGTCTGCACCAATACTTTGTGCGCAATCATGGGTGGCGACGCAATTTTCGCTGCGCTGAAAGAACATTTAGGAATCGAAAACGATGGCGTAACTGCCGATGGAAAAGTTTCACTGGAACACATTGAGTGCAATGCGGCTTGTGATTATGCGCCAGTTGTTATGGCAAACTGGGAGTTCTACGACAATCAAACAGTTGAGTCAGCAAAAGCGTTAGTTGATGGCGCGCGTAACGGCAATCCACCGGCTCCGACCCGTGGTCCAAATAAATTACAAACTTGGAAAGAAAATTCTGCTGTATTAGCGGGATTAGATGATGGGCACGCACATGAAGGAATTCAAGCGGGCGAACCTTCACTTCTTGGTTTAAAAATTGCGAAAGGACGGCAGTAATGCTTACGCCAGTTCTATCCGCACATTGGGATGAAAAAGATTCATTCACTATTGATGGTTACAAACGAAATGGTGGATATAAAGCTGCCCCGAAAGCGCTCGCAATGGATCCTGATTCAGTTATTCAATTAGTAAAAGATTCTGGATTGCGCGGTCGAGGCGGTGCTGGATTCCCAACAGGTATGAAGTGGGGATTCATTCCGCAAAATGATGGCAAAGAACATTATTTGGTGGTTAATGCCGACGAATCTGAACCAGGCACTTGTAAAGATATGCCGTTATTGCTGGCTAATCCACATGTATTAGTTGAAGGCGTAATAATCGCGGCTTATGCAATTCGGGCAAAACATGCATTTATTTATATTCGCGGCGAAGTGGCACACGTTGCTCGGCGATTAAATAAAGCGATTGCCGATGCTTATGCTGCTGGTTATTTAGGAAAGAAAATTTTTGGTACCGACATTGATTTAGATTTAGTTTTACATATTGGCGCCGGTGCTTATATTTGTGGCGAAGAAACTGCGCTATTAGATTCATTAGAAGGTTTCCGCGGTCAACCAAGATTACGTCCACCGTTTCCAGCGATAGCTGGTTTATATGCAAGACCAACTGTTGTGAATAACGTCGAATCAATTGCATCAGTTCCAGCAATTGTTGCGAATGGTGCTGAATGGTTCCAATCAATGGGTACCGAAAAGAGCAAAGGAATGACGCTCTATTCACTATCTGGCCATGTTGAAAATCCAGGGCAGTTTGAAGCGCCACTTGGAATTACGCTGCGCCAATTACTTGATATGTCTGGCGGAATTCGCAAAGGACATAAATTAAAGTTTTGGACGCCAGGTGGTTCATCAACTCCAATATTTACCGATGCACATTTAGATACCCCGCTTGATTACGAAGGTGTTTCTGCAGCAGGTTCGATGTTGGGTACAAAAGCTCTTCAAATTTTTGATGAAACAACTTGCGTCGTACGCGCAGTTTTACGTTGGACTGAATTTTATAAACATGAATCATGCGGCAAGTGCACTCCGTGCCGCGAAGGTACTTGGTGGTTAGTTCAAGTTTTGCGCGATTTAGAAAATGGCGACGGCAAAGAAGAAGATTTAGCGAAATTGTTAGATATCTGCGACAACATTTTGGGACGCTCATTCTGCGCACTTGGCGATGGTGCAACTAGCCCAATTAGTTCTTCTATTAAATATTTCCGCGAAGAATATTTAGATCATATTCGTCAAGGACGCTGTCCATTCGATGCTGCTGCTTCAATGAAAGCAGGTGTTTGATGACTACTGAAGTCGTAGATCAAATCACCGTCGTAATTGATGGATTTGAAGTGACGGTTCCTAAAGGAACTTTGGTAATCCGCGCAGCTGAAAAATTAGGAATTCAAATTCCACGTTTTTGCGATCATCCACTTCTTGATCCAGTTGGTGCGTGCCGCCAATGTTTAGTCGACATCGAAATTAATGGTCGAGCATTTCCAAAACCACAAGCTTCTTGCACCATTCCAGTAGAACCAGGAATGATTGTAAAAACCCAATTGACTTCACCGGTTGCAGAAAAAGCGCAACGTGGCGTCATGGAGTTATTACTTAATAACCATCCACTTGATTGCCCAGTTTGCGATAAAGGTGGCGAGTGTCCATTACAGAATCAAGCGATGTCTAATGGCCAAGCTCAAACACGTTTTGATGGCATGGTTAAACGAACCTTTGAAAAGCCAATCAATATTTCATCTCAAGTTTTATTAGATCGCGAACGTTGCGTTCTATGTGCAAGATGCACGCGTTTTGCTGATCAAATTGCTGGCGACCGTTTCATCACTCTCAATCACCGCGGCGCATTGCAACAAGTTGGAATTTATGAAAAAGAACCATTTGAATCTTATTTCTCTGGAAACACAGTTCAAATTTGTCCGGTTGGTGCATTAACTGGCGCAACTTATCGATTCCGCGCTCGGCCATTTGATTTAGTTTCAACTCCTAGCGCTTGCGAACATTGCGCTTCGGGTTGCGATATGCGTACCGATGTTCGTCGCGGAAAAACTTTGCGCCGCCTGGCGGGGGATGATGCAACCGTTAATAATGAATGGAATTGCGATAAAGGTCGTTGGGCTTTCAAGTATCAAACTGCTACTGATCGAATTACAAATCCATTAATCCGTAACGCAGCTGGTCAATTAGTTGCGGCATCTTGGCCAGAAGCGTTAGCTGCTGCTGCGGAAGGTCTAACAAAAGGTCG
>JBDLPY010000014.1:0-3609 GCA_039800785.1 Actinomycetota bacterium
TTGGCGGTGCAATTTGAAGGTAACTCCGGCGTTTGGCTGCGCGATGCAAAAGGTGATCGCAAAATTGCCGCAATTGGAATTCGAGTTGCTAAAGGTGTGACCATGCACGGATTTGCGCTAAATGTGAATCCAGATTTAACAGCATTCAATCAAATTGTTGCCTGCGGCATACCTGATGTTGTTACTACCAGCATGGCAATCGAACTTGGCCGCGAAATTACTATTGCTGAAGTCGCACCAATTGTGGAACAGCATCTGGTGAACGCACTCGGTAGAGTAAGCATATGAGCGTTTCACCTGAAGGTCGCAAGCTGCTTCGTATCGAAGCACGTAATGCTGAAACGCCGATTGAACGTAAACCGGAATGGATTAAAACTCGGGCGCACATGGGCCCGGAATATTCGCAATTGCGTTCGTTGGTTTCACGCGAAGGATTACATACGGTCTGCCAAGAAGCGGCCTGTCCTAACATTTTTGAATGTTGGGAAGATCGTGAAGCTACATTTTTAATTGGTGGCGACCGCTGCACCCGTCGCTGCGATTTCTGCAATATCGATACCGGCAAACCACTTCCAGTAGATCGGGACGAACCGCGCCGAGTTGCCGAATCAGTGAAGTCAATGGAGCTTCGCTACGCAACCATTACTGGAGTAACCCGCGATGATTTAGAAGATGAAGGCGCTTGGTTGTACGCCGAAACAATTCGCAAAGTTCACGAATTGAATCCAGAAACTGGCGTTGAAATGTTGGCGCCAGATTTCAGCGCCAAACCTGATTTATTGAAAATTGTTTTCGAATCTCGACCAGAAGTATTTGCGCACAATCTCGAAACCGTGCCAAGAATTTTCAAGGAAATTCGTCCGGCATTTAATTACGACCGCTCGCTAAGCGTGATTACGCAAGCACGAGATTTTGGTCTAGTAACTAAATCGAATTTGATTCTTGGACTTGGTGAGGAAATTTCGGAAGTTGAAACCGCATTGGTCGATCTGCATAACGCTGGTTGCGATTTAATTACGATTACTCAATATTTACGTCCCACAAACAAGCACCATCCTGTCATGCGCTGGGTGAAGCCAGAAGAGTTCGTGGCGCTTGCAGATAAGGCAAAAGAGATTGGCTATAAAGGCGTCATGAGTGGTCCACTTGTTCGTTCTAGTTATCGCGCCGGTCGCCTATACAAACAAGCAATTGAAGCTCGGGTTAAATAATTTGGCAGATTTAATTTATCCAGTTGCGATTCGTGGTTTTCATGCAATCTGGAAATCGCTTGGACTTAATTTTTCAGTTTCCGGAGAAGAAAACATTCCATTAGATGGCGGCGCAGTTTTGGCGATGAACCACATTGGTTATTTAGATTTTGCGATTGCCGGAACTCCATTTTTCCCAAAGAAACGTTATGTTAGATTTATGGCGAAGAAAGAAATTTTTGATAACAAAATTGCTGGGCCATTAATGCGCGGCATGCACCACATCGCAGTCGATCGCGAAAATGGCGGAACTTCATTTGTTTCTGCGCTGCGCGCATTGCGCCATGGTGAAATTGTTGGGATTTTTCCCGAAGCTACGATTTCGACTAGTTTTGAAATTAAAGGAATGAAGTCGGGCGCTGTTCGACTAGCAATGGGAGCCGGAGTTCCAGTTATTCCATTAGTTCATTGGGGTTCACAGCGAATTTGGACCAAAGGTTTGCCGCGAAATTTTCGGCGCCAAAATATTCCGATTCACATTGCAATTGGAAAACCAATGTATTTTGAAAAAAATGATGACTTGGTTAAAGCCGAGACCAAATTACGCAATGTAATGATTGAACTACTACATAAATTGCAAGAGGAATATCCCGATTCGCATGTTGGTAAACGCTGGGCACCGCAGCGATTAGGCGGCACTGCCCCTGCCCCACTAAACTCTTGAACCATGTTCGGTCGTAAGAAAAAAGATAAATCAGATGCAGCTTCTGGCAATTCTTGGATTGGCCAAGTTCGCGAAAGTTACAAAATAACTAAAACACAAAAACCTTTAATTGGCGTGACCCTGCTTGGTGTATTCCTAGTAGTTGAAGTTGTCATTGTTGCAATCGCGACTGCGTTAGGCCATCCGGTTTATGGTGCAGTTGTTGGAACTCCATTTGCCGCACTTGCTGCAATGTATTTCTTTAGCATGCAAGCGCAATCAGCTGCTTACGCATCGATCGAAGGTCAACTTGGTGCAGCTGCTTCAGTACTAATGGCGATCCGTCGTGGTTACACAACAACTCCTGCAGTTGCAGTAAATCGCAGTCAAGACATGGTGCATCGTTCTGCTGGCAAAGCTGGCGTGGTTCTAGTTGGCGAAGGTGGCAATACGGTTCGTCAACTTCTACAAGATGAACGTCGCAAAACCGAACGTTATGTACCTGGTGTACCGGTAACTGAAATTTTGGTTGGCGAAGGCGCAGACCGAGTGCCAATTCGTAAATTACAAAGACATATGAAGAAATTGCCGAAGAAATTGAACACAACTCAATTGCGTGAAGTTCGCGCGCGTTTGCGTGCCGTTGGCGGATTTAGCATGCCAATCCCTAAAGGCCCAATGCCTAAGGGAATTAAGATTCCTAAACGTTAACTTCTCAGCTTCGAATTAATTTAGTTCTACTAAATTTTTCATGCAGTCCGCGATTTTCTTCATCGTAAGTAATTGCGGTAATAACTAAACAAACTAAAAATGTTCGGACAAATGCTTGCACCGGTGAAATTGCACCGCCGGTGTAATAATCGACAACTTTTAATCCCAAAATCCGATGGCCCAAACTTGCGCCTTGCAGCCAAACTAATAACGTCACCTCAGCGAAGAAGATCAACATAATCGTGGCGCTTTTGCCTGATGCCGGTCCAATATGGAAGGCATTGGTAATCAAATAGGCGGCCAACCAGTCGATGGTTAGCGCCGCGAGGCGACGGACCATATTTACGCTCACGTAGGTGAGCCTATCCACTTGCCCCCCAATTATTAACAAAGGCGAAACATTCAGATTAACTCATTTTTACAGGGTAAACCTAAGATTCCATCCATATCGAGATCAATGTGGATCATCGAAATCTAAATTGGAGTTTAGATGTTTAAGAACGCACAAGAAATTCTTTCCTACATAAAGAAGGAAGATGTAAAGCTGGTTGATATCCGCTTTATTGATTTGCCAGGTATTCAGCACCACTTCAATGTGCCAGCTGATGCTTTTGATGAGGCAGTTTTCACCGATGGTTTGATGTTTGATGGTTCATCAATTCGTGGTTTCCAATCAATTCACGAATCAGATATGAAATTGCTACCAATCCCATCATCTGCCTACATGGATCCATATCGCAAAGAGAAAACTTTGATTATTCTCTTTAGCGTTCACAATCCAATCGACAATTCTCCTTACTCTCGCGATCCACGCGGCGTAGTTACAAAGGCAGTTCAATATTTAAAGAAAACAGGAATTGCCGACACTGCATTCTTCGCTCCTGAAGCTGAGTTTTATGTTTTCGATTCAATTCGTTTCAACACTGGAATGAACGAGTCATATCACCACATCGATTCATACGAAGGTTGGTGGAATACCGGAGTCGAACGCGATCCAGATGGCAC
>JBDLPY010000015.1:0-3912 GCA_039800785.1 Actinomycetota bacterium
GGAAGCGGTAATGAGGCAGAATTAATTGTTGGAACTCACCGCACCAGCGAAAAGTCAATCAATGCCGCAATAAAGAAATTAAATGGGCTAGATGTAGTTCGCAATGTAGATAGTGAAATTCGAGTAGAAGGCTAATTAATTGAAACTATTTGGCGGCAAAGATAAAGGTGCGCATCAATGGCGCGGCGTTATCGAGGAATATCGCGATCGTCTGCCAGTAAGTTCAAAAACACCGGTAATTACATTGCGCGAAGGTGGCACACCGCTAGTTGAGGCGAAAAATCTTTCCAAAATTTTAAACAATGAAATTTGGTTGAAATACGAAGGAACAAATCCAACTGGATCATTTAAAGATCGCGGTATGACTATGGCGATTTCAAAAGCGGCGGAAGATGGTGCAAAAGCTGTTATCTGCGCTTCAACCGGAAATACTTCGGCAAGCGCAGCGGCTTACGCAGCTAAAGCAGGAATGGTGCCTGCGGTATTAGTTCCAGAAGGAAAGATTGCGATGGGCAAGTTGGCCCAAGCAGTTGTTCATGGCGCGACTTTGTTGCAAGTTGAAGGAAATTTCGATGATTGCTTAACTTTGGCTCGCGAGCTTTCGGAAAAATATCCAGTTGCGTTAGTTAATTCAGTAAATCCATTTCGGATTGAAGGACAAAAAACCGCAAGTTTCGAAATTGTAGATTTCTTAAATGATGCGCCGGATTATCACGTGCTACCGGTAGGCAATGCCGGAAACATTACGGCTTATTGGAAAGGTTATTTGGAGTATCGCGGCGATCGTAAAACTTCAAGATTGCCAAAGATGTGGGGCTTTCAAGCAGCTGGCGCTGCGCCAATTGTTAAGGGTGAAGTTGTTAAGAATCCAGAGACAATTGCAACTGCAATTCGAATTGGAAATCCGGCATCTTGGGATGGCGCTATCGCGGCTCGAGATAAATCTGGTGGCTTAATTGATTCAGTTACCGATGAAGAAATATTGAATGCATATCGAATGCTTGCGGCAAAAGAGGGCGTATTTGTTGAACCTTCTAGCGCTGCAGGTATCGCAGGATTGCTGAAGCATCAACAAAATGGCACTTTGCCAAAAGGAAAGCGAATGGTTGTGACCGTTACTGGCCATGGATTAAAGGATGTTCAATGGGCGCTGGAAAGCGCAGCCGATCCAATTGTGGTTCCAGTAAATGCAAAAATTGCAGCCGAGAAATTAGGCTTAGCTTAAATGTCACGATTAACTTTTCGCGCCAGCGCTTATGAAGTTCAAGTTCCGGCTTCAACCGCAAATCTCGGACCAGGTTTTGATGCATTTGGAATGGCCCTGGAATTACGCGATCGCTACATTGCACAAGTTTTAGATGAAAAAACTTTAGATATTGATGTTGCCGGCGAAGGCGCAGATGAAGTTCCGAAAGATCATAAAAATTTAGTTGTAAAGGCGATGTATCAAGGTTTTGATTTCTTAGGTGGAAAGCCAGCCGGAATCGCACTTCGTTGTTTAAACAATATTCCACATAACCGAGGACTTGGTTCGTCCGCAACGGCAATTGTTGGCGGTTTGGCTCTAGCGCGTGCGCTTGTAGTTGGAGCAGCAGATCGCATGACTGATGAAGATTTATTAACACTTGCTACGGAAATGGAAGGTCATCCAGATAACGTTTCCGCTTCAATTTATGGTGGCGCAACTTTTGCCTGGCAAGGAAGCGATTATGCAGAATGCATTAAGTTGCCGATTTCTGGTCGAATCAGCGCAGTTGCATTTATTCCAGAAAGTGAATTAGCAACTAGCAAAGCACGCAAAATGTTGCCAGAATCAATTCCACATCAAAATGCAGTACAAAATTCAATTCGGACGGCAATGTTGACGCAAGCTTTAACAAATCGACCAGATTTGTTACTGCAGGCAACGGAAGATTTTCTACATCAGAGTTATCGCGAATCTGCGATGCCAAAATCTTTAGCGCTGATGAATAAATTGCGTGCAGCGGGAGTTCCCTCATTTATTTCAGGTGCTGGTCCAGCAGTATTAGCACTTCGATTAGATGCAAACATCGATAATGAAAACGAACTAACAGATTTGGCTCGGGTAGCGGGCGGCGGTTTCAAAGTCGAACAGATCGAAATTGCAAAAACTGGCTTCCAAATAGCCACAATTTGAACCGACAAATAGCGGTTTTGTAGCCGGTTTGTTATCTGCTACGCTTTGGTTATCTGATACGGCGTTCGCCGGAATTTAAATTCAGATAATCAAAAATCCCAAAATAATTTGCATTATTTTGGCAAAAACAAGCGAAAACAAACGATACTAAACCAAATAGGAAAAACCTTAAATAATGAGTGAAGATACAAAAGTTCGTTCACAGAGCCCTGAACTTGAATCCATGTTGCTTCCGCAACTTCAAGCAGTGGCAAGTCAATTAGGTATTGAAGGCGCAGCAAAGATGAAGAAAGCTGCGTTAGTAAAAGCGATTTCTGAATTACAAGCACAAAACCGCGAATCAGCAAAAGCTGAACGCGAAGCGGCTCGCGCGGAACGCGATGCACGCCGTGCCGAACGTCGTAATGACCGCGGCGACCGTAACGATCGTGGTGATCGTAATGAATCTTCAGAGGACAACGACCGCAGTGATCGCAACGATCGCAGCGAAGGTGGAGAGAACGATCGCTTCCGTGGTCGCAATCGTGACCGCAATCGTGACCGCAATCGCGAAGTTGAAATTCGCGAAGATGATGTTTTGTTACCAGTAAGTGGACTTTTAGATATTTTGGAAAACTTTGCATTCATTCGCACTGGCGGATATTTGCCAACACCAAACGATGTTTATGTCTCATTGCAGTTAGTTCGTAAAAATCATTTGCGGAAAGGTGACGTAGTAACTGGTGTAGTTCGCCAACCACGCGATGGCGAGCGTCGTGAGAAATTCAATGCGTTAGTACGAGTTGATTCCGTTAATGGCGTAACGCCAGAAGAAGCTCGTGATCGAATTGAGTTTTCAAAGCTAGTTCCGCTTTATCCGCAGGAACGCCTTCGTCTTGAATCACAACCAAATATTCTGACAACTCGTGTTATTGATTTGATTGCACCAATTGGTAAAGGTCAACGCGGTCTCATCGTTTCGCCACCAAAAGCTGGTAAAACGATGGTGCTTCAGTCAATTGCAAATGCGATTACTGAAAATAATCCGGAATGTCATTTGATGGTTGTTTTAGTTGACGAGCGTCCTGAAGAAGTTACAGATATGCAACGTTCCGTTAAAGGTGAAGTTATCGCTTCAACTTTCGACCGCCCAGCTGATGACCACACCACAGTTGCTGAATTGGCAATTGAACGCGCAAAACGTTTAGTTGAAATGGGTCATGACGTTGTTGTGTTACTAGATTCAATTACGCGTCTTGGTCGCGCCTACAACATTGCAGCGCCGGCATCGGGCCGCATTCTTTCCGGTGGCGTTGATTCAGCTGCGCTTTATCCACCAAAGAAGTTTTTTGGTGCCGCTCGAAACATCGAAGATGGCGGCTCATTAACAATTTTGGCTACTGCGCTAGTTGAAACCGGTTCTCGAATGGATGAAGTTATCTTCGAAGAATTTAAAGGAACTGGAAATATGGAACTTAAGCTTGATCGCAAAATTGCGGATAAGCGTATTTTCCCTGCGGTTGATGTTGATGGTTCTGGAACTCGTAAAGAAGAAATTCTTATGGGTAAAGAAGAGTTAAACATTGTTTGGAAATTGCGTCGCGTGCTACATGCATTAGAGCCACAACAAGCACTTGAATTGTTGTTGGAAAAGATGAAGGGCACCAAATCAAACGTTGAATTCTTGATGCAAGTTCAGAAAACCACAGTTGGTCCTGATTCCGAAAATGGTGGCGGAGCAAATAGCTCCCGCGAGGAGTAATTACGCGTGGGTT
>JBDLPY010000016.1:0-5221 GCA_039800785.1 Actinomycetota bacterium
CATCTCCGGAAATATCTCGAATCGGCCAAGTTAAACGGTGCCGGAAGCGATCAATCATGCCCCGCTGACCTTCTTTGCTTAAACCGGCCAATTCCAATTCTTCACCAGTGAAGCCTTCGGCTCGTAAATGTTTTGTTAATTGATCCCAATCATCCGGTGCATAACCAACTCCGAATTTTGCACAAGATGCTTGATCAAACCCACGTTTAATTAAAAAGTCTCGACCAATTTGCGCACTTGGTTCGGTCGCTAATTTAGCTTCAAAAAATTTAGCAGCTGCTGCATTTGCGGCAATTAAGCGCGATCGCATGCCCGGATTCTGCGCAGGTTTGCCGCCTTCGTCATAACGAAGTTGATATCCGATTCGTTCAGCTAAACGTTCAACAGTTTCGACAAAACTGGTGTGATCCATTTTCATCACGAAATTAATAACATCACCACCGGTTTGGCAGCCAAAGCAGTGGTAATAACCTTTACTTGGCGTTACGTGAAACGACGGAGATTTTTCATCATGAAATGGGCAGAGACCTTTTTTCTGTCCCCCGCCGGCGCCTTTTAATTGAACGTATTCCGAAACTACATCATCGATTGGTACATGTTCGCGGATGTATGCCACGTCTTCATCTTTAATCCGACCGCTCATGAATTTACCAACCTCGCGTGCAGAGCATAGGCGGCCGGGTCGGTCAAACTAGCAACTTGGTCAATTACCACGCGCAATTTCTCATTTTCATTTCTAGCTTTAGCCCAATCATCTAAATAGATTGGATCCAGCACATCTGGCGCCGCTCTCCGAATTTCTTCAACCAAAATTTGGATAACATCACGCTGTTTTGCGTATCGTGGTGCAGCCGAAGGTGATTCGATTAAATAAAAACTTGAAATCGCTTTAAGTAACGCAACTTCAATTAATTGATCTTTTGGAATCTCTAAATCTGCATCAAACCTCGTTAAGGGACCGGCGCCATGTTTTTCTCTGGTCGCAATTTCGGATTTTTCGATAAATCGTCCGATTAATTGGCTAGTTGAATCTTTTAACTTAGCCAAATCTCGATGTTGACCACCAAATTCACCAGGCCAGCATGAAAGTGATTGCAATCTTTTTAGTGCGCTTTCGACTTCAGGCTGAGTCAACCCAGACATGAAATTCTTTGTTAGATTCTGGAAAATTTCAGTCAGATCACGATCGATTTCCAAAACTGAAATTTGACTCGCCACAATTGCATCCTCAAAATCATGCACGGAATATGAAACATCATCCGACCAATCCATGATTTGCGCTTCAAAAGTCCGTTTCTTGTCAGGCGCTCCTTGTCGCATCCAATTAAATATTTCTTTATCGTCGTCGTAAACGCCAAATTTTTTCGAATTTGTAGCGCGATCCCACGGATATTTGCTGCAAGCATCAAGTGAAGCGCGAGTTAAATTCAAACCAACTGAACGATCGCCAACATAGGTTTTCGCTTCAATTCGAGTCAAAATTCTAAAAGTTTGCGCATTTCCTTCGAAGCCACCAATATCTTTTGCGATTTCGGCTAGCGCCAATTCACCATTGTGCCCAAATGGTGGATGACCTAAATCGTGCGCCAAACAAGCAGTGTCAATTAAATCGGGATCTGCGCCAAGTGATGCGCCAAATTCACGACCAATCTGTGCACACTCAAGTGAATGTGATAATCGAGTTCGTTGAAAATCATTTTCCCAAGGAACTGCAACTTGAGTTTTTGCGGCCAATCTACGTAACGCCGCTGAGTGAATTAATCTGGCTCGATCGCGCATAAATTCGGTGCGGCCAGATCGTTTTGCAGGTTCGACAATGAAACGTTCTAAGTCAGTCGATTGATATCCCACGTGATTTACCCTAACGAAATCGAGTTCAAAGCGGAATTTTCTAGGTGGTCACTGACATGAATTCCGCGTTTTTCCAAGGCTAAATAGGCAACATAAGCCATTGTTTCGCGAAATAAGTAACGATAAGAAGAATTCTTAAATGAATATGGGCCGGTTTGAACTGGTGAACATGTGGATTTAACTCCGAAATCATTAGCTATCGCAGTTGCTCTTCGGCAGTGATAAGGATCAGTAACAATAACTGCAGACGTTATCGAGTTCTTTTTCAAATAAGTTGTGAAAGCTCGAGTGCTAGATAAAGTCCGGCGGCCTTCTGGAATTTCAATTACATTGTTACGAGAAATACCGTTTGCAATTAAAAATTTACGTCCAGCGCGTGCTTCGGTAAATCGATCGCCTGGGGCGCCGGCGCCAACTGTGATGATGGTGTCCACCATGCGCAATTGATAAATTCGCTTTGCTTCTACTAATCGCGCTTCCAGTGCGTCACTTGGTCGGCCATCAAATTGCGCTGCGCCTAAAACCACTGCAACTTTTGCATTTGTCGGCGTTGAATATTTTGCGGAATACCAAACTTGGCCGACGAAAAATGTTGGTACGCCAATGATGATCAAGAAAATTAAAGTAAAAATGCGGCGAATTAATTTAAACATATTTATAAATCAGCCACCCGAAAACGCATCTTCTAGTTCGACATGCGCCAGTTCATCTGGATCGTCGAGCCATCGATCTGGCAAGGTGGTTGGGCGACCGTGTGAAGTTCGGCCGCGCGGTTTTTCCGCTACTTCGGTTGGGTAAGGCTGATCATCTAATTGGTCTAACAAAGAACGCATTTCTTTTAACGAACCAACCATGCCAAACGCACTTCGCAATTCGCGTTTGACTCGGAATCCTTTTAAATACCAAGCCATATGTTTGCGTAAATCCCGACAGCCGCGATCTTCGCTTTCAAAATACTCCACAATTAAATTAGCGTGACGCCACATAACTTCTGCGACTTCTTTGAGCGTTGGCTCCATTTTCGTTGGTTCGCCGGCAAAGGAATTAACTAAATCGCTAAATAACCAAGGCCGACCTAAACAGCCACGACCGACCACTACACCTGCGCAATTAGTAGTTTCCACCATTTCAATCGCATCTTTACCGCTCCAAATGTCGCCATTTCCTAAAACCGGAATTCCAAATGGCTTCATATGCGCTACTAAATTTTTTATTTTGCTCCAGTCAGATTTACCTTCGTACATCTGCGAAGCGGTGCGAGCATGCAGCGCAATCCAAGTAACTCCTGCGTTAGCGGCAGAAGTCGCTGCTTCTAAATATGTTTCATGCTCACTATCTATCCCAACGCGCATTTTTACTGTTACTGGAATTTTAAATGGTTTTGCGGCTTCGACTGCTGCGTTAACTATTTCGGCGAAAAGTTTTCTTTTGTATGGAAGTGCAGCGCCGCCACCTTTGCGAGTAACTTTCGGAACTGGACAACCAAAATTCATATCAATGTGATCGGCTAAATTTTCTTTGCCTAACATTTCAACTGCTTTGCGCATGGTGTTTGGATCAACGCTATATAACTGAACAGATCTTGGTGATTCGTTTTTGCCTGGCTGAATCATGCGCAAAGTTTCGGGACGACGTTCGATCAACGCTCGCGCCGTAACCATCTCTGAAACAAATAAGCCAGCGCCTTGTTCGCGGCAAAGTTGGCGAAATGGTGCATTAGTTATACCCGCCATTGGCGCTAATACAACTGCGGGATCAACTTTGTAATCGCCAGTGGCGAGTGGCAGATTTAAGCTCCGATTAATTTTGGTGCTAACCATGCTTCAACCTGATCGATTGCGATTCGCTGTTGCGCCATAGTGTCGCGTTCGCGAATGGTTACCGCGTGATCATCAAGTGATTCAAAATCTACCGTGATGCAAAATGGCGTTCCAATTTCATCTTGGCGGCGATAACGGCGACCGATTGCACCTGCATCATCAAAATCAACGCTCCAGTTTTTGCGCAATTGCGTTGCCAAATCACGAGCTTTCGGTGACAAATCTGCATTTCGTGACAATGGAAGAACTGCAACTTTAATTGGCGCTAAGCGATGATCGAGTTTCAATACCGCACGTTTTTCCATTTCACCTTTTGAATTTGGCGCTTCATCTTCAGTAAAAGCATCCATCAAAAATGTGAGCGTGCAACGATCAACACCGGCTGCTGGCTCAATTACATATGGTGTCCAACGTTCGCCTTTTTCTTGATCAAAGTAAGTTAAATCTTTGCCAGATGCCGCAGAGTGCGCCTTTAAGTCAAAATCAGTGCGGTTAGCAATGCCTTCGAGTTCGCCCCATTCCGTTCCGGAAAATTCAAATTTATACTCGATATCTACTGTGCGTTTTGAGTAATGGGATAACTTCTCTTTTGGATGTTCGTATAACCGCAAGCGATCTGGATTAATACCTAAATCTTTATACCAAGCTAAGCGAGTGTCGATCCAATATTGATGCCACTCTTCGTCGCTTCCTGGCGGCACGAAAAATTCCATTTCCATCTGTTCGAATTCGCGAGTACGGAAAATAAAATTACCTGGCGTAATTTCGTTACGGAATGATTTACCAATTTGACCAATTCCAAATGGTGGCTTCTTGCGTGACGTAGTTAGAACTTGATCAAAGTTGATGAAAATTCCTTGAGCAGTTTCTGGACGTAAGTAGGCCAAGCCGCTTTCGTCTTCGACTGCGCCTAAATAAGTTTTCAATAATCCGGAAAATTGTTTTGGTGCTGTGAATTGGCCTTTGTTGCCGCATGCGGGACAGTTAACTTCGGCCAATGATTCAGGTAGTCGTTTATGTTTTGCTTCGAACGCTTCTTCCAAATGATCTGCGCGATAGCGCTTATGGCACGAAGTACATTCAGTTAACGGATCGGTAAAAGTTTCAACGTGGCCGGATGCTTCCCAAACTTCGCGCGCCAAAACAACGCAAGAATCTAATCCCACAACATCTTCGCGCGATGTGACCATGTACTTCCACCATTGGCGTTTAACGTTGTTTTTAACTTCAACACCAAGTGGGCCGTAATCCCAAGATGCGCGTAATCCACCATAAATTTCAGATGACGGGAAAACAAATCCACGTCGCTTTGAAAGACTGACAATATTTTCTAAACGGTCTGCTGCCATTTTTTCTCCATCCGGCTGGCTGTCGGCGGTACTAGCGGGCGCTAGACCAGGTACTTAGTTTAACGCGTGAGATACTTTCCAAATGGCTCTTCTCTTTGCTGCAATCACTGTGATTGCCACCGCTGCTGGTGGTGCGCTCGCGCTTCGCAGTAAAGATCGCTTTCATTTAGTGCTTGGCCTATCTGCTGGATTACTACTTGG
>JBDLPY010000017.1:0-4773 GCA_039800785.1 Actinomycetota bacterium
CCAGATTTGGTCTCTGATTACGGGAATCCAATGATTGAAGCAAATGACAAAGTTCTGAGCGTTTCAACGGTTCAGGATTGCGTATTTGAAAGTGAAAAAGAATGCAATGAAGTTACCGAGATTTATAGCAAATTAATTAACAAAAATAGTTACCACTCAACTACTTCGTGATCTTCCCAAAGTAATCCAGTTTTTGATTCGCCCGCAATTAATTCACGAGTTGCTAACCAAATTGCAGTTTCGGCTCCTTCTTCAGCAGATCTCGGAGCATCTGGTCCACCCATGTCAGTACGTGAATGATTTGGACAGATTGCATCAATCCAAAAACCACGCAGTCCGTGTCCAGTTTCGTGCGCCAAATTTCGCACTAATGCATTTACGCCAGCTTTAGAAATTCGATACGGCGCAAGACCGCCCGCAGTTCCAGGGCCAGACATTCGACCTAAGCATGCACTGTAAACAATTACTCGCCCATTTCGATTTTCTGCCATCTTTGCGCCAACTTCATTAATGATTGTGAAAACTGAATCCAAATTGATCGTCATCACTCGACGCCATTCGGCATCGTTAGTTTTTAAAGTTTTTGCGGTTCGATCTGACATAACGCCGTGCGCCAACATCAAAATGTCTGGCACACCATATTTTTCAACTGCCATCTGAAAAACTTTTCGAGTCTGATCAATATTTGATAATTCCACGACTTCAAAAGGTGAATTCATCTCGGCTGCAGCGTTGCGCAATTGTTCGGTGTCACGGGCAAATAAAACGGTTTTAATTCCAGCCTGATTTAAACCGCGAGCAGTGGCCAGCCCTAAACCGCGTGAGCCACCAGTTACAAATGCAAGCGTCATAGTTTTCCAACTCTAATTGAATTGATTACTTCTGCGCTATCAATTCGAATTTGATCTAAATCTTTTAATCTTTTTATGCCAGAAACTTGCCGCGCTGTTCGTGGATTTTTTACCAAGGTTTCAAAATTCTGATCAATGAAATTCCAATAAAGCATTGTGAATGGACAAGCATCTTTTCCAGTTCGAAGTTTTGGATTGAACGGACAACTTTCACAGTAATTACTCATTTTTGAAATATATGAACCACCTGCTAAATATGGCTTGCTCATCATTTTCCCGCCATCAGCATTCATGCTCATGCCAATTACATTTGGCACCATTACCCAATCCGTTGCATCAATAAAAACTCGACGCATCCACTTAAGTAACGCTTGCGGAGACGTTTGAGTTAACTGCGCAAAGTTAGAAATCACCATCAATCTCGGAATATGGTGCACCCAGCTTCGTCTCTTAATATCTGTGACAATGTTTTTTAAACATGACATTTCGGTTTTATCCGGATCATCAAAAAGCGGTGGCAATTCGCCAGTTCCGTTCCAATAATTAGAATTTCGGTAATCATCGCCAAAGTGCCAATAAATACCATTTACATATTCGCGCCATCCAATTACTTGGCGGATAAAACCTTCAAGCGATTGAATTGGTATTTCATTTTTCTTAATAAATTTTCGAACTTCTTCGACCACCTCTTCCGCATGTAACAAACCATTATTTAAGTACGGGCTTAATAACGAATGATGCACCGCCCAATTTTTTGTGGTCATTGCATCTTCATACGGTCCAAATTTGGCAAAGTTATATTTGAGGAAATGGTTCAATTGCGCTAGCGCGCCTGTGCGGGTTGTAGCCCAAGTGTTTTCCGGTTGATCGCCCCATAAATCTAAATTTGATTTGTTTAATTCTGCCAAAACTTCTCGATCTATTTCATCCATCTCATGAGTTAAATACTCCGAGAATTTGTAATTTGCACCTGGTAAAGATTCACGGTTTTCATCATCATAATTCCAGCGACCGCCAATTGGTTCATCCCCTGCCATCAAAATATTTAATTTCTTACGTTGACTTCGATAAAAATTTTCCATCAGTAGCTTTTTGTAACCGCTCGCCCAATTCGCAAATTGGCTACGTGGCGTTAAAAAGAAGTCATTTTCAATAAATTTAACTGAGTCGGATAAATCCCTAGTTAATCGAAATGAAGACGGTTCAGCTGCCACGATTTCAGAAATTCCAATTTTCTTAGCCACTTCCAAAATACCTGATTTAGTATTTTCACTTTTTACATAATGAACTTGAAAGCCTTCTGTTTCGAGATCCTTTGCAAAATGGCGCGCACTGGAAATCAAGAAATAAAGTCGTTGAATATGCCATTTCTCAGCGGCCAACATCCGTTGGCTTTCAACAAAAACAATTGCATCTGTTTTTGGATTTGCATTTTTTAGTACGCCGTAGTTTCGATTTATTTGATCGAATGCGATATAAAGCAGGCGCGACATAATTGGAAGTATCTCGCGATATGCTGAGGTAATGCCAACGAGCCATGAAAAAGGATTTAATTCAGCAGCCACAAAAGTGCTGTTCTCGGGAATTCTCTTTGGTACCGCTGGTACTGCCGTAACTTTCGCGCCAGATGGCTCAAACTCCACAATGCTCGGATTTTTCCGATTAGTTTTTGGCGCCCTCGCATTTTTTGTATTGATTCCAAAATTCGGTGGAAGTTGGAAGAACACTTTTAAATTAGTTAATCGACCGGTTGTCTGGTTTATGGCAATTGGTTCAGCTGCATTTCAGCCTTGTTTCTTCGGCGCAACTGCTCGAAATGGCGTTGCGTTAAGTACGTTAATTACAGTTGGCATGATTCCAGTTTTTGCTGGTTTGGTCGGCCGGGTTTTGTTGCATGAACCGATTAAATTCTCTTGGGTTATTTTTACAACAATTGGAATCGCAGGATTAGTGATTCGCTCGTGGGGTGAAATTAATATAGAAGATCCAATCGGAATCTTTATGTCACTTGGCGCTGCTGCTGCGGTGGCTTGTTATATGAATGCCACGAAAATCGCTTTAAATAAAGGTGGTCATCCATTTGAGTTGCCAACAATTGCATATGTGTTAGGTGCGCTAATTCTGTCGCCAACCGTAATTTCGCCAGCACTTGAAAATGGTTTTGTCGAAAGTTTCCGTTGGTTATTTACGGTTCACGGAATTCTGATTGCGGTATTCATGGGCGTGGTGACAATGGCAGCACCAAACTGGTTGCAAATTTCTAGTATGAAATATTTATCACCAGGGCCAATTGCCACGTTGTCATTAGCCGATCCATTAACTGCAACTTTGCTTGGCGTATTTGTCTTGAATGAAAAATTCTCATTTGAAGCCGGAGTTGGATTACTACTTGTCGCAATTGCGATTATTGGCCAGAGTTGGGCCGCAAAGAATCAAAAAACTTTATTGTTATAGAAATAACTGGAGCCCCCCGTCAGGATTGAACTGACGACCTTCCGCTTACAAGGCGGATGCTCTACCACTGAGCTAGGGAGGCGTTGTATTAATGGCTTAATACCGCCGCAAATCTTACCGCCTCGGCCAGCTAATTAATTCCGGGTATTTCGCGCTACGACCATCGCCAGATGATTTTCCCAGCGCACGACGAATTAGCCATGGAATCGCAAATGTAATTGTCCACGCGGTAAATGCAACGCCTTGAATTACTTTTGGTTTCTGTTTCATCGGTGGCAAAGGTTCTTTATATGTTGAATCAAAAGGTAAATTCAATTGTTCCAAAACTCCTTGCGCCAATAACCAATGTCCTTTTGCATTTAGATGCAACCGATCCTTATCTAAATACCGAACATCTTTAAATGCTTCGTTGTAATTGCCATCAATAACTACGGCGCCAACTTCTTTACCGATTTCGCGAACCTGATTATTAAAAACTGAAAATCTTTCGCGCCAAATCGTTTGAATTCGACCTTTACGGTTACTTTCTTCGAGCACGGTAAATAACATCAATTGCGCACCTGCGTTAGCTAAATCCCTAACTGCTTTTGCGTAAGCCGGCAAAGTTATTTCCGGGTTGTAATTAGGACGAATCACATCATTTGCGCCAGCATGAAAACTCAAAACCGAATTTGGGCCAATTAACTTAAGTGCTGCTGGAACTTGATGCGCAACAACTTGTGGCAATAGTTTTCCGCGAATTGCCAAGTTGGCATATTGAAAATCAGGATTTTGGCTGGCAATTACATCGGCGACGCGATCTGCCCAACCTCGGTAATAACCATTAATTTTTTCATCAGCAATTCCTTCAGAGATGGAATCGCCAACAACTATTAAACGATCAATTCGTTGCAGCACGTCGCGCCTCGTCAACCGCATAAAGTGCGATTGACGTTGCAACCGAAGCATTTAAGCTTTCAGTTACATCGCGCATTGGAATCTTTACCACCAGATCGCACTTTTCCGAAACTAACCTTGATAAACCTTTTCCTTCGCTGCCGACAATAATCATGATTGGTTCGGAAGAGAATTTCATATTGCCAATTAATTCTTTTCCTTCACCATCTAACCCAACAACGAAATAACCTTTTTCTTGTACGTCTTCAATTGCCCGATTCAAATTAGTAACTTGCGCAATTGGCATGCGCGCTGCGGCGCCAGCTGAAGCTTTCCAAGCTGATGCCGTCATTGCTGCAGCGCGACGTTCGGTAATAACCACACCCGAAACTCCAAAGGCAGCAGCAGAACGAACAATTGCGCCGAGATTTCGTGGATCGGTAACGCCATCAAGTGCAACGATCAATCCTGGTTTTGTAGCGCGTTGCAAAATTTCCACTAGCGATGAATATTGATAAGGCTTAATTGAAAGCGCTATTCCTTGGCTATTTGGCGAAATTCCTTCGAGTTCTGCGCGATGAACTTCGCGAAT
>JBDLPY010000018.1:0-6163 GCA_039800785.1 Actinomycetota bacterium
GCCAGAAACTAGATCAGCGATCGTTTCGAAGTAAAGATAGAAGACGTAACACTTCTAGGTATAGCCAGACTAAAGAAACCATCAAGCCAAAACCTAAGCGCCATGATTCTTCTTGTGGCACGCCTGCTGCAACTGCCTTATTAATTTGATCGAAATCAAGTGCAATAAAGAAGCTTGCAAGACCAACACCAACGATTGCAATCATTGGACCAAATGCTCCGTTGTAAATAGATCCGCCCATAAATAGCGAAACAATTCCGAGCAACATGTAACCAAGTAATGCGCCCATCGCAATTCGAGTTGCGCGAGCGCCAATTCGAATTCGGCCACTTGAATAGGCAAACAAAATTCCAGCAAACGCAGCGATAGATGCGATTACTGCTTGCACCACAATTCCTGGATAAGCCAAGTTGTAATAGTGGCTAATTGTTCCAAGAACAATACCTTCAAGAATTGCATACGCAACCACTAGAGCTGGGCGAACTTTTCTTGAGAAAGAAATAACTAATGAAAGTCCAAGCGCAGCAAACAAACTAACCATCATTAGACCTGAACCGAAGTTAAGTGTCCAAGCGAGTCCGCCGCTAATTACTAATAAACCAAAAAGAAGTGCAGTTCGTGTAACAACATCATCAATTGTTAGACGACCAGTTCGAATCGATGAAGCTGCTGGTGCGTTATACATCTGTTCAAGATCTTGTGCAGAACCTGAACCCATTGACGCATAGCCTTTGCCATAGCGATTCAGAATTGGATTGCTACTTTCCATTTCACTCTCCTCATAACGCCACCTTCGGGCGCTATTAAATTATTCAACAAGTTAGAGCGACGAGTAATTCCCGTGCCCCGGGTGGGCCTATGCCCACGCTCAGAGTGAGTGTATAGGTCGAAACTTAGACGAGGGGTTTAACGCTCTTTTACCCAGATTGTCGGGTTTTGTTGCTTGGCGAAATTGAAGATTGTTTTCGAATACTTCATTGGCACGAACACCGAACCTTTAGAACACGGCTCATTCAACACATTACTACTTCCCGAAATTGCTAATCCTTTGTAAAAGAAAACAGCATTAAATAAAGGCGTCCCGCTCTTCGTTGGGCTTATACCAACTACAAATCTTTGCGGTTTATAAACCCACGGATAAGTCGGTGTCTCAGCTTTACCTGTGCAAGCCGGAACTTCAATTGCAATTTCGTTTATTGGATCGCACATCCGCAATTTTCCAGACTTAGTAAATACCCAGATCCCCTTTTTGTCACACCATGTTTTCAGTGAAACTTTAGGCGCGGGAATCTTCTTTACTGAGTCCGGAATTTCTACTTTTGGTAACACAATTGGTTGAACCGGCGGTTCAACAACAATTGGCGGAATAACTACTGGTGGAGTTGGAATTGAACCACCACCGGAATAGTAATCCTGAACGCCGGAGGATGTATTTGCAATTAAGTTTATTTCAAGATCATTTTCCGCTTCATAATAATCATCTTCAATATAAATCCTACTAAAGTAATTTGAATCCAAATTAACTACGCTGCCTTCTGAATTGCAGTTTTCATCAATTGAGTTTCTACTTGGTAGGTAAAAAGTTAATTTGTAGTCCGAAAGATTCATGAGCGTTGGATCTATTGGTGTCCAAACTAGGTCTGAAATGGGAATGTAACAAGCAAGATTATTTGGATCAATCGTAATTCCTACCCGTGTGACATTCATTTGGTTAGCTACGTTTACCGAAATCATTTCTCCTTGTTGGTAATCTTTCACTTCAAGGCTACTAATAATTGATGGTGCAACATTGATTGCGCTTGCAACTTGAATCTGGTCAAGAATTAATTGCTCGTTCGCTTGGGCAAAATTGTGCATTGAATCAGGTAAAACATAATCACCATCTGACAATAGATATATTTTCAATGGTCCAGGTAATCGACCCCGGGCATTTGTTACTTGATGGTATTCCGGACAAATAAATTGAATCCAGCTTGTTTCTAAAGGCTTAAGCAAGATTTGTGCCGAATAAATTTGATCATATCCCGGAACTCCCGGCACATAACAAATTGAAATTGTATTATTCAACCGATCTGTTGCAGTCTTAAAATAAGGAATTTCATATATCAAATCATTAATATCTGAGTAATCCATTGGAAAACCTGGATCTGCGCTGCCAATTTTAATTTTATTAAAATTTTCAACATTTGCACCACCAAAAACATATAGTCCAGAAACCACGCTTTGTAAATCGTTTGGACGATTTACGCCTTTTAAAGTGAGATCTTGGCCATTCAAAATTTGCCCATTTAAGTAGACAAAACTAACTTCGATCACATGATCAAATTCTTTTAGTAAGGACGTATAACCATCCGTCAGATTTAAAGATGAATTCAAATATTCACCAGAATCCCCTGGAACGCCCAGACAGTCATGAGTAAGACCTATATAACTGAAATTCAACCTGAACATCTCGGGATCTGATGAGCTAAATCCGTTTTCGACAGTGGCAGTTACAGGTATTTGTATGGTGCATCCTTCATCTAAAAACTCACTTCCAGTAATAAATAATTCAACTTGTTTTAAATTCTGGTAATTCTTAATTCTGAAATCAACATTTGTTGAGTCCACAATGATTGAATTGTCGTTGGGATCGGTAGGCGTGTTATTAATAAATTCTTCCATATATGGGAGTAACTTAATGTCGGGCAAATCAATAACTGCAACTTCTACATTATTTCCGAAATCGGATTGACTTTCAGAAATTGCTGATGTTAAATCAAAACCATGATCAAATATGTAAAGTTTTCCGTTAACTTTTCCTTCAGAATTTGAATACTTAGCAGTTTCTCCGCAACGAATTAAAATGTCTTCGAAAAATGGAGGATTAAATATTATTGAGTCACTATTTGTTCTAAATGTTTCATAACTAGGACTCGAATCAGTATCGAATTTATACCTACAAAATTTCCCTTCTGAGGTTGGAAATTCAAAAAACATTCTGGAATAAATCAGATTAAGAGGTGGATCAGAGAAGTTTGTATTATTAATTATGGTTAGTTCCGCTCGATTGCCGAATTGAAAACCATTCAAGTCGCCTACTCTGTCTGGCGATTGATCATTAACTAGAATCAATGCAGGTTCATTAGCTAATGAAATTGGTAAAAAAGTGAAATTGTTGAGCATCAATAAATTGATAATTAAAAAAATTAATTTTTTACGCACGGTAAGAGAATAAAAAGGCACACAATTAAACGCGATCCGGCGGTAGGGTTTTCCCCATCTATGAAAGTTAAACGGATAATTTCGACGAGATGATTCAATGGTGAAAATCGCCTCGGTATTGCTCATTGATGATGATCAATTTATTCGCACATCAATTGCGGCTGGGCTAAAAGCATTTGGTATTAAAGTTGTTGGGCATTCGGCAAATTTTGCTGGTGCGTTGGAAATTTTAAAATCAGCAGAAGTTGAAGTTGCCGTAGTTGATTTGGATTTAGGTCCAGGACCGAATGGCATCGATATTTGTTACTCGCTGCGGAAACACTTTCCTAATTTGGGTTTAATTCTTTTAACTAGTTATACAGATCCCAAGGTCGCTGACCCGCATTCATTACCGTTGCCTAAAGGCTGCCGGTTTGTTTCTAAAACTAATTTGGAAGATTTTTCTGTCTTGGTCAATGAAATTATCTCGGCTCGGATGAAGCCGTTAACACACACAGCAAAAATTACTAATAAGAATTCTTTAACTTCGGTTCAAATGGATGTGCTCAAATTAGTTTCTGAAGGACTCTCCAGCGCTGAAATCGCAGCACGACGTGGCGTGAGCGTTAAATCAATCGAAGGAATAATTTCCAAAATTCATAATTCATTGGGCTTAGATAAATCAAAAAGCTTTAATCAAAGAGTCCAATTAACGAGAGCATACTTTTCGTTATCAGGAAAGAAGCCTCCTGGTGCTTAGCTCGAAACTTCATTTAAAACATTTTCAATTAACATCGAAGGCATTTTGGCTTTACTCCCCAATTTCGATTTTGGCTTTTCCGGTCAGCCTGCTGGTATCTAATCCTGGATCGTCAATTCTGGTACTTACCTTTACCGGAATCGTTATCACTCTTGGTGCTTACCTAATTTATTTGCTGCTGACTAATTTACTTAAAATTCTAAGATCTGAAAATGTAATCCTTCAAGTAATTAGTTTGTTAATAGTTTCAGCCACAACTGGTGCGATTCGGGGTATTTTATTTTTTGAAGCGGTGAAAATTCTGAATTTAGCTGAGCCAAGCAATTTCACGAACCGAATTTACAGCTCTATTTTTACAACGCTTTTTTGGTTGCCGTTAGCCAACTACGTAATAAATATCAGCGAGGAATTCAAGTACAGATACCAAAGCGCACTCCGCCATTTCTTGCGAAGAAGTTCGCTAAATTCCAATATTTCCCAAAATAATTTGGCCCAATTGGGTAATCTTGAATTAAACCTAAAACAATCCGTGGAAGGGTACTTGGGTAAAAGCGATTCAGAAACTTTTCGAAAATTATCATCAACTTTAGTTCAACAAATTAATGAAGAAATTAGACCGCTGAGCCAAAGAATTTGGATTCAGAATTTAGCCCAATTTCCCGCCGTTAAATATGGACAACTCTTAAAAGATTCAATCAAACTACTTGATTATTCAAAAACAAAGTTTTATCTAGCTATTTCAGCACTTGCACTTCTGAGCAACTTTTCCTTACGAAGTTTCACAGAATCTATTTGGCGCTGCGCTACTTTCTTGGTTGCGATATTTGTCATTCAAAAAATCTATGAAATCTTTATCGAACAAGAGTCAAATGGGTCAAAAAACGTTTTGTTTTTAGTTTCAATCGGATTAGTTCCAGTTTATCTAAGTGAATACTTGGCGATATATGCTGGCTACTCTGGTGACTGGTTGGCTACAACTCTTATAACACCGGTAGCACCTGCCGTAATAATAATTCTTTCTTTGACTCGACTTGCCCAAAAAGATCGCGATGACATCGTCAACATGCTTGAGCAATCTTCAAATAAGAATTTATCGGAACCGCTGAGTGCTAATAACCATGAAGGAAGCTCTTTAGCCTCATACCTTCACAACACTCTGCAATCAGAATTGTTAGCCCTTTCCAAGCAGTTGGAGGATGCAGCAGAAAATAACAACCCCGTTAAATCGGCCGAACTTTTGAAGAAAGTTTCTGATCTGGTTAATCGTTCGATGGTTGAAGACTTCGAAAAATATTCAAGATTGCCACTTCAGCGCTTGGAATCTGTAATAAGTTCTTGGAACGGAATTCTTAACATAGACGTTCAAATCGATGATGATCATTTTCAAGATGACCGGAGAAACGGAATCATCGTTCAAACAATCGAAGAGGTGGCGACAAATGTTTGGCGCCATGACAAAGCAAGTGAGTTACAAATTTCGGCACAAAAAAATGGCGGTAATTTAAAGTTAATTTTCCAAAGCAACGGCAAAGAGAAATTAAAAACAACTAAAGGTGTTGGCTCTGCTTGGCTTGATCAAATTGCGGTAAGGCCGTGGTCAATTGAAAAGAATTCGATTGGCACTCTGCTTATTATTGAAATCTAAGCTGGTGCCCCGGGTGGGGGTCGAACCCACACTGGAAGGATTTTAAGTCCTCTGCCTCTGCCATTGGGCTACCGGGGCCTTCAAATTAACTGGGCAAATCTACCGCCCTTTTTGAGTACTTCGTCCAACCCACTCTTTGTTAGCTTCCCAGTAAAAGTGTTCTGTTGGCTCGGATGATACGAGCCAATTATCAAGAATTTGGCGCCTTCGTGTTCATATTTAATTTCAGCACCGTGACCAAATTTACTTTTTGGAATTTGATGACCTATTGCGCTTAATTCTCGAATCAAATTATCCCAGGCGAATTTTCCAAGCGCGACAAACGCGCGAGTGGTTGGCAAGATCGAAATTAATTCATTTCGCAAAAAGGGTGCACAGGTGTCGCGTTCTTCCGTTGTTGGTTTGTTATTAGGTGGCGCACATCTGACGGCGCAACCAATTCGAGTGCCATTTAATTTTTGGCCATCATCAATTGCCGTGCTAGTTGGAATTTTTGCCAAACCAATTCGATGTAAAGATTCATAAAGCCAATCTCCCGATGAATCGCCAGTAAAAATTCGGCCAGTTCGGTTTGC
>JBDLPY010000019.1:0-5190 GCA_039800785.1 Actinomycetota bacterium
AATTGGTGAACGATTTGGCGATCGAGTTAAGAATTTCTTTCCAATAAACGAACCTTGGGTCGTAGCTTGGCTTGGCCATGGAGTTGGAATTCATGCACCTGGTCATAAGAATCGTCGCGAAGCATTTGCTGTATCGCATCACACAGTCATGGCACATGCATCGGCAACTAAAGCGCTTCGTTCAGTTCGAAATGACTTAAGAATTGGACCAGTATTAAATCAAGCGCAGTACGTACCTGATGATTGGAATGATGCGAATCAATCACATGCAGCGAAATTATTAGATGCCATTCAAAATAGATTTTGGATGGAAGGAATCTTTGCCGCCAAGTATCCGCAAGAAATCTTTGATGATTTTGGTAGCGAATTAAGCGATGTAATAAAGCCAGGTGACTTAGAAAGCGCCCAAGTTAAAAATGATTTACTTGGCATTAATTTTTATTTTGATACCCGTGTAGCGAAACCAAAAAGTGGCGAAATCGATCCATTTGATTTCAGCGCCACTTGGAATTTAAATATTGATTCCACGCCGCAAGGTCCATTGACCGATATGGGTTGGCCAATCACCCCGGAAGGTTTGGAAAACTTGCTGGTGCGCTGGCATAACGAATACGGCGATAAATTGCCACCGATTTACATAACTGAAAATGGCGTTGCATATGACGATGCGCCGAATGCTGAAGGAAAAGTTACAGATGTGCGCCGCATTGATTACTTAGCAAAACACTTAAATGCAGTTAAAAACGCGGCAGCAAAAGGTGCACCAATGGCGGGATATTTTCAGTGGTCATTAATGGATAACTTTGAATGGGCACTTGGATATGAGAAAAGATTTGGAATGGTTTATGTCGATTTTGAAACTCAGAAACGAACTATTAAAGATTCCGGTTATTGGTATCGCGACCAAATTAAATCAAACGGAGCTGGAATTTAATTAAGACCCAAATCCGCTAATTGATAAGCAGCGCGATATTCCAAGCCAGCTTCTTTAATTTTCGGCGCGGCACCGCGTTCGACGATTACCGCAACTCCAACCACAATCGCGCCCGCTTCTTTAAGTGCTTCAACCGCAGTTAAAACTGATCCGCCAGTTGTGGAAGTATCTTCAACTGCTAAAACTTTTTTGCCTTTAACGTCTGGACCTTCGATTCGACGTTGTAAACCGTGCGCTTTTTCCGCTTTGCGAACTACAAATGCATCTAATTTTTTACCTTGTTTAGCTGCAACATGCATCATCGCAGTTGCAACTGGATCTGCGCCAAGCGTTAAGCCGCCGACTGCTTCATAATCCCAGTCTTTAGTTAAATCAAGCATCACTTCGCCAATTAAGGGCGCAGCAACATGATCCAAAGTTACGCGGCGTAAATCGACGTAATAGTCAGCTTCTTTTCCACTGGAAAGAATTACTTTGCCGTGTACGACAGCTTTGGTTTTGATTTCTTCTTTTAAAGTTTCTTTGGCGCTCATAAGTGCGCTAAGACTACTTGACCGAACCGGCTAATAGACCGCGTACGAAGTAGCGTTGCAATGAGAAGAAGACAATTAGCGGAATCAAAATTGTAATAAAAGCACCAGCAGTTAAGGACTCCCAACTGCTGCCATATTGACCAACTAAAGATGCCAATTTGGCATTTATAGGTGCGATCTCCTCGGTGCTGGAAGCAAAAGTCAGCGCAACTAATAAATCATTCCAAACCCATAAAAATTGAAAAATAGCCAATGCTGCAATTGCTGGAATAGAAAGCGGAACGACAATTTGGCGGAATACCTTGAAATGATTGGCGCCATCAACAAATGCCGCTTCCATTAAATCTCTTGGAATTGAAGCAATAAAGTTATGCATCAAATAAATTGCAAGTGGTAGTGCAAACATCGTGTGTGGCAACCAAATGCCAGCAAATTCGCCAGCGATTCCCAATTTTGGAATCAAAGTGATTCCTTGGAAATGTGCTCCTCCAGTAAATAATTGAAGCAAAGGAACAAGTGACATTTGTAGCGGCACGATTTGTAACGCGAAAATTGTGAAAAATAGGAAGTCGCTACCGCGGAACTTCACCCAAGCTAAACAGTAGGCTGCCATGGTTGCAATAGTGATTGGAAAAATAACTGCCGGAAGGGTAATAACAATTGAATTAACGAAATACGGCAAAATTCCGTCACCCAAAGATTCTGCGCCGCCGCCAAATAAAACTTTCTGGTAATTAGCAAGTGTGAAATCTGGCTTGATTAATGCAGTCCACCAGCCCGTTTCATAAATATCTTTGCCGGATCGAAAAGATGAAACAAACAAACCTAAAGTCGGAATTGTCCAAAGAACCGTGAGAGTCCAAACCACAATTGTCGCTAAACGACTTGAAAAAATCTTACGACCTGGATTTTGAGTTTGTAGCGCGCTCATCGTTGGGCTCGCTCTCTGCGAAGATGGATAATGTTATAAATCAAAATAGGTGAAACAGAAATAAACAAAGCAACAGCTAAAGCAGAGCCTTTACCTTGATCAAACTGCACGAAAACCTGCGAATACATTTCATTTGCTAAAACGTTGGTGCCGAAATTTCCACCAGTCATAGTGCGGACAATGTCGAATAATTTCAAAGCTCCAACAACCATAGTTGCCAAAACAACAATGAAAGTGCCACGAACCATTGGAAAAGTAATGTTCTTAAATAATTTCCAACCTGAGGCGCCATCCAAAGCAGATGCTTCAACAATATCGGATGGGACTGCTTTGATGGCTGCCGACAAAATCACCATTGCAAAACCAGTTTGTACCCAAATAAAAATTATCATCAACAAAAATGTGTTTAATGGTTTAACCAGCATCCAGTTTTGAGGCGTACCGCCGAATAACGAGACTATGTTAGAAAGTAAACCTGTTTGCGGATATCCATCTTTTGCGTAGTCGTAAACAAATTTCCAAATAATTGACGCGCCTACGAATGAAATCGCCATCGGCATGAATATCAATGATTTAGGAATTGATTCGCGCTTTAATCGATCAAGCATCACTGCTAATAACAACCCTATTCCGGTTGTTATTAGCGGAACAACTAATATCCATAAAATGGTATTTAACATTACCGTTTTAATATTTGGATCAATTAACATCCATTTGTAATTGGCAAATCCAACAAAATTTACTGAATCTGGATCTTTAAAACTAAAAATAATTGTTTGAATTGCTGGAACAACTAGTCCAACAAGTAGGAGAAAAGCAGCAGGTCCAAAAAAGATTATTTGTGCGATTTTGTTTTGATATTTTCCTTTAGCTCGACCAGCTATTCCAAAAATCGCCAGCAATACAATTGAGAAAATTGCAATCGCAACCAACACTTGGCTCAATTTGCCAAGACTGTCAGTTAAGAACGCGCCCACATTTCCTCCTGGGATATTTATAAACCAAACGAGAGGGCTATTACTAGCCCCCTCGATTGATTCTTAATTAATTAGCTTGCTGGCCAAGCAGCGTCAATTGCCTTTGTTACATCGTCAATTGACTTGCCTTCGCCGAACCATGCTGTGAATTCCTTCCATTCTGCACCTGCGCCAACAGCAGCTGGCATCAAGTCAGAAGCATCAAAACCAAATGTTGATTTTGAATTTGAAAGGTATTCAGCAGCCAAACGATCGATTGGATCTTTGTAAGCTGCTAGAGGTACACCGCTGTTTGCTGATACCCAGTGATCAAGTTGAACACGGCTAGTAGCAAATGTTGCAGATGATAGGTAGTTCTGTACCTGTTGTACTTCTGGGCGCTTAGCAAATGCTGTTGTGAATTCGCCACCGCCAACAACTGGAACGCTTACCTTTGAATTTGTTGCAGGTAGGTAGAACGCAAATGCATCACCTGTTGAAGAAATTGTTGCGCCTTCAGCTCCAAGAATATTTCCGTAGAAAGAAGCCTGTTGCAGCATCATGCACTTACCGGTTGGGATTCCCTTACCAGCATCTTGGAATGTAGTTGTTGCGATTCCCTTAACGTTTCCAACCCACTTTGGATTTTGCATCCAGCCGGCCACTTTTTGCATTGCAGCCTTGATCTTTGGATCAGAGAATTTAACTTTGTGTGAAACCCAATCGTTGTAAACCTTTGCACCATATTCGCGCAAAACGATTTGTTCTACCCAGTCAGTTGCTGGCCAACCTGTTGCACCGCCAGAACCAAGACCGCCGCAGAATGCAATCTTTCCATCTGCTGCCATCTTGTCTGCAAGTGTTGTCATTTCATCCCAAGTTTTTGGAACGGTGTAACCCGCTGCCTTAAATTGCTTAGGTGAGTACCAAACAAGTGACTTCATGTTTGAGCCAAGCGGAGCGGCATAGAACTTGCCCTTTACGGTGCCAAGATCTTTCCAGCTCTTTGACCAATATTTATTTACGTTAGCAACTGTTCCTGCTGGTGGCGCTACAACTTTTCCAGTTGCAACCATCTTCACCAATAGACCTGGTTGTGGAAGGAAAGCTAAATCTGGTGCATTTCCGCCCTTAACGCGTACTGGAAGAAGTGCTTCAAATTGGTTTGAGCCTTCGATTTTAACTTTGATTCCAGTACATGCAACGAAATCCTTCATTGCAGTTTTCATTGTTGTTAATTCAGGTTCCAAAATTGAAGTAAAGACAGTTACAGTCTTTCCCTTCATCTTCTTGTAGCCAGAATATGGATCGCAGTTAACAGCAGCTGATGCTGAAACTGTGGTCAACATTGTTGCTACAAGTGAAACGGCAACTGCTCCAATTGCGAGCGCGCCCTTCTTTGACTTGAACATATATATGTATTCCTTTTCAGGGGTAATAGGGGTTATCGGTCCGAATCCCAATTGAGACCCGCGTCCCGTGGTGGGCTAATTCTTGGAAAATGTGACGATGTAAGCAAGGGCGATCGCGAAAGATTCGCGCTCAGATTTATAAAGATTTGGTAACAGGCGGTGGAGTTATGGCTTTTGGACTCTTATCTGCCAATAAGCCATTTACTTCGATCCGAAGCCGCGCAACTTCCATCGATAAATTCGCGATCGCTGATTCCATTTCGATGATTCGTTTTATGCCAACGTGATTAATACCTTCGGCAACCAACGATTGAATAGTGCGAAGCAGCGCAATATCGCGTAATGAATAACGGCGATTGCGACCGCTAGTGCGAGATGGCGAAACTAATCCGGTGCGATCGTATTGGCGCAGCGTTTGCGGATG
>JBDLPY010000020.1:0-41735 GCA_039800785.1 Actinomycetota bacterium
TTGCATTCGGAGATTACGGAATTCAAGCGCTTGAGCCAGCGTATGTAACAAACCGCCAAATTGAAGCGGCACGTATTGCGATGACTCGTTATGTAAAGCGCGGTGGCAAAGTTTGGATCAACATTTATCCAGATCGTCCACTAACTAAGAAGCCAGCTGAAACTCGTATGGGTTCTGGTAAAGGTTCGCCGGAATGGTGGGTAGCAAACGTTAAGCCAGGTCGCGTTATGTTTGAAATCTCCGGTGTTACCGAAGATATTGCACAAGAAGCGATGCGCCTTGCGATTCATAAGTTGCCAATGAAGTGTCGAGTAGTTCGTCGAGAGGAGGCGTAAGAATGGCTATTACAACAGCAGAAGAATTACGCCAGTTATCAACTGATGAGTTAACCCAGAAGTTGCGCGATGCGAAGGAAGAACTTTTCAATCTTCGTTTCCAAGCAGCAACAGGTCAACTTGAAAGCCACGGTCGCTTAGGCGCAGTGCGCAAAGAGATTGCTCGCATTTACACAGTAGTTCGTGAGCGCGAATTAGGTATCGGAGGTGCCGCATGACAACTGAAAACCGCGGTTTTCGCAAGACCCGTGAAGGCATCGTTGTTTCTGACAAGATGGACAAGACCATCTCAGTTCAGGTAGATGATCGTGTTAAGCACGGCCTTTACTCAAAAGTTATGAGCCGCTCTCGCAAATTCAAAGTTCACGATGAGTCAAACACTGCTGGTGTTGGCGATCGCGTCTTGATTATGGAAACTAAACCAATTTCAGCAACAAAGCGCTGGCGTTTAGTGGAAATTATCGAGAAGGCTAAGTAAGCAAAACGGTTAAGAAAGAGGAATAGAAAATGATTCAACAAGAATCGCGACTAAGAGTCGCGGACAACACAGGAGCTCGTGAGCTTTTGTGCATCCGTGTGCTTGGTGGCTCCTCCCGCCGTTATGCCGGTATTGGAGACATCATTGTTTGCTCTGTTAAGGATGCAATTCCTGGCGGACAAGTTAAGAAGGGCGAAGTTGTTAAAGCGGTAATCGTTCGTACCGTTAAAGAAAATCGCCGTCCTGATGGTTCATATATTAAGTTCGACGAGAATGCTGCAGTTATTTTGAAAACTGACGGTGAACCTCGCGGAACTCGTATTTTCGGACCAGTTGCTCGCGAACTTCGCGACAAGCGTTTTATGAAAATTATTTCTTTAGCTCCGGAGGTGTTGTAACAATGGCTCGCATTCGCAAGGGTGATGAAGTTCTAGTTATTGCTGGAAAGAGCAAAGGAACAACTGGAAAAGTTCTAGATATCAAGCGCGATCGCATTCTTGTTGAAGGCGTTAACCGCGTATCACGTCACACCAAAGAAGAAACTGGTGATCGTGGCGTGAAAGTTGGCGGAATTCAACATGTTGAATCTGCGCTACATATTTCTAACGTCATGTTAGTTGGAGACAACGGCAAGGGAACTCGCATTGGCTCACGCAAAGATGACAACGGAAAGAATGTGCGAATTTCTCGTCGCACCGGAAAGGACATCTAATGTCAACCGCTCTTGATGTGCGTCTGAAGGCTCGCTATCGCAGCGAGATTGCTCCAGCGTTAAACAAGCAATTTGGTTACAAGAACGTAATGCAGATTCCAACTTTGACCAAAATTGTGGTCAACATGGGTGTTGGCGAAGCTGCACGCGATTCAAAGTTAATCGAAGGTGCGATCCGCGACTTAACAACAATTACTGGTCAAAAGCCACAGGTAACTAAGTCACGCAAATCTATTGCGCAATTTAAATTACGCGAAGGACAACCAATCGGCGCGCACGTAACACTACGTGGCGATCGGATGTGGGAATTTGCAGATCGTTTACTTTCGATCTCATTGCCACGTATCCGTGACTTCCGTGGTTTATCACCAAAACAATTTGATGGAAAAGGTAACTACACATTCGGTTTGACTGAACAAGTAGTTTTCCCAGAAATCGAACAAGACAAAGTTGATCGTCCACGTGGTATGGACATCACCATTGTTACAACTGCAACCAACGATGATGAAGGTCGCGCATTACTAAAAGCGCTGGGCTTCCCATTCAAGGAGAACTAAAAAATGGCGAAGACATCACTTAAAGTAAAAGCTAGCCGTAAACCAAAGTTCAAAGTTCGCGGTTACACCCGTTGTCAGCGTTGCGGCCGTCCGCACGCTGTCTATCAAAAATTTGGTATTTGCCGTGTGTGCTTCCGTGAAATGGCGCACCGTGGTGAACTTCCAGGTATTACAAAAGCAAGCTGGTAAACGACTACGAATTAAGTCGAAACAAATCGTTTCGATACTAATTTGAGAAAGGCCAAGAGGCCAAAAATGACAATGACAGACCCGATCGCAGACATGTTAGCTCGTCTGCGTAACGCAAACTCTGCGTACCATGATTCGGTATCAATGCCGTCTTCATCGGTAAAAGCTCGCATCGCTGAAATTTTGCAGCGTGAGGGTTACATCGCAGGATCTCGCGTTGAAAATAATACAAATGGTGTCGGCAAGACACTCGTTTTGGATTTGAAATTTGGTCCAAACCGCGAGCGTTCAATCGCAGGACTTCGTCGCGTTAGCAAGCCAGGACTTCGCGTTTACGCAAAGTCAACTTCGCTACCGAAAGTTTTAGGCGGACTTGGAATCGCAATCATCTCAACATCATCTGGTTTGCTAACTGATAAGCAAGCCAACAAGCAGGGCGTAGGCGGAGAAGTTCTCGCCTACGTATGGTGATTTCATGTCACGTATCGGTCGCATGCCAATCACCGTTCCTAGCGGTGTCGAAATTTCAATTAACGGTCAAGATATTGCAGTTAAAGGACCAAAGGGTTCTTTAACAGTTGCAGTTGCTGAACCGATTAAAGTTACAAAGGCAGAGAATGTTTTAACAGTTGCTCGCCCAAATGACGAGCGCTTAAATCGTTCACTTCATGGCCTTTCACGTACTCTGATTGCAAATGCAATTGAAGGTGTAACAAATGGATACACACTTCAAATCAACATCGTTGGTGTTGGTTACCGTGTTGCTGAAAAGGGTAAGGATCTTGAATTCCAACTTGGATATAGCCATCCAATTTTGTTTAACGCGCCAGAAGGAATTACTTTCAAAGCGCCGTCACAAACTGAATTAACTATTTCCGGTGTAGATAAGCAACTTGTTGGCGAAACAGCTGCAAAGATCAAGAAGTTACGTAAAGCAGATCCATATAAGGGTAAGGGCTTACGTCTTTCAACTGATCGCATCCGTCGCAAGCAAGGAAAGGCGGGTAAGAAGTAATGTCAATCGCTATCAAAGTTCGTAAAGGATCTGCGACAAATGCTCGTGCCCGTCGCCACTTCCGGTTACGTAAAAAGTTGAGCGGTACCGCTGCGCGACCACGATTAGTAGTTTCACGCTCTGCGCGCCATTTATTTGTGCAATTAGTTGATGACACCCAAGGTCGCACTTTGGCATCAGCTTCGACAATGGAAGATTCATTGCGTGCATCAAAGGGCGACAAGACTGCAAAGTCTCGCGAAGTTGGTGCGCTAATTGCTAAACGTGGCAAAGATGCTGGAATTTCAACTGTGGTTTTTGACCGCGGTGGAAACAAATATCACGGACGTGTTGCAGCGTTGGCTGATGCTGCTCGAGAGAATGGATTGGAGTTCTAATGGCTAATAATCCATCAGAGAACCGCGACGAAAAT
The DNA here is from genome assembly GCA_039800785.1 of Actinomycetota bacterium. Taxonomy (GTDB): domain Bacteria; phylum Actinomycetota; class Actinomycetes; order Nanopelagicales; family Nanopelagicaceae; genus ZLKRG08. Next base: position 3,699 of record JBDLPY010000020.1, read on the forward strand.
AATAATAAGCGCGGAGATCGTCGCGAGCGTCGCGAACGTCGTGATGACAATCAGAAAGAGAAGAGCCCGTACTTAGAGCGCGTTGTGTTTATCAATCGCGTTTCAAAAGTTGTTAAGGGTGGACGTCGCTTTGCGTTTACTGCTCTAGTAGTAGTTGGCGATGGCAATGGTTTAGTTGGAGTTGGATACGGAAAGAGCAAAGAAGTTCCGCAAGCAATTTCAAAAGCTGTTGAAGAAGCGAAGAAATCTTTCTTCAAAGTCCCAAGAATTCAAGGAACAATTCCACATCCAGTTCAAGGTGAAACAGCAGCGGGCGTTGTACTACTTCGTCCAGCAGCACCTGGTACTGGTGTGATTGCAGGTGGACCGGTTCGTGCCGTACTTGATTGTGCTGGCATTAGCGATGTTTTGACTAAGTCACTTGGTTCAAACAATGCAATCAACATGGTTCACGCAACTGTTGCGGCTCTAAAAGAATTAGAAAGCCCAGAATCAATTGCAGCCCGTCGTAATCGTCCACTCGAAGATGTTGCACCAGCTGCAATTATTCGAGCTTCACAAGTAACAGTAGGTGCGTAATGCCTCGTTTAAAGGTAACTCAAGTTCGTTCGAAGGTTGGCAATAAGCCAGAACTTCGCGACACACTTCGTTCGCTTGGTTTGAAGCGCATTAACGATGTTGTTGTAAAAGAAGATCGTCCAGAGATCCGTGGCATGGTTTACGCCGTTCGCCATTTGATCAAGGTTGAGGAGGTTGAATAAGAATGACACTCAAACTTCATCACTTACGTCCAGCACCTGGTGCTAAGAAAGCTAAGACTCGTAAGGGTCGCGGTGAAGCATCTAAGGGAAAGACTGCAGGTCGTGGCGGTAAAGGTACTCGCGCACGTAACACAGTTCGCATTGGTTTCGAAGGTGGACAGCTTCCACTTGTAATGCGTTTACCAAAGTTACGTGGATTCAAAAATCCAGAGCGCGTTGAGTATCAAGCAGTTAACGTCTCAACTATTAACGAACTATTCCCAAAGGGTGGCGAAGTTACAGTTGCAGATTTAATTGCCAAAGGCGCAGTTCGCGATTCATATCCAGTTAAAGTTTTGGGTAATGGCGAAATCAGCGTAAAGGTAAACGTAACCGCACATGCTTTCTCATCATCTGCAACAGAGAAAATCTCTGCCGCAGGTGGAAGCACAAAAGTTCTTTAATTAGTTAGCTTCAAGATCAAGGGAGTGTAAGAAAATGCTTTCAGCTTTCGGTAAGGCTTTTAAAACACCTGACCTTCGCAAGAAGATTTTCTTTACTCTCTCGATCATGGCGCTATTCCGCTTTGGTTCAGTTGTTCCAACACCTGGCGTTTCCTATAAAAATGTTTCTGAATGTTTAACCCAAGTTCAATCCGGTGGACTTTTTGGGCTAATCAACTTGTTCTCGGGTGGTGCGTTATTGCAACTTTCCGTTTTCGCACTTGGCATCATGCCTTACATCACCAGCTCAATCATTGTTCAATTGTTAACTGTTGTTATTCCAAGATTCGAAGCGTTGAAGCAAGAAGGACAATCTGGTTCTGCGAAGTTAACGCAATACACTCGTTATTTAACAATTGGTTTAGCGATTTTGCAGACAACTGCTTTAATCGCAGTTGCACGTACACCAGGTCGTTTGATTTCAGGTTGTACTCTGCCAATCATTCCGGATACTTCATGGGAACGAATCATCACAATGATCTTCGTAATGACTGCCGGAACTGCAGTAATTATGTGGTTAGGTGAATTAATTACTGATCGCGGTATCGGAAACGGTATGTCGATTCTGATTTTCACTTCTATCGCTGCCTCTTTCCCAAGCAACTTATGGAGCATTCAACGCACCAAAGGTTGGTTCGCTTTCTTGTTCGTGATTGCAGTTGGAATTTTGGTAATCATGATGGTTGTATTCGTGGAACAAGCGCAACGCCGAATTCCAGTTCAATATGCAAAGCGCATGATTGGTCGCCGTGAATATGGCGGAACTACAACTTATATTCCGATCAAAGTTAACCAAGCTGGCGTTATTCCAGTTATTTTCGCATCTTCACTTTTATATATCCCATCGTTGATTGTTAACTTTACAAATAGCCAAGCAGCTTGGGCTGTTTGGATTTCCCGAAATCTAGTTAAGGGCGATCATCCAATTTATATCGCTGCATATGCCGCGTTAATTATTTTCTTCACATATTTCTATGTGGCAATTACTTTTAACCCACAAGAAGTTGCAGATAACATGAAGAAATATGGTGGCTTTATTCCAGGTATTCGCGCTGGCCGTCCAACTACTGAATATTTGCAATACGTACTATCCCGAATTACTGCACCAGGATCGGTTTACTTAGCTTTTGTTGCAATCATTCCGATTTTGGCTTTGATTCTTTTTGGTGCGACTCAGAATTTCCCATTTGGTGGAACTTCAATTTTGATCGTTGTGGGTGTTGGTCTTGATACTGCGAAGCAGATTGAAAGCCAACTACAACAACGTTCATATGAGGGGTTCTTGCGCTAATGCGATTAGTCCTGGTTGGTCCACCAGGCGCTGGAAAAGGAACTCAAGCACAATTCCTTGCTGCGCACTTTAATATTCCACACATTTCTACCGGTGACATTTTTCGCAGCAATTTAAAAGGCGGAACTGAACTTGGATTAGAAGCCAAGAAATACATGGATAAAGGTGAATTAGTTCCTGATTCAGTTACTAATGACATGGTTCGTGATCGCTTAGGACAAAGCGATGTCACAAATGGATTCTTACTGGATGGTTATCCTCGAAATGTTGCGCAAGCTGAAGTACTACGCGCAGTCCTTTCAAATTTCGACCAAAAACTTGATGCAGCATTGGAATTAAGCGTCGACAATGATGAAGTAATTACTCGTCTTTCGGGCCGTCGCACGTGCAGCAATTGCGGAAAAATTTGGCATGTGGTTTATGAAAAACCAGCACAAGAGGGAATTTGCGATGCGTGCCAAGGTCAATTAACCCAACGCGATGATGACAAAGCTGAAGTTATTTCAAGACGTCTCGAAGTCTACGAAGAACAAACTGCACCGATCATTTCGTTTTATCGCAGTGAAGGTCTATTAATCACAGTTACTGCAGTTGGCAGCGTGCAAGAAATTACAGATCGCTGCATTGCAGCACTTTCTCGAATTAGATAATCATGGCAATCGAGCTAAAGTCTTTAGAAGAGCTCAAAACTATGCGCCGCGCAGGTTTACTAGTTGCGCAAACTTTGGAATTAGTCCGAAATGCAATCAAACCAGGGATGACAACATCCGCACTTGACGCAGTTGCTGCGGCAAACATTAAACGCGGCGGTGGCATCTCAAATTTCTATGGTTATCACGGTTATCCAGCGACAATTTGTGTCTCAGTTAATGACGAAATTGTTCATGGAATACCTGGTGATCGAATTATTAATGAAGGCGACATTGTTTCGGTTGATTGCGGCGCGGAAATTGATGGTTGGCACGGTGATTCAGCATTTTCTGTTGGAGTAGGAAAAGTTGATCCAGAAGATGCAAAGTTAATGGCAGTTTGTGAAGAATCCATGTGGCGCGGAATTGCAGCCGGTAAAAATGGCGGACGAATTTCTGACATCGGTCACGCAATTGAAGAATATGTAAAGAGCCAAGGTAAGTATGGAATTTTGCAAGAGTATGGTGGCCATGGAATTGGAACTGCAATGCACATGGAACCGCATGTTTTAAATTTTGGTAAACGCGGAAATGGCCCAGAAATTGTTAGTGGAATGGTGCTGGCGATCGAACCGATGATTACTCGAGGCGGTCACCGCACAAAAGTTTTGGGCGACAACTGGACCGTCGTTAGCCAAGATGGTTCGCGCGGTTCACATTTTGAACACTCTTATGCGATTGCGCCAGATGGAAAACCATTTGTATTAACTGCGCCCGATGGCGGCCGAAGCGAATTAGGGCGACTAGGCGTGGAAGTGAGTGACCTGCTCGACTAAATCCCCGCGTGGCAATCTAATTTTTGTCTCGATTTGTTGATAATTCGCCCCCCAATTAGACTTACCCCTCGCGTCTGGAGAATCTGGACGCACTCAAACCAAAACTAGAAGTAGGTAACGCTTGGCTAAAAAAGATGGTGCCATCGAAATGGAAGGCACTGTTTCTGAAGCTTTACCAAACGCAATGTTTCGAGTTGAGTTAACAAACGGACATAAAGTCCTCGCTCACATCAGTGGCAAGATGCGAAAAAATTACATTCGTATTCTTCCTGCAGATCGCGTGATCGTTGAAATGAGTCCATACGATCTTACAAAAGGTCGAATCGTTTACCGTTACAAGTAAACAAGTAATTACGAAGGAGCAGTCCATGAAGGTGCAACCAAGCGTTAAGAAGATTTGCGATAAGTGCAAAGTTATTCGACGCAAAGGTCGCGTTATGGTTATTTGCGAAAACCTTCGTCATAAGCAGCGCCAAGGTTAATTAATTTAACCAAACACGCGTGATGCGACTGAAACGAAAGTTTCAGACCCGAGGTCCGATAGGCCTTGGAAAGCATCGCGGAGGACCTATCGGATTAACGAAAGAAATATAAATGGCACGTCTCGTCGGTGTTGATCTGCCGCGCGAAAAGCGCGTTGAGATCGCACTAACTTACATATTCGGAATGGGTTTAACTCGTTCCCAACAAACACTCGCGGCAACTGGAATTAGTCCAGATACACGCGTTAAGGATTTACAAGATCCTGAGCTAGCAAAGCTTCGTGAATACATTGAAGCTAATTTCAAAATCGAAGGTGACCTTCGTCGTGAAATTGCTGGCGACATTCGTCGTAAAGTTGAAATTCAAAGCTACCAAGGTATTCGTCACCGTAAGGGACTTCCAGTACGCGGTCAGCGCACACATACAAACGCACGTACTCGTAAGGGTCCACGTGTTGCTATCGCTGGAAAGAAGAAGGTGACTAAGTAATGGCCGCTCCTAAAGCAAAGCCAGCTGCAACCGATACAAAAGGTGCTGCAGCTAAAGGCAAAGTTAAGCTTCGCAAGAAAGAGAAGAAGAATGTCTCTGTTGGACAGGCTTACATCAAGTCAACATTCAACAACACAATCATCTCGATTACTGATCCAACGGGCGCAGTAATTTCTTGGTCATCATCAGGTCAAGTTGGTTTCAAAGGTTCACGTAAATCAACTCCTTACGCAGCATCAATGGCAGCTGAAGCTGCAGCACGTAAGGCGCAAGAACATGGCCTGAAGAAAGTTGATGTATTTGTTAAGGGTCCAGGTTCTGGACGCGAAACAGCTATCCGTTCATTACAGGCAGCAGGTTTAGAAGTTGGCGCGATCAGCGATGTAACGCCAGCTCCACATAACGGTTGCCGTCCAACCAAACCACGTCGAGTTTAAGGAGAGGAAGAAAAATGGCTCGCTATACAGGTGCAGATTGCAAACGTTGCCGTCGCGAAAAAGTAAAACTCTTCCTTAAGGGTTCGAAGTGCGATGGTCCAAAGTGTCCAATTGAGTCACGTCCATATCCACCAGGACAACATGGTCGTGCCCGTGCAAAGGAATCTGAGTATCTATTACAGATGCGCGAAAAGCAGAAGACTGCGCGTATCTACGGTGTACTAGAGAAGCAATTCCGTAGCTATTACGAAGAAGCTAACCGTCGTGCAGGTAAGACGGGTGAAAACCTTTTGATCTTGCTTGAAACTCGTCTCGATAACGTTATTTATCGCGCTGGTTTTGCAAAGAGCCGCGACATGGCGCGTCAATTAGTTCGCCACGGCCACTTCTTAGTAAATGGCAAGAAGGTAAACATTCCTTCATATCGCGTATCTCAATTCGATGTAATTGATGTTTTGCCTAAGTCTCTAGACCTAACCCCGTTCATCGTGGCTAGCGCTGAGCTTGGCGAAAAATCAGTTCCAGCTTGGATGGAAGTTGTTGGATCAAAGATGCAAATCATCATCCACGGCGTACCAGCCCGCTCAGTAATTGATACTCCAGTACAAGAACAACTAATCGTTGAACTTTACTCGAAGTAATTTTTAAAGAAATTAAATAAGTAAACAGAACGAACCGGAGATCAAATAGTGGATCTCCCCAAGGAAATGAGGAGCTAGCGTGCTAATTGCACAACGTCCGACTCTTACTGAAGAAGTAGTTTCTGAATACCGTTCCCGGATCATCATCGAGCCGTTGGAACCAGGTTTCGGTTACACCCTCGGCAACAGCATGCGCCGTACATTGCTGTCATCTATTCCAGGTGCAGCAGTTACCAGCATTCGCGTTGCGGGCGCACTTCATGAGTTCACCACTCTTGAAGGTGTTAAAGAAGATCTAACCGAAGTTGTTCTTAATATTAAGAACTTGGTTTTATCTTCAGATAACGATGAACCAACCGTGATGTACATCCGTAAATCAGGTTCAGGCGTAATCACCGGAGCAGATGTCGCAGTACCAACAGGCGTAGAAGTTCACAATCCAGATCTTCACATTGCAACTCTTAACGGAAAAGCTAATGTTGAAATTGAACTTACAGTTGAACGCGGTCGCGGATATGTAACAGCTATCCAGAACAAGCAAGCTGGAGCCGAAATCGGTCGGATTCCAGTGGATTCAATTTATTCACCAGTGCTACGCGTAACTTACAAAGTTGAAGCTACACGTGTTGAGCAACGCACCGACTTCGATCGTTTAGTAATCGATGTTGAAACCAAACAATCAATGAAGCCTCGCGATGCTGTTGCATCAGCTGGTCGTACATTAGTTGAACTATTTGGTTTAGCTCATGAATTGAATCTAAATGCAGAAGGTATCGAAATGGGACCATCTGTAATGGATGCAGCGCTCGCAGCTGACATGGCGTTACCAATTGAAGACTTAGATCTAACAGTTCGTTCTTACAACTGCTTGAAGCGCGAAGGCATTCATTCAGTTGGCGAATTAGTTAATCGCTCTGAAGCGGATCTAATGGATATTCGTAATTTTGGTTCAAAATCAATTGACGAAGTTAAAGCAAAGCTTGTATCAATGGGAATGTCACTAAAGGACAGCCCAGCAGGTTTTGATCCAACCAAGCATGCTAATTACGGCGCGAACGACGATGATTTCGTCGACGCTGAATAAGCGGAATAGTAGATAGGTAAGTAGGAGAAGCAATATGCCAACACCATCAAAGGGTCCTCGTCTCGGATCAGGTCCAGCGCACGAGCGTTTGTTATTAGCAACGCTTGCTGAACAACTATTCCAACACGGAAAGATCACAACAACAGAAACAAAAGCTAAGCGACTTCGCCCATATGCAGAGAAGTTAATTACTTTTGCAAAGAAGGGTGATTTATCTGCTCGTCGTGAAGTAATGCGTAAGATTTCAAACAAGGATGTAGTTCATAACTTGTTCACTGAAATTGGTCCGCGCTTTGCAGCACGCAATGGTGGATACACACGTATTACAAAGGTTGGTCCGCGTAAGGGCGATAACGCTCCTATGGCAGTGATCGAACTTGTTTAATCTTTAAGTTCTAATGGAAAAACCCATTCTCGTACCCGAGGATGGGTTTTTTCGTTTCCGCGTTGATTTAAGTTATGACGGAACCAATTTCTCTGGTTGGGGAAAACAACCTGATCGACGCACTGTTCAAAGCGAAGTTGAGGCTGCACTCTCGCAAATTTTTGATTATCAGATAAACACAACCGTAGCTGGGCGAACCGATGCCGGCGTACATGCAACTGGGCAAGTAATTCATTTTGATGCACCGACCAAAATGGATGAGATGGTTTATCGCCTAAATCGATTCTTAACAGACGAAATAAGAATTATTGATTTTACTGAAGCACCATATGGATTTCATGCACGTTTTTCCGCACTTCGTCGCAAGTACATTTATAAAATTTTGGATGGAAACCAAACGTTGCACCCGGTATTTCGCACTGACGTGGCGCCTTATTACCGTGCGCTAGATGTTGATTTGATGAACGAAGCTGCCAAGACTTTATTGGGCGAGAACGATTTCTTCTCGTTCTGTCGGTTCCGTGAGAACTCAACAACAATTCGGCGGTTAGAGAAATTTGAATTTCACCGAAATGAGCAAGGGGTAATCGTGGGCGAAGTTAACGCCGATGCTTTTTGTTATTCAATGGTGCGCGGATTAGTTGGCGCCGTAGTTCATGTAGGCGAAGAGCGGTTTCCAGTTTCATGGGTGCGTGAAGTCTTAGAAAAACGAGAACGCCAATCAGATAGTTTGGTTTTTCCAGCTAAAGGTTTAACTCTTGCCGGAGTTGACTATCCGCCTATTGAAAAGTTACTTGAACGAGCAAGTTCAACAATGGCGCAGAGATCAATGTCAGAGGAAGATTAATGGGTCATATTGATGTGAGTGGTGTCGAATATTCATTATCCGACGGACGTGTTTTACTAAATGAAGTTTCATTTCGAGTTGGTGATGGTCATAAAGTCGCATTGATTGGACCAAATGGTTCTGGCAAAACAACTTTGCTTCGAATGATTTCTGGTGATTTAGAACCGGAAGAAGGAAGCGTTTCAATCACTGGCGGACTTGGCGTAATGCGCCAGTTCATTGGAAGTGTGCGCGATGAATCAACAGTTCGAGATTTATTGCTATCTGTTGCGCCGAAACGTATTAGAGATGCGGCAGAACGAATTTCGAAATTAGAAGCGAAGATGAATGAAACAAATGCCGAAAAAGATCAGATGGCATATGCCGAAGCGGTCATTGAATGGGGCGATGCCGGCGGATATGACTTCGAAGTAATTTGGGATTCGTGCTGCACTCAAGCGCTCGAACAACCATTTACCGAAGTTGCAGAACGAAAAGTAAATACATTATCTGGCGGCGAACAGAAGAAATTAGTTGTGTTGGCACTAATGCAAGGACCAGAAGAGACTTTGTTGCTTGATGAACCAGATAACTATTTAGATGTTCCTTCAAAGCGTTGGCTCGAACAAGTCATAAAGGAAACTAAAAAGACTGTGTTATTTGTAAGTCACGATCGAGAATTACTAGAGGAAGTTGCTACCCGAATAGTTGCTTTAGAACAAGGTCATAACGGCAATACCACTTGGGTACATGGTGGAAAGTTTTCAACTTGGCACGAAGCCCGTCGGGCTCGCAACGAACGCTTTGCCGAAGTTTTGCAACGTTGGGAAGAAGAACATACTCGACTAAAGGAACTAGTTTTAACACTTCGCAATCAAGCTAAATCATCACCTGATATGGCATCTAAATATCGTGCTATGCAAACTCGGTTACGAAAGTTTGAAGAATTAGGTGCGCCACCGGCGCCACCAATTGAACAAAATGTCCGCGTTGGATTAAAGGGTGGTCGCACTGGCGTGCGTGTTTTAACTTTTGAAAACTTATCCTTAACTGGTCTTACCGAACCATTTAATTTCGAAGTCTTTTACGGTGATCGAGTAGCGATTTTGGGCAAAAATGGTTCCGGAAAATCGCACTTTTTGCGTTTAATTTCTGGCGACAAATCCGTTAAATATTCGGGAAATTTCAAATATGGCGCACGTGTCGAAGTTGGTTATTTTGCACAAACACATGCACATCCAGAATTTGAAGGTAAAACATTATTGGAAATTCTTTGGCAAGAACATTCGCTGCAACTCGGACCAGCAATGTCGGTACTTGGTAAGTATGAAATTGATCAAGCAGCAAATCAAAAATTTACGCAATTATCAGGTGGACAACAGGCGCGATTCCAAGTTTTGTTACTTGAATTAGCCGGCGACACTTTGTTATTGCTAGATGAACCAACCGATAACTTAGATTTAGCGAGCGCGGAAAGTTTGGAACATGCGCTTGATCAATATGATGGAACTGTTTTAACAGTTACTCACGATCGCTGGTTCTGCCGCGGATTCACTAGATTCTTGGTCTTCGGTGCCAATGGCCAGGTATACGAGTCCAATGAGCCCGTTTTCGACCATTGATATCGCTCGTTTTGACCTCGTAAGCGCCCAAAAGGTAATCTAACCCTCTGCCTTTCCCACGGGATTGCATAAAAATAATTAATCAAGGAGTAAGAGAAGTGCGCACATATAGTCCAAAACCTGGCGATGCTGTTCGTAAGTGGTACATCATCGATGCAGAAGACGTCGTTTTAGGTCGTCTTGCAACTCATGCTGCAGTCTTACTTCGTGGCAAGCACAAGCCAACATTTGCGCCACACATGGACATGGGTGATTTCGTAATTGTGATTAATGCCGAAAAAATTTCTATGTCAGGCAATAAGTTGGCGCAAAAAGTAGCTCACCAACACTCAGGTTTCCCAGGTGGTTTAACTTCAACAATTTACGGCGATTTGATGGAGAAGTTCCCAACTCGTGCCGTTGAGAAAGCGATCAAGGGAATGTTGCCAAAGAATTCTGTTGGCCGCCAAGCGCTAACAAAGTTAAAAGTTTATGCAGGTAGCGAACACCCACATGGTGCACAAGCTCCAACTCCATATGTATTTGATCAAGTTTCACAGATTGTTAAGTAGAGGAAATAATGGCTGAAAACATCGTTGACGAAGTACCAACTTCTTACACATCATCATCACCAGCGCCGGCAACTAATCGCCCAGCGGTTAAAGCACCAGGTGCTGGAGTTGGTCGTCGTAAAGAAGCAGTAGCTCGCGTTCGTTTGGTACCAGGAAGCGGTCGCTGGGTTGTTAACGGTAAAGATTTAGCTAATTACTTCCCAAACAAAGTTCACCAACAATTAGTTTCTGAACCATTCCGCACTGTTGGTGCTGAAAATGGTTATGATGTTTTCGCTCGCATCATCGGCGGCGGCGTTTCTGGCCAAGCTGGCGCGCTCCGTCTTGGCGTTGCACGTGCATTAAATGCAATCGATGTTGAAGCAAATCGTCCAGCACTTAAGAAAGCTGGATTCTTAACTCGTGATGCACGTATCATCGAACGCAAGAAGTACGGCCTAAAGAAGGCACGTAAGCGTTCTCAATACAGCAAGCGTTAATTTTCCTTACAGCGGAAAGGCTGTATTCGATATGGCGTTATTTGGCACCGATGGAATTCGTGGGCTTGCCAATCGTGAATTAACTGCAGAAATTGCATTAGATGTTGCAGTTGCAGCTGCTCACATTTTGGTTGAAAGTAAATCTGGTCGCGCCAAAGCAATTGTTGGTCAAGATTCACGCGCATCCGGCGAATTTCTTGAAGCTGCCGTTGTAGCCGGATTAACTAGCGCAGGCGTTGATGTTTATCGCGTTGGCGTTTTACCTACTCCGGCGATCTCTTATTTAATTCAAGAAAGTGGCGCCGATTTAGGTGTCATGATCAGCGCTTCTCATAATCCAATGCCAGATAATGGAATTAAATTATTTGCATCAAGTGGTGGCAAATTAGATGACGCGTTAGAAGCTGCAATTGAGCAGCGAATGGAAGAACCTTGGGAGCGTCCAATCGGCCGCAATGTTGGCCGTGCGATTAATGATGATTCAGCGCTAGATCGATATGTGGCATTTCTATTAAAATCGGTGAGCACCGATTTAACTGGGATCAAAGTCGTAGTTGATTGCGCTAATGGCGCCGCTTCGAAAGCAGCACCAATTGCACTAGCTGCAGCGGGAGCTGAGGTAATTGCAATTGCTAATCAACCTGATGGCTGGAACATTAATGACGGGGTCGGTTCGACACATTTAGATTTGCTAAAAAAACATGTAATTGATAATAAGGCAGACATTGGCATTGCGCACGACGGCGATGCAGATCGGTGTTTAGCGATTGCGGCAGACGGAAGCGAAATTGATGGCGACCAGATTCTGGCAATTTTGACTATGGGATTAAAAGAACGAAACGAACTTAAATCAAACACGGTAGTGGCAACCGTCATGAGCAATCTTGGATTTATGAAGGCCATGGAAGAAGCCGGAATAAAAGTTATTGCAACACCAGTTGGAGATCGTTATGTACTTGAAAAAATGTTGACAGAGAATTTAACTTTAGGCGGCGAACAATCCGGGCACATCATTAATCGCCAATTTGCAAACACTGGTGATGGCATTCTGACTGCGCTTCAGATTCTGCAAGAAATGGCTAGAAGTAAAAAATCTATATCGGAACTAGCTTCGGTGATGAAAAGATTTCCGCAAGTCTTAATTAATGTGAAAGATGTGGCCAAAGAAAATCTTGCGAATTCAACGGCGATAGCTGATGGTGTTAAAAAGGCAGAATCTGAATTAGGAACTTCGGGTCGAGTTTTATTGCGTGCATCCGGAACCGAAAAACTCGTGCGCGTGATGGTTGAAGCAAGCAGTGATAATCTCGCCCTCAAGATTGCGGAAGAATTAGCAACACTCGTAAAAGCAGAGCTGGGGTAATAGAAAATGTGCGGCATCGTTGGCTACACCGGGCCGCACCCTGCGCTAAATAATTTAATCGAAGGTTTGCGTCGACTTGAATATCGTGGTTATGACTCAGCCGGAATCGCACTTGGTACATCTAATAAATTATTTGTCGAAAAACGCGCTGGGAAATTAAATAATTTAGAGAGCGCAATTAAAGAAGTTCCTAACGCGACAAGTGGAATTGGACATACCCGTTGGGCAACACATGGCGGCCCAACCGACAATAATGCGCATCCACATTTGGATAACGAAGGCAAGCTTGCCGTAATCCATAATGGAATTATTGAAAACTACGCCGAACTTCGAAAAGAATTGGAAGCTCGGGGCCATAAATACACTTCAGAAACTGATACCGAATCTGTAACTCATCTCCTTAGTGATTTACGAAAAAAACATAATGGTGATTTGGCAGCTGCGATGCGCGACTGCGTAACCCAATTACGGGGCTCATTTACATTATTAGCAGTTCATGCAGATCAACCTGAATTAATTGTTGGAGTGCGCCGAAATTCACCATTGGTCGCCGGAATCGGAAAAGGTGAAAATTTCTTAGCATCCGATGTCTCAGCGTTTATGGATAAAACCAAACGAGCAATCGAGCTTGGCCAAGATGAAGTAATTTCAATAATGCCAGACTCAATAGTTATCACCGATTTATCTGGGAAAGTCTTGCCAATCAAAGAATATGAAATTACTTGGGATGCTGCCGATGCCCAAAAAGGTGGCTTTCAACATTTCATGTTGAAAGAAATTTTCGAACAGCCAAAAGCCGTGGCTGACACGTTGATTGGTCGCTTGGAAAACAAGAAAATAAAATTAGATGAATTAAATTTTTCTACTGAAGAAATTAAGAAATTAAACAAGATTGTGATTTTGGCCTGCGGAACCGCCTATCACGCTGGCTTGATTGCTAAATATGCAATTGAAAATTGGGCAAAAATTTCAGTTGAAGTTGAGTTGGCAAGTGAATTTAGATATCGCACACCGGTTTTGGATAAAAACACGCTAGTAATTGCGATTTCACAATCAGGCGAAACCATGGATACGTTGATGGCGCTGCGCCATGCGAAAGAATTTGGTTGCAAAGTATTAAGTATTTGCAATACCAATAGCTCGACTATTCCACGGGAATCTGATGCAGTCCTCTATACGCATGCTGGACCGGAAATCGCCGTAGCCTCAACGAAAGCATTCTTAACTCAAGTTGTTGCCACTTATTTAATTGGATTAGCAATTGCACAAATTCGCGGCGCACTTTCAGATTCTGAAGTTGAATTGCAATATTCGCACTTGCTTGAGCTTCCAGCCAAAATCGAACAGATTTTAGAAACGGTTGAACCGTTACGTGCGCTTACTCGCGAATTTGCAAAGAGTAATTCAGTTCTATTTTTAGGTCGCAATGTTGGTTACCCAGTTGCACTCGAAGGTGCATTGAAATTAAAAGAATTGGCTTACATGCATGCAGAAGGTTTTGCCGGAGGCGAACTGAAACATGGACCGATTGCGTTGATCGAAGCTGGAACTCCGGTCATTGCAATCATGCCGATGGAAAAGACATTAGACGAAAAGATGATTAGCAATATTCAAGAAGTAAAAGCACGTGGTGCGAAGATAATTGCAATTGCACCTGAAGGTGTTGAAGTTTTGGGAGCAAATCATCTAATCCGAATTCCAGAAACTACACCTTTGCTTTTGCCGGTTCTGGCTTCTGTTCCTTTACAAGTATTTGCATACGAAATGTCTATTACTCGCGGCAACGATGTTGATCAACCACGTAATTTAGCTAAATCTGTAACGGTTGAATAATGCTGCGCCGTAGACAGATGAATATCGCGCTTTATTGGGCTGCGGGACTTTTTACTGGATTTTTAATTGTCACCCAACAAGTTATAACAAACGGCCCATTAATAGATTTAGATGCCAAAATTGCAAATGCGAAGCGGCCGGTAGTAAGTGGCACTATGAAATTTATATTGATGCGGATCGATAATTTAGGTTTGCGTGGCGTAACCGCAACAGTATTAATAATTTCCGCAATTCTAATTGCCCGACATTTCAAATCTTGGCGGCCATTAAACCTTTCGATACTTGCCGTATTGGCACTTAATTTAGTTGTGGGATTATCCAAATTATTTATCGGTCGGACTAAACCGAAATTAAACGTTGACTTGGTTTACGCGGGTGGACTTTCTTATCCGAGCGGCCATGCATCAAATGCAATTTTGACCTGGGGAGTTTTGGCATATTTGATTTATCGATATACCCATCCCGAGAATTATCACGGCATTTTGATGGGGGTAGCGACGGGAGTTATTACAACTTTAGTTTGTTTAGTTTCGTTGTTTAGAAATACTCATTGGTTGAGTGATTTAGTTGGGGGCTTATTTATTGGCGGCGCTCTATTAGTTATTGTGATTGCCGTAGATAGATTCGTGCCATCTAAGAGTCAGGTTTCCTAATGATTGACGGAGTCGGAATCGATGTAGTTGATATTTCTCGTTTTGAAGAATCAATAGAACGTACTCCGGGAATGCGTGATCGACTATTTACGGAAAATGAAAAACAAAAATCAATTTCATCACTAGCAGCTAGATTTGCTGCAAAAGAAGCACTCGCAAAGGCTCTGCACGTGCCACAAAGTTTGAATTGGCATGACGCTGAAGTTGTAAATCTTGAAAGTGGCCGTCCAGTATTTCTATTTCGCGGCGCAATTGCGGATTTAATTGACGGTGCAACTGTGCAGCTATCTCTTTCACATGATGCGGGTATCGCTTCAGCGATTGTGATTATTGAGCGCTAATGTCAACGTTACGAGCCAAAGCAACGATTGACTTATCGGCAATCAAATCAAATATCAAACATTTAAGAACTTTAACGGATGCACCAATCATGGCAGTTGTTAAAGCAGATGCATATGGGCACGGATTAATCCCAGTTGCGAAAGCTGCAATTGAAGCGGGCGCCGAATGGTTAGGCGTCGCATTACTAGAAGAAGCTTTCGCGCTTCGGGAAAGTGGCATCACTGTTCCAATACTTTCTTGGTTGGCGCCAAGCGGTTCAGATTTTCATCGAGCTAAAATGGAAAATATTGATGTAGCTGTTGCTTCGTTGAAAGTATTTTCAGAAATACCAGCAGGAGCCAGAATCCATTTGGAAGTTGATACCGGAATGACTCGTGGTGGGTTCTTAGATGAATGGACCCAATTACTTAAAACTGATCTAAGCAAGTACGAAATCGTTGGAATTTTCTCTCATTTCGCTCGCGCTGATGAACCAAATGAAACACAAAACCAGCGGCAATTAGATTCATTCCAAAAGTACATTTCAGAGCTTAATTCATTAGGTATTAATCCGATGCGACACATCTCTAATTCTGCTGCCACTATTTCAAATCAAAGAGCTCACTTTGATTTAGTCCGATGCGGCATTGCAATCTATGGATTATCGCCGGATATCAAATCCATGGGCAGTTCAAATGAACTTGGCTTAAAACCAGCGATGAGAGTTGAAGCAAAATTGCAGTTAGTCAAAAAGGTGCCAGCAAATAGCGAAGTTGGTTATGGCGCAACCGAAACAACAAAGATTGATACCTATATTGGTGTGGTTGCGATGGGTTACGCCGATGGGGTTCCGCGAATTGCTCGAACCGCAGGAATTACGCACAATGGCAAAAGTGCCAAAATAATTGGTCGAGTTTCAATGGATCAATTTGTGGTTGATTTAGGTGCTGATTCAGATGCGCAAACTGGTGATTGGGTCACGGTTTTTGGTGATTCATATTCAATTGATGATTGGGCAGGTGCCAGCCAAAGTATTAATTACGAAATCACCACACGAATCGGAGTTCGCGTTACGAAGGTTTATCAATAAATGCTCACCATTGATTCGCCAAGTGAAATGCAGGAACTTGGCAAGAAAATTGGCGCAAAATTAAAAACTGGTGATGTCGTTGCGCTAATTGGTCCATTAGGCGCCGGGAAAACAGAGTTAACGAAAGGCATTGGTGCTGTATTCGGAATCACAGAGATAACTTCACCAACTTTTGTAATAGCTCGGAGTTATAAAACAAATCCAACTTTTATACATATGGATGCCTATCGATTAATGGCGGGAAGTAATCCTTTAGCGGAACTAGAAGACTTAGATTTAAATTCCGAATCTGCGATAACAGTAATTGAGTGGGGCGATTTAGCAAGCCATATTTCAAATGAATATTTGGAAATAAAGATCGACCGCAGCGATGACATTAGAAAAGTAGAAATAATTGGGCATGGCCCGCGTTGGGTTGGATTTTCAATATGAAAATTACCTTAGCGATCGACACTTCAACCAATAGAACTAGCGTTGCAGTCATCAATGGTGAATCATTAATTTGGTCAGAAAGCCACGAAGGAGCTAGTGAACATACTGAGAGCTTGATCAAATTGATTAACGAAGCGATGAAACAAGTTAAGAATATTGACCAAGTAATTGTTGGGATGGGACCAGGACCGTTTACTGGATTACGAGCTGGTATCGCATTTGCCCAAAGTTTTGCTTTCGGTCGGGGAATTCCGTGCCACGGTGTCTGTTCGTTAGATGCAATTGCTACTCAAATTACGGATTCAGAATTCATTGTGGCAACAGATGCCAGAAGAAAAGAAGTTTATTGGGCACATTTCAAAGATGGGGAGCGAATCTCGGGACCTAATGTTTCAAGTCCAGATCAATTACCGTCGATAAAAACCTATTACGAATTTCCAAATTTACTTTCATTTCCAAAACTATCGAAAGTTGATGAGCCGATGTATCTGCGCCATCCTGATGCAGTTCCAACATCGGAGCGAAAATGAAGATCCGAGAACTTACTTCGATAGATCTACCTTCAGTCGTTTCGCTCGAACGTGAAATCTTTAAAAAAGATGCGTGGAGCGTCGGGCAATTTAAAGAAGAGTTGGCCGGCGTTCCGTTAACTCGTTATTACTTGATTGCCGAAAATGATGAGAATGAATTAATTGGATATGGCGGAATTGCACAAGGTGCACCTAATTTAGAAGCAGATATCCACACTTTGGCAGTGGCTGAAAGCTCGCGCCGCACCGGCGTAGCTCGTGCGCTGATGACGGAATTAGAAAATTGGGCAATCAAGCGAAGCGCTAGCGATATTTTTTTGGAAATGCGAACTTCGAATGTTGAAGCAAAACCGCTTTATGAATCGCTTGGATATGAGGTTATTTCTACGCGTAGAAATTATTACGGAACGGGCGTCGACGCATTTGTGATGCGCAAAGTGATTACAAAATGATTGAACCATTATTACTTGGAATTGAAACTTCATGTGACGAAACTGCCGTTGGGATTGTGCGTGGCCGAAAACTTTTGGCAAATGTAATCGCAACAAGCATGGACGAACATGCCCGATTTGGTGGCGTTGTCCCGGAGATAGCTAGCCGAGCTCATTTAGAAAGTTTCCTGCCGGTATTACGCCAAGCCCTTTCCGATGCCAATGTAAAAATGTCAGATGTAGATGCAATTTCGGTAACAAGCGGCCCAGGTTTAATCGGAGCGCTACTGGTGGGAGTTTCTTCAGCAGCAGGTTTGGCTAGCGCGTTAGAAAAACCGTTATATGGAGTTAATCATTTAAGTGCGCATATATCGGTTGATTATTTAACGCACGATAATCCAATCGAACCCACGATTGCGCTACTTGTTAGTGGCGGTCATTCATCTATTTTGCAGGTAAACGACATTACTAAAGATGTTGCAAAACTTGGTGCGACGATGGATGACGCAGCTGGAGAAGCTTTTGACAAGATTGCTCGTATTTTGGATTTAGGTTTTCCAGGTGGACCTGCGATTGATCAAATCGCTAAAACTGGCAACCCAACTGCCATTGATTTTCCACGCGGATTAACTACGGCAGAGGATTGGCGAACTCGCCCGTTTGATTTTTCATTTTCTGGATTGAAAACTGCAGTTGCTAGATATTTAGAAAAAACTCCAAATGCAATTAAGAAAGATGTGGCAGCATCATTTCAAGATGCAGTAGTTGATGTTCTATTACTTAAATCTATTAAAGCTTGCGTTGATTCCGGAATTGAATCTTTATTAATTGCCGGTGGCGTTGCAGCCAATTCAAGATTGCGTGAAATTGCTACCGAACGCGCAACGAAAGCCGGAATTAAATTACGGATCCCTGCTCCATCGCTTTGCACCGACAATGGTGCGATGGTTGCGAGCATGGGAGCGTTATTAGTGGCATCTGGCACCCCGGCTAGCCAATTAAGCGTTAATCCAACCGCCTCAGTTTGACCCTCTGGGAATAGCAAAAATAGAATTGGCGTTATCAATCTAGGCCGTGAATTGTCTGCGGACCAAAGATGTATTTATTGAGTTAACTTGAGTTAGAAGGAGCAAAGAAATGGCCGTTGCCATTAAGCCGTTAGAAGATCGTATTGTCGTAAAGCCAAGCGCTGCCGAACAGACAACTGCATCAGGTTTGGTTATTCCAGATACCGCAAAAGAAAAGCCACAAGAGGGATCTGTTGTTGCAATTGGTCCAGGTCGCTTCGATGACGGTGTCCGTGTGCCAATGGATGTAAAAGTTGGCGATGTAGTTCTTTATAGCAAGTACGGCGGAACTGAAGTTAAGTACAACAACGAAGAATATTTAGTGTTATCTGCACGTGACATTCTTGCTGTAATCGAGAAGTAATAAATGGCTAATAAGCAACTTGAATTTGATGAACACGCACGTCGCTCTATGGAGCGCGGCGTAAATATTCTTGCTGACACGGTAAAAGTTACGCTCGGTCCTAAAGGACGAAACGTAGTTATTTCAAAATCTTTTGGTGCACCAACCATTACAAATGACGGTGTAACAATCGCAAAAGAGATCGAATTACCAGATCCAGTTGAAAACATGGGCGCACAACTTGTAAAAGAAGTAGCGACAAAAACAAATGATGTTGCTGGTGATGGAACTACAACCGCAACCGTATTGGCACAAGCCATGGTCCGCGAAGGCTTACGCAATTTGGCGGCTGGCGCGCAACCAATGGAATTAAAAGCTGGAATTGAAGCTGCGGTAAAAGCGGTTTCAGATGCACTTCACAAAGTCGCAACCCCAGTAAATGACAAAAAGCAGATTGCCAACGTCGCAACTATTTCAGCGCAAGATTCCCAAATCGGCGATTTGATTGCGGAAGCGATGGACAAAGTTGGTAAAGACGGCGTAATAACAGTTGAAGAATCTTCAACAACTGGCGTTGAACTTGAATTTACTGAAGGTATGCAATTCGACAAAGGTTTTATTTCGCCATATTTCGTAACCGACACTGATCGCATGGAAGCAGTTCTGGAAGATGTGAATATTTTGATTTCTTCTGGAAAAATTTCAGCTCTAGCTGAATTACTTCCGATATTAGAAAAAGTTGCACAAACCAATAAGCCACTTTTAATCATTGCCGAAGATATCGAAGGCGAAGCGCTTTCAACTTTGGTCGTAAATAAGATGCGCGGAGTATTTACTTCAGCCGCAGTTAAAGCGCCGGGCTTTGGTGATCGTCGCAAAGCGATGTTGGAAGATATTGCGATTTTGACAGGCGGTCAGGTTGTTTCACCTGATTTAGGTATGAAACTTGATCAAGTTGGAATTGAAGTTCTTGGTAAAGCCCGCCGGGTAGTTATCAATAAAGATGACACAACAATCGTTGAAGGTGGCGGGGACAAGAAACTTGTTGCCGATCGCGTAAGTGAGATCCGTAAAGAGATTGAAAAGACCGATTCAGATTGGGATCGAACTAAATTACAAGAACGCGTAGCGAAACTTGCTGGTGGTGTTTGTGTAATCAAAGTTGGTGCTCATACTGAAGTTGAATTAAAAGAGAAGAAGCATCGCCTTGAAGATGCGATTTCAGCTACTCGTGCAGCAGTTGAAGAAGGAATTGTGGTTGGTGGCGGAGCTGCATTAGTACATGCTGCCGATTCACTTGAAGGCGATCTTTCATTCACTGGCGATAAAGCAGTTGGTGTTCGTTTGGTACGCAAAGCTTGCGATGAACCACTTCGCTGGATTGCCGAAAATGCCGGAAGTGAAGGTTATGTTGTTGTTGCGAAAGTTCGCGCAATGAAAGCTAACGAGGGTTACAACGCGGCAACTGATATTTACGGCGATTTAGTTAAAGAAGGCGTAATTGATCCAGTTAAAGTGACTCGTTCTGCATTAGCAAATGCGGCATCAATTGCAGCAATGTTTATTACAACGGAAGCAGTTGTATTTGAGAAACCAGAAACTGAAGTTGAAGATGCTGGAGGACATGGCCACAAACATGGCCCTGGTGGACACACCCACTAAAAAATAGATAACTAACAAATTAAAAACGGAAAGGCCGGGGATGAGCGATATAGATAAGGTCGCGATCCTCGGCCTGACTTATGACGATGTACTTTTATTACCAGATGCATCGGAAGTAATTCCAAGTGAAGTTGACACAAAAACTTGGTTGACGCGAAAAATTCAATTAGATATTCCTTTGGTTTCTTCCGCAATGGATACTGTTACCGAATCGGAAATGGCAATTGCCATGGCTAAAGCTGGTGGCATTGGTATTTTGCACCGTAATTTATCTATTGAAGATCAAGTTGCACACGTTAAAAAAGTTAAAGCGGTTGGACTTGCCGGCGCAGCTGTTGGTGTTGGCGAAGATGGATTTAAACGCGCGCAAGCTCTAATTGATGCCGGAATCGATGTTGTGGTTGTAGATACCGCGCACGGACATCATCGCGGCGTGCTTGATGCAATTGAAAAAATTAAGAAAATCTCCGAAGTACAAATAATCGGTGGAAATATTGCAACCCGTGCCGGAGCACAGGCGTTAATTAATGCCGGCGCAGACGCAGTTAAAGTGGGTGTCGGCCCAGGATCAATTTGCACCACGCGCGTAGTTGCCGGTGTTGGAGTTCCGCAGATAACTGCAATTATGGAAGCTTACAAAGCTTGTAGCAAAGCTGGAATTCCTTTAATTGCTGATGGTGGTTTGCAATATTCCGGCGATATCGTGAAAGCAATTGTTGCTGGCGCAAGTTCAGTAATGCTTGGTTCATTATTTGCTGGCTGCGATGAATCACCTAGTGAATTAGTAGAAATTGATGGCCAAAAATACAAGCGTTATCGCGGTATGGGTTCACTTGGCGCGATGCAATCACGCGGTGAGCAGAAGTCATATTCGAAAGATCGCTACATGCAAGACGACGTTTTATCCGAAGATAAATTGGTGCCAGAAGGCATTGAAGGAAAGATTAAATATCGCGGACCTGTTACATCGGTAATTCATCAATTAGTTGGCGGATTGCGTTCTGGAATGGGCTACGCCGGTGCACCAAATATCGAAACTCTTCGCCGCGAAGGTCGATTAATTCAAATTACGGCAGCAGGATTACAAGAGAGCCATCCGCACGATGTTGCTCACGTTGCTGATGCACCAAATTATCAAAATTCTGCGAAAGGTGAATTAGGTAAATAATGTCTGAAATTGAAATTGCACCTGGCAAACGTGCCCGCGTCACTTATTCATTTGATGACATTGCAATTGTGCCAAGTCGCCGCACTCGCGATCCACAAGAAGTTAATACCGATTGGCAGATTGACGCATATAAATTTGATTTACCAATGATGGCAGCGCCAATGGATTCGGTTGTTTCTCCTGAAACTGCAATAGAAATTGGTCGATTAGGTGGTTTAGCTGTTCTTAATTTAGAAGGACTTTGGACTCGATATGAAGATCCGAGCATTCCACTTGGTGAAATAGCTTCAATGCCGGAGAAAAATGTAACCCGCCGAATGCAAGAAATTTATGCCGCACCAATTCGGGAAGAATTAATTAAAGAACGAATTAAGCAAGTTCGCGACGCTGGAGTTACCGTGGCCGCTTCGCTCTCGCCACAACGCACTGCGCAGTTTCACAAAACAGTTGTTGATGCAGGTGTAGATCTTTTCGTAATTCGCGGCACAACAGTTTCGGCCGAACATGTTGCCGCCCAGGTAGAACCACTTAATTTGAAGAAATTTATTTATGAATTAGATGTTCCGGTAATTGTTGGTGGTTGTGCAAATGCAACGTCTGCACTTCACTTAATGCGCGCTGGTGCGGCAGGAGTATTAGTTGGATTTGGTGGCGGTGCGGCGCATACAACGCGCAAAGTATTAGGTGTCGCAGTTCCGATGGCATCTGCAGTAGCGGATGTAGCAGCGGCTCGTCGTGAATATCTTGATGAATCCGGTGGACGTTACGTGCATGTAATTGCAGATGGTTCAGTTGGTCGAAGCGGTGACATTGCAAAAGCTATTGCATGTGGTGCCGACGCGGTCATGATGGGATCACCATTAGCAAAAGCCACCGAAGCGCCAGGACTTGGTTGGCACTGGGGAAGCGAAGCGCACCATAATGAATTACCTCGCGGTGAGCGAGTTGAAGTTGGAACGGTTGGTTCACTAGAAGAAATTTTGCTTGGCCCATCACATTCATCTGATGGTTCAATGAATTTATTTGGCGCCCTTCGTCGCGCTATGGCAACGTGTGGTTATTCAAATATTAAAGAATTCCAACGCGTCGAGGTATTAATTCATCGTGCCTAATGGGGTATTAGTTTTAGATTTCGGTGCGCAATACGCGCAATTAATTGCGCGCCGAGTTCGCGAAGCTAATGTTTTCTCGGAAATTGTTAGAAACTCCATAACTGCAGAAGAAGTTAAAGCCAAAAATCCGGAAGCAATCATTCTTTCCGGTGGTCCTTCAAGTGTTTATGTGGAAAATGCGCCAAAACTTGATCCCGAAATTTTGAATTTAGGAATTCCAGTTTTTGGAATTTGCTATGGCTTTCAAGCTATGACGGTCGCGCTCGGTGGCGAAGTAACTCAAACTGGTAAATCCGAATTTGGTCGAACTGAAATTTCAGTTCTGGAGAAACCAAAAATTTTCACTGATACGCCAGCAACACAACTCATCTGGATGAGCCACGGCGATTCTGTAACACAAGCGCCGGCAGGTTTCACAGTTACCGCAAAAACAATCGACTGTCCGATTGCTGCTTATGAAAATAGCGATGGCAAAGTCGCTGGCGTTCAATTCCATCCGGAAGTTCTACACTCAGAATTCGGCCAAACTATCTTGAAAAACTGGTTGATTAATGTTGCCAACTGTCAGCCAAATTGGACTACAAAAAATATTGCTGAACTGGAAATTGCCAAAGTTAAAGAAGCAGTTGGAAATAAGCGAGTTATCTGTGGCCTGTCAGGGGGAGTTGATTCTGCTGTTGCAGCTGCAATTGTGCAACGAGCAATTGGCTCACAATTAACATGTGTTTTTGTAGATCATGGATTGCTCCGAAGTGGTGAAGCAGAGCAAGTGGAAAGTGATTTTGTTGCTGCAACTGGAGTGGAATTAAGAGTTGTCGATGCCAAGCAACAATTCTTGAGCGCTTTATCTGGTGTCACAGATCCAGAAACAAAGCGAAAAATTATTGGCCGCGAATTCATCCGTACTTTCGAAGCAGCTGCACGAGAAATTGTTAGCCATGGCGAAGTTGAATACTTGGTCCAAGGCACGCTTTATCCAGATGTTGTCGAATCTGGTGGCGGCGATGGTGCAGCAAACATTAAATCTCATCACAATGTTGGCGGCTTACCTGATGATTTAAAGTTTAAATTAATTGAACCATTACGCGATTTATTCAAGGATGAAGTTCGCCAAGTTGGATTGCAATTAGGTTTGCCGGAAGAAATTGTTTGGCGCCAACCATTCCCAGGTCCAGGACTTGGTATTCGCATTGTTGGTGAAGTTACGGCTGAACGGTTAGATGTTTTGCGTCGAGCAGATTTAATTGTTCGGCAAGAATTACACGAAGCTGGATTAGATCGGGAAATTTGGCAATGCCCAGTCGTTTTATTGGCCGAAGTTAGAAGTGTTGGCGTCCAAGGTGATGGTCGAACATATGGGCACCCAATTGTGCTTCGCCCAGTATCTAGCGAAGATGCCATGACTGCAGATTGGTCGCGACTGCCATACGATGTCTTGGAGAAGATTTCGACTCGGATTACCAATGAAGTTCGAGAAATCAATCGCGTAACTTTAGATTTAACAAGTAAGCCACCTGGAACAATCGAATGGGAGTAATTGTGAAGAAGTTGATGGTTGTTGTTCTATTTGCTGGATTATTTACCGCACCTGCAAATACCGCATCCGCAGTTACTTGTAAGAAAGTAACAGCAAAGGCGCATGCCCCAGCAAAAATTACTGAACCTAAAACGATTGCAAAGAAACTTGCATCTACATTTACTATCTCCACTAATTGTGGTGACATTGTTATTAAATCAGTTGGTAAGAAAGCACCAAGGACCATAACCGACATGGCAGCTTTAGCTAACGGTAAATATTTCGATAATTCTTTATGCCATCGCTTAACCACCCAAGGTTTGTATGTGTTGCAATGTGGTGACCCAACAGCAACTGGAAGCGGTGGACCTGGTTTCCAATATTTAAATGAAAATTTACCTAAAGCTGGTGCAGCAAATTATCCAAAAGGAACAGTTGCGATGGCCAACTCTGGACCGAACACTAATGGCAGCCAATTTTTCCTGGTTTATGCTGATACTCAATTGGGTCCGGATTACACAATCTGGGGCAAGATCACAAAAGGTTTAGATATTTTGGAATTTGTAGCATCGAAAGGTGCAGCAAAACAACAATCTGATGGAAAGTTTTACTATGGACCGGATGGAATTCCAGTGCAGCCAGTTCAGATTAACAAGATGCGTGCAAGTTAAAATTAATTAATCTGTATTTACTATTTTAAAAGCTTCAGCTAACGAACCGGCTGCTAGCCCTGCTGCAACTGCGTTTCGTTCGCCCCAAGCGCGGACCATTTCTTCAAGCTCGGTGTTGTGTGCAGTTTGCGAAACATGGGACAAGATTGCTTTCATTTTCAATGGAAATAATTCAGTGATATCAACCCAGTGATCTGGAGTTGCATGACCGATTACCCAAACTTCACGAACCGTCCACGGCTCTAAATTCTCTTCCTTTAATAAATCTGGAAAGGCAAAAGGATTTCTAGCGTCGGGATAAACAGCTTGGATCGCAGCTTCACCTGAAGCTAAATGATCTGGGTGGCTCGCATGAATTCTTTCCCAGTTACGTTCTGGACTTTGAATCACCATTCGATCCGGACGATGAATTCTGATTTGTCGGACTAAATCTTTTCGAAGTTGCAATGTTGGCTCTAAATGACCATCGCGATAATTTAAAAAATTAATATCAGTTACACCAACAACGGCGCCAGCATCTCGCTGTTCTTTCTGCCGTGTTTTGGCCATTTCATTTTGGGAAATTCCCGATGATTCGCCGCCTTGATCGCCATTTGTACACATGACGTATGAAACTTTGATTCCTTTTTTTACCCAACCAGCAATTGTGCCGCTGGCTCCAAAATCGGAATCATCTGGGTGCGCGTTTACAACTAATACGCGTTCAATTTCGGAATCAGGCATCGGTTGCATAGAGCGCAATTCTCTCACCTGTCACGAATAGACTTCGCCAGTTATGAGTGAACCTGATCCATTATTAGCCGGCTTAAATCCGCAACAGATGCAAGCCGTAAGCCACAGCAACACCGCATTGCTTGTAGTTGCTGGCGCTGGTTCTGGAAAGACTCGGGTACTTACGCGACGGATTGCTTATTTAATGGCGCGCCGCAATGTTGCTCCTTATCAAATTCTGGCAATTACCTTTACCAATAAAGCTGCAGGCGAAATGAAAGAGCGCGTCACCGAATTAGTTGGGCCAGTTGCTAAATCTATGTGGGTGTCAACATTTCACTCGGCATGCGTGCGAATTCTTCGAAATGAAGCAGTTCGTCTTGGATATTCCAATAATTTTACAATTTACGATTCTGCCGATTCGCTTCGCTTAATCACAATCGTTTTACGGGATTTAAATCTAGATCCCAAACGTTATCCAGCCAAACAAATGCAAGCCATGATTTCTAATGCTAAGAATGAATTGCTTGGACCAATGGATTATTTAAATTCTACTTCGAATCAATTCCAACAAGTAGTCGCAGATGTTTACGCGCTTTATCAAAAGCGATTAACGCAGGCGAATGCGATGGATTTTGATGATTTAATTTTGAAAACCGTAGAAGTCATACAAAGATTTCCGGAAGCAAAAGATCGACTTCGCTCAAGATTTCGCCACATTTTGGTTGATGAATATCAAGATACAAACCATGCGCAATATGTCTTAGTTAAGGAATTAGTTGGTCAAGAATCCGACGGATCCCCGCAAGCGGAACTTTGTGTTGTGGGCGATGCCGACCAATCAATTTACGGATTCCGTGGCGCAACGATTAGAAACATTTTGCAATTTGAAATGGATTATCCAGCAGCCGAGACTATTCTTTTAGAGCAAAATTACCGATCAACTCAAAATATTTTAAGCGCCGCCAATGCGGTGATTGAAAATAACCAAGGGCGTAAAGCGAAGAATCTATGGTCCGAATCTGGTAGCGGCGTTCCATTAATAGGTTATGTGGCTGAAAGCGAACATGATGAAGCCGAATACATTTCAGCAGAAATTAGAAAATTACGCGACGAAGGCGTATCAAATTACGGTCAAACGGCAATTTTTTATCGAACAAACGCACAGTCGCGCGTATTTGAAGAAGTATTCATGCGCGCCGGATTGCCATACAAAGTTGTTGGCGGTGTTCGATTTTATGAAAGACGCGAAGTCAAAGATTTACTTGCCTATTTAAAAGTATTGGCAAATAACGAAGATGAAGTTTCGCTTCGCCGAATAATTAATGTCCCAAAGCGAGGCATAGGAGATCGTTCGATCGAAGAGGTTGAAATATTAGCTAACCGACGCGGTATTTCCTTCTGGACTGCACTCAATGCAATTCTGGAAACTGAAGATTTACCTGCGCGCGCCAAGGCAGCTATGAAAGAGTTTGTGGAATTAATTCAAGCACTAAATGTTTTAGTTGAAGCTGGCACCAAACCTTCTGTAATAGTTGAAGCAGTACTTGAGCAATCTGGCTTATTAGCTGAACTCGAAGGAAGCAAAGACCCACAAGACGAAGTTCGTGTAGAGAACTTAGAGGAATTAGCAGCAGTGGCGTTAGAGTACGAAGAACGGCCATTCGAGGAGCTACTGGAAGATGAAGTTATCTCACTCCAAGGGTTTCTAGAACGAGTTTCATTAGTTGCCGATTCCGATGAAATTCCGGAAGGCGAAGATCACGGCGGAGTAATAACTTTAATGACGTTACATACCGCTAAAGGTTTGGAATTTCCGACAGTTTTCTTAACTGGAATGGAAGAAGGAATTTTTCCGCATTCTCGAACTATTGGTGAAAAAGATGAATTAGAAGAAGAGCGAAGATTGGCTTATGTAGGTTTAACTCGTGCACAAGAAAGACTTTATTTAACTCGTGCCGAATATCGATCTGCGTGGGGTGCACCAAATTACAACCCAGCTTCTAGATTTTTAGATGAAATTCCAGAAAACATTATTGAATGGAAAAATCGCTCAGTTTCTTCTTCAATTGCAAAACCAAGAATTAGAACCGCGCCACCACCTCGCGCAACTGGCAAGAAATTAATTTCAATTGAATTAGCGATTGGAGATCGTGTGTCACATGACACATTCGGTTTAGGAAAAGTTGTAAAACTTTCTGGCGAAGGTGATCGCACTGAAGCCACCATAGATTTCGGTGCGCTCGGTGAAAAACGCTTACTTTTGCGCTACGCCCCTGTAGAAAAACTATAAAAAATTTGAAATAGGATGGGGCTGTGGATTTATTTGAATATCAAGCACGAGACATTTTCGAAAAACATGGCGTACCAGTTTTAGCTGGAGCCGTTGCAACTACACCAGAAGAGGCTGAATCAGCCGCCGCAAAAATTGGCGGAAAAGTTGTAGTTAAAGCGCAAGTAAAAGTTGGTGGCCGCGGTAAAGCAGGTGGCGTAAAACTTGCCGAGAATGCAACTGATGCGAAAGAAAAAGCAAGTGCAATTCTTGGAATGGATATTAAAGGTCATACGGTTCATCGCGTGATGATCGCGCAAGCAGCGCCAATTGAATCAGAATATTATTTAGCAATTTTGTTAGACCGATCTAATCGAACATTTCTAGTGATGGCATCGGTCGCAGGTGGAATGGATATCGAAGAAGTAGCACGAACTGCGCCGGAAAAATTAGCGAAAGTTCCAGTATCTGCAGTTACCGGAATTGATAACACTAAAGCAACCGAAATTATTACCAAGGCAAATTTTCCGGCTGATGTCGCGGGGGATGTAGCCAAAGTCCTAGAAAAACTTTGGACAGTTTTCGTAAAAGAAGATGCAACTTTGGTTGAAGTTAATCCATTAGTTAAAACCGCAGATGGTCGCGTAATTGCATTAGATGGAAAAGTTTCGCTTGATGACAATGCCGAATTCCGTCAGCCAGATCACGCAGCTTTGGTCGACCATGCGGCTACGAATCCACTTGAAGCAAAAGCCAAAGAACTTGAAATTAATTATGTAAAACTTGATGGCCAAGTAGGCATCATTGGAAATGGTGCGGGTTTAGTTATGTCGACGCTTGACGTTGTGGCATATGCCGGAGAAAAATTTGGCGGGGTAAAGCCAGCTAACTTCCTCGATATTGGTGGCGGCGCATCAGCTGAAGTTATGGCCAATGGCCTATCTATTATTTTGGGCGATCAAGATGTGAAAAGCGTCTTTGTTAATGTATTTGGTGGAATTACTGCGTGCGATGCCGTGGCAAATGGAATTGTTAAAGCGCTTGAAATTCTTGGTTCCAATGCAACTAAACCAATTGTGGTTCGCTTAGATGGAAATAACGTATTAGAAGGTCGGAAAATTTTAAATGAAGCAAATCATCCTTTGATTTCGCAGGTTGACACCATGGATGGCGCTGCAGCAAAAGCGGCAGAATTGGCGGCGAAATAATGTCAATCTTTATCAATTCAAATAGCAAAGTTATTGTTCAAGGAATGACTGGTTCTGAAGGAACCAAACACACTGGACGGATGTTGGCTTCCGGTACAAATGTTGTAGGTGGAGTAACGCCTGGTAAAGGCGGCCAAAGCGTAGAAATCGGCGGAAAGAATTTGCCGGTTTTCAACACCGTAGCTGAAGCAATGGGCGCAACTGGTGCAAATGTTTCAGTAGTTTTTGTGCCTCCTAAATTTGCAAAAGCGGCAGTGATCGATGCAGTTGATGCGAAGATGCCATTGGTTGTTGTTATTACCGAAGGTATTCCAGTTCATGATGCTTCGTTTTTCTATACCTATGCTTCCGAAAAGGGTGCAACTCGCATCATTGGTCCAAACTGTCCTGGGTTAATTAGCCCAGAGCAATCAAATGTTGGAATCATTCCGGCAGACATCACAAAACGTGGTCCGATTGGTTTGGTTTCTAAATCAGGAACGTTGACTTATCAAATGATGTACGAATTACGCGACATCGGATTTAGCAGCGCAGTAGGAATTGGTGGCGATCCGGTTATCGGAACAACTCACATCGATTGCTTAAAAGCATTTGAAGAAGATCCAGATACCAAGGCAATTGTCATGATTGGTGAAATCGGTGGCGACGCCGAAGAGCGAGCAGCGGCTTACATAAAAGAGCATGTTAAGAAACCAGTTGTGGGTTATGTAGCTGGCTTTACTGCGCCAGAAGGTAAAACTATGGGTCATGCCGGTGCAATCGTTTCTGGATCATCTGGAACAGCACAAGCTAAAAAAGATGCATTAGAAGCGGTTGGAGTGCGCGTCGGTAAAACTCCGAGCGAAACTGCGCGACTGCTTCGCGAGGTTATGGGTAAGTAGTGTTTATCCCTGCGCTATCTCAAGCAATTAGAAGCGCATTATTAACGCTAATTCCAACCACACTTGTCTCATTAATTTCTTGGGCGTTTGCCGGAAGTCTTTACGCAAATACAACTGATCCGATTCGTGCCGGGGCGTGGATATTTCTTGGCGCGCACCAAGTTCCTATGCAACTACAAATTCCACCGAGTGGAATTTCCGGACTATTAAGTTATTTTCCGTTAGGCGCGCTTCTGCTGCCAATATTTTCACTTTATAACGGTGCAAAGAAATTAAATAATCAAACCGATTATTCTTCAGCTGCGCGATATATGTTCATTGGAATTTATGGCACATTAATTACATTAATTGCATTTATATCAGGCAATAATGATGTTCGGCCGATTTGGTATTGGGCATTTGGATTAGGAATTTTGATTGCGCTTCTTGCAACTCTGCTAGCGGGTGGATCGCTGAAATACACCGCTCCAGTAATCCTAACTTTCAAGATTTGGGCCATCTTGCTTGGTTTGGCTGCGCTTGTTACAGCAATTTCGTTAATAGCCCATCAAAAAACCGTTGAAAATATTTACACCGTTCTAGAACCAGGAATTATTGGTGGATTTTTCTTAACAATTCTAAATATTTTGTATATTCCTAACTATTTGATTTCAACAATTAGTTACTTTGCCGGAACTGGTTTTGCGTTTGGGCAGGGAACTCAAATTTCGCCACTCACCTTTAATCTGGGGGAAGTCCCAGCACTACCAATTCTTGCCGCAATTCCGACCGGAGCTCATCCGTTCTATTTAATTGGCGCAATTGTTGCCCCAATTCTAGGTGGCGCATTAGTGGTTTGGTCTGATACCGGTAGCGATCGATTATTGAAACAATCTTTAATGCTATTTTCAATTAGTACATTTGTTGTAGCCTATTTAGGTTCCGGCGCTTTGATTACCGAACAATTAAGAACTATCGGTGTATCAGTTTGGAAATTCCCATTACTTTTAATTGCAGAAATATTTTTAGGCGTATTAGTAATGAAAGTTTTGCCGCTCATTTCATTTCGCAGAACAAGAAAAGATTTAAATTAAATCGTGGCAGCAATTAAGCCAATCAAACGTGCACTAATCAGTGTTTACGATCAATCTCGATTGTCAGAAATCGGAAAAATATTGGCTGATGCTGGTGTAGAAATCCTTGCTACCAGCGCAACTGCAAAGAAGTTAGTAGCTGCGGGAGTTCCAGTAATTGAAGTTAGTAGTTATACCCAATTCCCAGAAATACTTAATGGTCGGATTAAGACTTTGCATCCGAGAATTCATGCCGGAGTTTTAGCAGACCAGGATGACCCAGAACATGTGGCGGCGCTAGCGGAATTAACAATTAAGACTTTTGATCTAGTGATAATCAATCTTTATCCGTTTTTGGAGACTATTAATTCTGAAGCAAATTTTGACGAATGCATTGAGCAAATTGATATAGGTGGTCCAACAATTCTTAGAGGTGCGGCCAAGAACCATAGTTCGGTTGCAACAATTTCAAGCCCTAATCAATACGATGAATTAATAGCTGCGATACAAAATGGCGGATTCACGTTAGATGCCCGAAAAGATTTAGCAATGAAAAGTTTTATCGCCACCGCTGAATATGACATGGCGATTGCCAATTGGTTAGCGCAAAGGAATGAATTTCCAAAATGGTTCTCTGGTGCTTGGCGCCTTAAAGGTCAACTCCGTTATGGCGAGAATCAACATCAGAAAGCAGCAATTTATGCTTCGCCATTTCCTGGAATCGCATCGGCAGAATTAATTAATGGGAAAGAAATGTCATTTAATAATTACACAGATGCCGATGCTGCGTGGCGCACCGCCTTAGATCACCAAGGACCTTCAGTTGCGATTATTAAACATGCAAATCCGTGTGGAGTTGCAATTGGTAAATCAATTGCAGATGCTTACAAAAAAGCTCTTTCGTGTGATTCAGTTTCAGCGTACGGCGGCGTTGTGGCGTTAAATCGAAAAATTGATTTAGAAACTGCGAAACTATTATCGGAAAATTTTATTGAAGTTTTGATTGCACCAGATTTTGAAGATGCAGCATTAAATTTGTTGGCAAAAAAGCCAAATCTTCGAATTTTGCGAAATTCTGTTACCGCAATAGGGCCAATGGAAGTGCGACCGATAACGGGTGGCTTATTGCTTCAGGAATCAGATTTAGTAAATATGGAAGGTGACCAATCCAGCAATTGGAAACAAGTTAGTGGTGCAAAAGTATCCGCAGAAATAATGGCTGATTTGGAATTCGCCTGGCGAGCAATTCGTTCCATTAAAAGTAATGCAGTATTACTTGCTAAAGATGGGGCAAGCGTTGGAATTGGGATGGGTCAAGTAAATCGAATCGATAGTTCGAAATTAGCGATCCAGCGTGCAGGTGATAGATCAATTGGTTCAGTTGCTGCAAGCGATGGGTTTTTCCCTTTTGCCGACGGCTTAGAAGTTTTACTAAATAGCGGAGTTGTTGCAGTGGTTCAACCTGGTGGCAGTATCCGAGATGAAGAAGTGATTGCTGCTGCAAAAGCGAAAAATATTCCGATGTTTTTCACTGGAGTTCGCCATTTCTCACACGCTTAAATAGAATTAGTGCCATGAGCGCAGTGATACTTGACGGGAAAGCATTAGCTTCAAGTATCAAATTAGAGTTAGCGCAAGAAGTTGCAGCTTTAACAAAAGCCGGAAAACAACCGGGACTTGGAACTGTCCTAGTTGGCGATGACCCAGGTTCGCATTCATATGTAACGGCTAAACATCGGGATTGCAATGAAATCGGAATCAAATCAATCCGCGTAGATTTACCAGTCAGCGCAACTGAAACTGAAGTCTTAGCTGAAATCGAAAAGTTAAATCAAGATCATTCTTGCACCGGCTATATCGTTCAATTACCGCTACCAGCATCAATTAATACTCAAAGAATTCTTGAAGCAATTGATCCAAAGAAAGATGCTGACGGATTGCACCCACTTAATTTGGGGCGATTAGTTTCCGGATTTCCTGGACCGCTCCCATGTACTCCAGTAGGAATTGTTGAACTGCTGCGTCATTACAAAGTTCCAATCAGCGGTGCCGAGGTAGTTGTAATTGGCCGTGGACTTACCGTTGGACGACCACTCGGATTGCTTTTATCGCGCAAAAGCGAGAACGCAACCGTTACGTTAACCCATACTGGTACTAAAGATTTATCGAAGTTAACTAGAAATGCTGACATAGTTATTGCTGCAATTGGCAGTGCGCATTTTCTAAAACCTGAAATGATTAAACCTGGTGCTGCAGTTATTGACGTTGGAATTTCACGAACATCCGAAGGTTTAATTGGCGATGTAGATCCAGCTGTTACAGAAGTAGCAGGTTATTTCGCACCCATGCCAGGCGGAGTTGGTCCGATGACTCGCGCTATGTTGCTAAGAAATATCGTGGCAGCAAGATGATTTCAATTTCTAAAAAATCCATTACTGCAATTGCTGTTGTTGGATTATTAATTGGCATTATTGGATTCGCGCGAACCGGTTCAATTGTGATTGCGCTCGCAGTTATTGGTTCCGGCGTTCTCCAGAAGCGAAAATTTGAGCGATATTTTGCATTGGTGTTAGGCGTAGCGCTACTTGTTGTGGCAATTGTGCTTCCTCACGGGCGATAGGGTTTACTCCTAATTATTTTTTAGTTGAATAAAGGGGTAGTAATGGGCGGAAAAGTCACCGTCGTCGGAGCTGGTTTTTATGGCTCAACAACTGCAATGCGATTAGCTGAATACAATATTTTTGAGACAGTTGTTCTAACCGATATCGTCGAAGGTAAGCCTGAAGGTTTGGCGCTCGACATGAATCAATCAAGATCAATTGAAAAATTTGAAACCAAAATTATTGGCGCAACAACCACTGCGGATGGTGCCGGATATGAAGCAACTGCGAACTCAGATGTTGTAGTAATTACCGCCGGTTTGCCCCGCAAGCCAGGTATGAGCCGAATGGATTTAATTGGAGTTAACGCTGGCATTGTTCGCGGCGTTGCGGAAAATATTGCAAAACATTCACCGAATGCCGTAATTATTGTGGTTTCAAATCCGCTAGATGAAATGACTTCGTTAGCGCAGATTGCAACTAACTTCCCGCACAATCGCGTTATGGGCCAAGCGGGAATGCTCGATACCGCAAGATTTACAAATTTTGTTGCAGAGAAATTAGGCGTACCAGTTGGAAGCGTTGAAACTTTAACGCTTGGTTCACATGGCGAAACTATGGTTCCGGTTCCAAGTCGATGCACCGTAAATGGCGCACCTCTTACTGAGAAATTATCTGCTGCTGAAATAGAAGAACTAGTAGTTCGAACCAGAAATGGTGGCGCCGAAGTTGTAGCACTTCTTAAAACCGGTTCGGCTTATTACGCACCATCTGCTGCTGCAGCTCGAATGGCAAAAGCTGTGATCGAAGATTCCGGTTCAGTAATGCCGGTATGCGCTTGGGTAGATGGCGAATATGGAATTAATGGTGTTTATCTTGGAGTAGAAGCCGAAATCGGTCGAAGCGGCGTAAAGAAAATTGTCGAAACAAAACTGACAGATTCAGAACTTGCTTCACTCAAAGAAGCTGCAGAAGCGGTGCGTGCAAAACAAGCAGATGTAAAAGGAATGTAAAGGAATAAAATGTCAAAAATTAAAGTTACCGGAACTGTCGTCGAATTAGATGGCGATGAAATGACTCGAATCATTTGGCAATTTATTAAAGATTCTTTGATTTTGCCTTATTTAGATGTAAACCTTGAATATTACGATCTCGGAATTGAACATCGCGATGCAACCGACGATCAAGTAACAATTGATGCGGCAAAAGCAATTCAAAAGCATGGCGTTGGAATTAAATGCGCAACTATTACGCCAGATGAGGCTCGAGTTGAAGAATTTAAATTAAAGAAAATGTGGAAATCGCCAAACGGAACAATCCGGAACATTCTTGGCGGCGTAATTTTCCGCGAACCAATCATCATTTCCAACGTGCCGCGTTTGGTGCCACATTGGACGAAACCAATTGTGATTGGTCGCCATGCTTTCGGTGACCAATACCGCGCAACAGATATCAAAGTTCCAGGCGCAGGAAAGTTAACCCTTTCTTATGTTCCTGAGGGCGGCGGAGCTCCAATGGAACTAGAAGTTTACGATTTCAAATCTTCTGGTGTGGCACTTGCTATGTATAACGTTGATGATTCAATTCGTGATTTTGCTCGTGCGTCTTTAAATTATGGATTGCTTCGTAAGTATCCAGTTTATTTATCTACCAAGAACACAATTCTTAAAGCTTATGATGGGCGATTCAAAGATATCTTCCAAGAAATTTATGAAAATGAATTCAAAGCTCAATTTGATGCGTTGGGAATTTGGTACGAACATCGCTTAATCGACGACATGGTTGCAATGTCACTACGCATGGATGGCGGTTATGTTTGGGCTTGCAAGAATTACGACGGCGATGTGCAGTCAGATACCGTGGCGCAGGGATACGGATCACTTGGTTTGATGACATCAGTTTTGATGACACCAGATGGAAAGATTTGTGAAGCGGAAGCAGCACACGGAACAGTTACCCGCCATTACCGGGATCATCAAAAAGGTAAAGCAACCTCAACTAATCCAATTGCATCTATTTTTGCTTGGACCCAAGGGTTAGCGCACCGCGCAAAATTAGATAACAATCCAGAGTTAGCGCAGTTTTGCCAAACGCTAGAACGCGTGTGTATCGAAACTGTTGAGCAGGGTAAGATGACAAAAGATCTTGCACTTTTAATTAGCAAAGAGGCGCCGTTCCAGACCACCCAAGAATTCTTAAATTCGATTGACGAGAATTTAAAGAAAGCTATGGCTTAAAGGCGTAAACCGCTATCTGCGTTAAATAAGTGAATCGCATCAGGATTTGCTTGAACGCTGACTTGATCACCAATCTTCGGTGGGTTCTTAGGATCCCAACGAACAATTACTTGCGCACCTTCATCGGTGGCGTTTGCAAATTTAACTGCAGAATCAACTGGCTTGCCGTAAACATAAGCATCTGAACCAAGTTCTTCAACAACTTCAACTTTTACTTCGAAGCCAGATGAAGCAGGCGCCCAACCTTCTGGACGTACACCAACAATTACATGTTGACCGGCGCTAGCTGGAACTGGAATTGATAAGTGACCTAATTGAGCTTGGCCATTATTTACTGGGCTTAATAATAAATTCATCGCCGGCGAACCAATAAAACCTGCAACGAATGCATTTGCCGGACGATCATAAAGATTGCGCGGAGTATCAACTTGTTGCAATAAGCCATCTTTTAATACCGCTACACGATCACCCATGGTCATCGCTTCCACTTGATCATGTGTTACATAAACTGTTGTGATTCCCAAGCGACGTTGCAGCGCAGCAATTTGGGTACGAGTAGCAACGCGAAGTTTCGCATCTAAATTCGATAACGGTTCGTCCATCAAGAACACTTGCGGTTCGCGAACAATTGCGCGGCCCATAGCAACGCGTTGCCGTTGACCACCAGAAAGCGCTTTTGGTTTCCGATCTAAATATTGTTCTAAATCTAATAATTTCGCGGCTTCGGTTACGCGGCGATCGCGTTCGGCTTTATCAACGCCGGCAATTTTTAACGCAAAGCCCATGTTTTCCGCAACTGTCATGTGAGGGTAAAGCGCATAAGACTGGAAAACCATTGCGATGTCGCGATCTTTTGGTGCAACATTTGTTACGTCACGATCGCCAATTAATATGCGGCCAGAATCAATATCTTCTAGTCCAGCTAACATGCGAAGTGAAGTTGATTTACCGCAACCAGATGGACCAACTAAAACAAGAAATTCGCCATCGCCAATTTCTAGATCTAATTTGTCTACCGCTGGTTTGGTACTTCCTGGATAGATGCGACTAGCTTTATCAAATGAAACAGATGCCATGATTGACACTCCTTATCCGGGCAGGTACGTGCCCGACGATCCGTTGGATTAAGGTGGAACTAGCGCAGATTACGCCTAAATGTGCGCGGAACCAAGGCTTGCCCTAATCTTTTCCATCTCATGGGACTGTTTAAAGACCTTTTATTGGTCTTCGGGCTAATTCTCTTCGCCGCCCTCTTTGTCTCTGCCGAAATCGCTTTGCTCTCACTTCGCGAAAGCCAGATAAAGCAGTTGGCAGCCAAAGGCGCTCGCGGTTTACGGGTTCAGAAATTAACTCAAAATCCAAATAGGTTTTTAGCTGCAGTTCAAGTAGGTATCACCGTCTGCGGTTTTCTATCTGCCGCCCTTGGCGCAGAAAAACTTAGTCGCTACATAAAACCAACTTTAAGTGATTGGGGTTTTTCAACTGGCGCAGCTACGACAACTGCCGTAGTAATTGTCACGTTGGCGATTTCCTACTTTTCATTAGTTTTTGGTGAATTAGTCCCGAAACGTCTCGCAATTTTTAAGAGCGAAGCAATTGCGCTGCAATCTGCATCTGTAATTGACGTTATTGCCAAATTGTTCCGACCTATTATTTGGTTGCTTTCAAAATCAACCGATTTAGTTATGCGAGCATTTGGCATCGATCCCAAAGCCGCCCGAGCACAAATTTCGGAAGAAGAACTAGTCGATTTAGTTACCGGTCACACTGCATTAACTGCGGAAGAACGCGACATTGTCGAAGAAGTTTTTAATGCAAGCGATCGAGCAGTTAGCGAAATTATGGTGCCGCGAACTGAAGTTGAGTTTATGGATGCTTCTTTAACAGT
>JBDLPY010000021.1:0-3372 GCA_039800785.1 Actinomycetota bacterium
AAATCCAAACAATTAATTCGCTGGGCAGATTTAGATGAATTTGGCCATGTAAACAATGCTTCCTATTTGATTTACATGCAGGAAGCTAAAGGCGACTTAACTTGGTATTCCCGCGAACGAGCTGGCAAAGCACCAATTCTGTATCAGATGGTGGTGGCACGCGCCGAAGTTGATTACGTTGCACCAATTCATGAATCAGGTGGCTTCGTTGAGGTAGAAGTTTGGGTGGAAAAAATCGGTAATTCATCTTTTGTATTTGCATATGAAATTACCTATGAAGGAACAGTTCGGGCAAAAGGTAAAACAGTCCAAGTTGCGGTAGATGAAAAAGAACAGAAGTCACGTCCTTTAACTGACGAAGAGCGTGCTTTTTTAACTGAATATCTGGCTTAATGTCTAAGCGTTTACACCCGGGCTGGATTGCGGTTGGAATAACTTTCTTAACGCTTGTTGCAAGTGCGGGATATCGATCCGCACCAACGGTTTTAATTTTGCCCCTCGAAGATGCTTTTGGTTGGTCTCGTGATCAGATTTCTTTAGCTTTAGCGATAAATGTTTTGCTTTACGGATTAGTTTCACCATTTGCTGCAGCTCTGATGGAGCGCTTCACAGTTAAGAAAGTTGTAATGAGTGCGCTGGCGTTAGTTGGTTCTGGTGCAGCTCTCACCATCTTTATGACCCAAAGTTGGCAGTTAATTATTTTTTGGGGCGTAATGGTTGGTGTTGGAACTGGCTCGATGGCATTGGTATTTGCAGCAACCATTGCAAATCGCTGGTTTGTTCAACGTCGTGGAATTGTGATGGGTGCGCTAACTGCGGCAGCAGCAACTGGTCAATTAGTTTTCTTACCCGGCCTTTCAACTTTGGCGGTAAATCATGGATGGAAATCAGTTTCGATAACAATTGCATCAGGCGCTTTCATAATGGTTCCGTTGATTGGGTTTTTTCTCAAAGAGAAACCTTCAGCAATTGGCGTTAAACCATATGGCGCACCAGAAGATTGGACCGAACCTCCTGCGATTACTGGGGGCGCTGCCAGCCGCGCAATTAATGCGTTGCGCGAAGGTAGTCATAAAAAAGATTTTTGGTTCTTAGTTTTCTCCTTTTGGGTTTGCGGATTATCAACCAGTGGATTAATCGGAACACATTTCA
The DNA here is from genome assembly GCA_039800785.1 of Actinomycetota bacterium. GTDB lineage: Bacteria > Actinomycetota > Actinomycetes > Nanopelagicales > Nanopelagicaceae > ZLKRG08. The sequence goes on from JBDLPY010000021.1 coordinate 1,153, forward strand.
TTCCAGCAGCACATGATCACGGAATGGGTGAAGTGTTAGCGGCAAGTTTGATGGTTTTAATTGGCATATTCGATGTGGTTGGCACGATTGCATCGGGTTGGTTAACCGATCGTTATGACCCGAGAAAATTACTATTTTTCTATTATTTATCTCGCGGTTTGTCACTGTTCTTATTGCCGTCAATTCTATTTTCAACCATTCACGCATCGACTTTAGTTTTCGTTATTTTCTATGGACTTGATTGGGTTGCCACCGTGCCGCCAACTTTGGCGCTTTGTCGAACAATTCTTGGACCAAGCCAAGGAACAGTTATTTACGGTTGGGTTTTTGCCGCACATCAAGTAGGCGGTTCCATCGCTGCTTTCGGTGCCGCAATCATTCGAGTTCAATTTGGAGATTACGCCTGGGCGTTTTATTTGAGCGGAACACTTTGTTTAGTTGCCGCACTTGCAGTTTTGCGAATTGCAAAAGGTTTAAACGCAGAGCAAATTCGAACGCTATGAGCAAGTTTTACGAACAAGTTGGTGGAAGTGAATTTTTCGAAGAATTAATTAGCCATTTCTATGGCCGAGTAGCGATTGATCCGATTTTGCTACCGATGTATCCGCAAGATGATTTACATGAAGCCGCAGTAAGACTCCAAATGTTTTTAGAGCAATATTGGGGCGGACCGACTACATATTCGCAAGAACGCGGCCACCCTAGATTGCGAATGCGCCATGCTGGGTTTCATATCAACCAAGCTGCAAGAGATGCATGGCTTAACAACATGAATGCCGCAATTGATGAAATGAAAATGGATGAAGTTTTACGGATTGAATTAAAAAGCTATGTTTTGATGGCCGCTGATTCGCTGATCAATCAACCTGATTGAGATCGATTTCCAACTTTTAAAATTTCGCCATTTCTTAAATACCAAAGCGTGCCATTTTTCTCACGAACTGTTGTTATGCGAAGCCCAACTTTTTCTACTTTTCCTTTAACTTCTAAAACTTCAACATCGTCACCGACACCAAATTGATCTTCGATTAACATCAGAATTCCAGATAAGACGTCGCGCACAATTGTTTGGGCACCTAATCCGAGCGCCACGCCAATTACTCCAGCAGATGCAATTAGCGGACCAAGATTTAAACCAAGTTCGCCCAGCAACATAAATAGTGCAACGATCCAAATAGTTGCATTCAATGAACTAGATAAAACTGTTCCTACAGTGCGAGCTCGTTCTGCTTGGCGGAACGCAAGGTTTCGCGGACCAGGAATTAAATCGGCGCTTGCAATTCGATTTACAGATCTGCGAATGGCTTTTGATCCCAGGTATTGGGCCAGCGTCGCAGTAACAAGAATGGTGACAATATGAATTGGGGCGCCGTTAAACCAATCCCATAAAGCTTGGGTTTTTTCGTCTAATTGGAGCGCGGCCATGCGGTTAATTCTAAACCTCATCAGAAATTAACCTAAATTACGAGAATTTTTCCGTCCGCTCGGGCAAGATAACCCAGTCGGTGCACGCCATGCACTGAAAGGGAGCGGTAATGTCTCGAGCGTTAGTTTTGAACGCAACATACGAGCCACTTGGTGTCGTAACTGATAGGCGTGCGCTCATTTTGGTTTTGAATTCACGAGCAACAACAGTTGAAACTTCAGGAACCGTTTTACATTTTCCAAATGGCCAAATTGAATTACCAGCGGTAATTAAATTAAATAAGTTCGTAAAGATTCCATATCGCCATGCGGTTCCACTTTCTCGCCGAGCAATTTTTGCGCGAGATAGCCATCGATGTGTTTATTGTTCAGCGCCGGCAACATCAATTGATCATGTAATTCCACGCAGTCGCGGCGGCGGACATACCTGGGAAAACGTCGTTAGTGCATGTCATCGATGCAATCATGTAAAAGCTGACAAAATTTTAAAAGAGTTGGGATGGAAATTGCGTTCGTTACCGCGCGAACCAATCGGTGCTGCTTGGCGTGTGCTTGGTGCCACACGAGCAGAACGTGAATGGATTCCATATTTGGAGCCATACGGAGTGGCAACCGCTTAAGATTTGCTTATGTTTAAATCAATCGCAATTGCTGCAACTACTTATGAACCAGGAATGATTCCGGGCGAAGGTATGAGTGCCGTAGAAACTGCGCTCTGGTTTTTCGTTGCACCAACAGTTTTGTTTGTGGTTATTTCGCTTTTAACTTGGGCCGGAACTGCCAAGAAACGAAATA
>JBDLPY010000022.1:0-12127 GCA_039800785.1 Actinomycetota bacterium
CTTCCGAGAACATTGCTTTTGCTTGTTTAACCGTTAAACCTTTATCCCAAATATTTGGATCATAAGTTGGTTCGGAAGCCAAAGCTAAAATTCTTCCGGTTTTGATATCCATAACAATTGCGGATCCGCCATCAGCGCGATATCCCTGTCCGCGCGAGCGAGCAACTGCAATTGCTAAACCTTTTTCCGTTGCTGCCTGAAGTCGAACATCAATAGACGTAATTAAATGATTTCCTGGTATTGGTTTTTGGTTCTGTGATTGTTGAGTTACCGATTCTTTGCGATCAACGATGACGCTTTTTACGCCAGCGCTGCCCCGCAAATATTTGTCATACATTAATTCCAGACCATCTTTACCGATGGTTTCACTTCGATAAAAATTCTTATTGTTCTTTAAGTCTTCTTCACTTAACGAACCGACGTATCCCAAAACGTGAGCCGCTTTTACGCCATCAATTCCTGGGTAATACCGAAGCGCCATTGGTTTGGCATCAATTCCTGGATACAAATCAGGGCGCTCAACAATCCGAAGCCCAATATCCGCTGAAGCATCTTTGGTAATTGGAATTGGCTGGAAACGATTACCAGTCCAACAACCAGTTTTATCACCTTCTGCTATTTCGCCGCACAAACGAGTTTTGCGATAAACATCTTGAAAATCCATTCCTAATAAATCACTTACTTTACTTAGCGCTGAATTTCCCTCATCTGGTTGGGCGTCAATAATTGAACGATTTACGGTGATTGCTAAACCAACTTTATTCATGGCAAGTGGCACACCTGAAGAATCCAAAATTAAACCGCGGGTAGCCGGAATAATTACATCGCGACTTTGAATATCAAGTGCTGCTTTCTTATATGTTGGTGCCGCGCCAACTTGTAAATAAAAAAGTCTTCCCAAAAGGGCACCGAACAAGGAAATTACTAAGACCTGTACAACTAACAAACTTAGCCGGGCGCGTTGGTTCATAAGGAGCTCGTGTAAAGAAGTGATCGCAACCTAGTAACAAAAGGGGTGATGATTGGAACAATTATCGCGCTCCAAATTCCGAATCCAATTAATGTTCTGATCATTTGAAAGAAAGATCCGAACGAAAGTCCAAAAAGAACACCAACAAATAAATACAACATTTCGGTTGCGACTACCGCGACCGAAACTAAGCCAATCAATCCAACTGGATTCGCTTTCGCTGTTTCATCGCTCGCGCCAAAATATGCCACCGAATATGCCGCAATAACCATGATTAAAGTCCATAAACCAAATGGCGCGTCAGTTGCTGGCGACAAATCTAAGTAGGCACCGCTCACAAAACCAGTTACTGCTGCAGATTCGGGCGAACTTAAAGCTGACCAAGTTAGGGCGGAAATTAAAATTAAGTTAAATCCAGTAAATGGTAAATGAACTTGATTGATGAATGCCTCTTGAATAATGAATAGCGCACCGAAGATGAAAAACGAAAGAATTAAATCGCGGCGAGACATTAGTTACTCGGCGAGGGTGTTGCAGTGACAGTTACGGTCGGAATCGGAGTCGGCCGAGGAGCCGGTGGAACCAATGCATCACGTGGATTATTTCTTGAAGCTCCAACTACAACGCTGACTATCCCCAGTGCATTTAGATTTGGGAAAAATCTAACATCGGCAACTTGTGAAACCGAGTTAGTCGCAGATGAAACTCGAGTAATAGTTCCAATTGGAACACCCGGAACAAACGGCGAATTGTTTGCGCTACCGCGCGCTAAAACCACATCGCCTTTTTTAATTTCTTCTCGATTATCGAGCGCTTGCAATATTCCACTATTGGTTCCATCGCCCGAGAGAATTCCGATTTGTTGTGTGCCTGCGATTCGAGTTCCTATTTTGAAACTTGGATCAGAAATCAACATGATCAATGCAGTATCGCCGTAAACTTTTTTAACAACGCCGACTAAACCTGCTCCGTTAATCACAGTTTGATTCTTTTTTATGCCAGATGAAGTTCCGGCATCAATTGTGATTGTGCGAGTGAATGATCCAGTGCTTCCTTGTGCCAAAACGCGAGCGCTTACTACGGCATAGCGCGCTTTGCCAGCTAAATCGAGCGCCTTCTTTAACTGTTTTGCTTCGCCATGTTCATCTTTATGAACTCGTAATTGACTTCGAAGTTTTGCATTTTCTTCTCGCAAATTATTGATGGTTGAACGAGTACGGCCTAAATGGGTTAAATCAGCAAAGAAATTTCTAACTGGAACAACTACGGCGCGACCAACTTTTTGAAATGGTGAAAGCGCAGTTCCGGTACCGCTTTTTAGCCCTTCAACAACTTGGACGCCACGAAGATCCAAGGTAATTAAGAGAAGTGAGGTAACGATTAAAGTCACTAAAAGTAAGCGACGTCGACTTCCTCCAGATGGCGCCAATGGAAAGCTCGCTTATCGACGAGGTTCGGAGATTAAAACTTTCTCCAGCGCTTCAAACTCTTCAATGCACTTTCCAGAACCTTCAACAACTGCATTGAGTGGTTGATCAGCAATATGGATTGGCATTCCAGTCTCGCGACGCAATCTTTCATCAAGGCCTTTAAGCATCGCGCCACCGCCAGTAAGAACAAGTCCGCGATCCATTAAGTCAGCCGCAAGTTCAGGTGGAGTGCGATCTAACGTTGCCTTCACAGCATTAACAATTGCATTTACAGGTTCTTCGATTGCTTTGCGGATTTCAGCTGATGAAACCACGATGGTGCGCGGCAAGCCAGTTGCTAAATCACGACCGCGAATTTCGGCATCAGGTTCGCCTGCAGTTTGATAAGCGGAGCCAATTGCAATCTTAATTTCTTCGGCAGTGCGCTCACCAAGCAGTAATGAATATTCCCGCTTCATGTAAGCAATGATTGATTGATCTAATTCATCGCCGCCAACGCGGATTGAACCTGCAGTCACAACACCGCCAAGTGAGATAACAGCAACTTCGGTTGTTCCGCCACCAATATCAACAACCATGTTTCCAGTTGGTTCGTGAATTGGAAGATTTGCACCAATTGCAGCTGCCATTGGTTCTTCAATGATGTAAACCTTGCGTGCGCCAGCTGCGTATCCAGCATCTTTAACTGCGCGTTGTTCAACACCAGTGATTCCGGATGGAACGCAAACCACGATACGTGGTTTTGCTAAATAACGACGCTTGTGAACTTTTTGAATAAAGTAACGAAGCATTCGTTCGGTTGTATCAAAATCAGCGATAACACCATCTTTAAGTGGTCGGATGGCAACGATATTGCCAGGTGTACGTCCAATCATCTTCTTTGCTTCAAGTCCCACTGCGAGAATTCCGCCGGTATCTTGATTAACTGCAACTACTGAAGGTTCGTTAAGCACAATGCCACGACCGCGGACATAAACCAAAGTATTGGCGGTGCCTAAATCAACCGCCATGTCGCGGCCAATAAATGACATCTTGTTACTCATTTAAACTCCTTCAAAGAAAATCTTTATTTCACGTGCCGCAGATTCTGGTGAATCTGAACCGTGAACAATGTTCTGTACAACTTTCGTGCCTTGATCGCGAGCTAAATCTCCGCGAATTGTTCCTGGCGCTGCAACTGTTGGATCTGTTGCACCAGCAAGTGAACGAAAACCTTCGATTACTCGTTCGCCTTCAGCAATAAGAGCGACAATTGGTCCACTCATCATGAACTCAAGTAGTGGCTCGTAGAACGGTTTGCCTTGATGTTCCGCGTAATGTTTTTCCAACAATTCGCGATCAGCTTGCAACATTCGTAGCGCAACTACTTGATAACCCTTTCGCTCAATTCGAGCGATAACTTCACCAACTAATGCACGACGAACGCCATCTGGTTTAACTAAAACCAGGGTACGTTCTTTGCTCACCCGCTTATTCTATTCGGATTTTTTAGGAGGGTTTTCCATCATTTCTCGCCTGATGGCCTCACCTTTTCGCCCAACTACTATCGCGAGCACCCACAAAGTGAGAAAAACTAATCCGATCCAGATTAGCGCCGGAACGATGATTGCATAGGCAAGAATCAAAACTTGTAATGACGAAGCAAAAATCCAACCAAATTTTCGTTTCAGCAAACTCGCAGAATAAAGAAGTGCGATTGAAATAACGGCACCGATTATTAACGCAGTTGCCGATTCAGTTTTCATCGCAATTAATATTGCAAAGCCCATAACCAATGCTTCCATTGCTAAAACGGCAGCACCTAAAATTCTCATATCAAGCTCCGAGCTTGGCCAACAGTTGTAACTGAACCGGTAATAACTATTCCGACCGTATCGTCCGATAATGGATTGGTCGCAGTGGCTTTCGCAATAGCTTTTTTCAAATCCGATTCAACATAAACGCGTTCCGTTCCAAAGATTTTTCGCGCAATCGAAGCAAGTTGACCAGCCGGCAACGCTCGCTCTGAATTGGATTGCGAGATTATTACCGAATCCAAAACAGGTTCTAACTCAAGCAAAATCCCAGCACCATCTTTATCTTGAAAAACACCCACAACACCAATGGTTTGATCGAAATTAAATTCTTCTTGAAGTGCATTTGCTAAGGCACGCGCACCATGTGTGTTATGTGCGGCATCTAAAATCACGGTTGGTTCACGTTTAACAACTTCTAATCGGCCTGGCGATGAAGCATTCGCAAATCCTTCTCGAACTGCTTCATGGTCCAACTCTTTATCGCCAAAAAATGCTTCTGCTGCAACTAACGCCAGTGCCGCATTTTGTGCCTGATGTTTTCCATGAAGCGGTAAGAACAAATCTGAATAAACATCTTTCGTACCGCGAATTGTTAATAATTGACCACCAACCGCAATTTGGCGCTGCATGATTTCGAAATCTAAACCTGCTCGGGCAACATCCATTCCATTCTCCGCCGCTTTGCGAAGTAAAAGTTTTGCTACTTCAGGTTCTTGTTCGGCTAAAATGGCAAATGAATCAGGTTTTAAAATTCCAGCTTTCGTTTCAGCAATTTGCAGAATTTCTTTACCTAAGAATTCTTGGTGATCTAATCCAATTGGAGTAATTACGGCGACATCGGGTTTAACTACATTTGTGGCATCCCACTCCCCGCCCATCCCTACTTCGAAAATACCGATATCAACTGGATGTTCGGCAAATGCGGCAAATGCCAATGCAGTGACAATTTCAAAATATGAAAGCGGTTGCTTACTTTTACCATCGACAAAATCAAAATATGCCTTAATGTCGTTATAGGTGAAATCTAATTCTTCTTGCGAAATTGGTTCGCCGTTGATGCAGATTCGTTCCCGAAAATCTTCGAGATGCGGACTAGTAAATCTTCCGGTGCGAAGCCCCATTGCAAACAACAGGGAGTCAGTAATTCTTGAGGTAGAAGTTTTCCCATTTGTGCCACCAATGTGAATAGTTGGATATGAAAGTTGTGGCGAACCAAGTGCGTCCACTAGAAGTTCAATTCGATCCAATGTTGGATCAATAATGTTTTCTTTGGCGCGCGCGTTAAGCGCTAATTCGATTTCATTCATTACAAAGTATTTAATTGCGCTTCAATGCGTTCGATATCGGAATCGCATTTAGCCAAACGTTCTCTGATTTCAGCCACAACATTTTCTGGCGCCTTGGCCATGAATCCTTGATTTTCTAATTTGCTTACCGCTGTTTGGCGATCTTTTTTCGCCGTTTCTAAATCTTTAGTTAACCGCTTCTTTTCAGCTGCAACATCGATTGAACCAGTTAAATCAAATTCTGCTTTGGTCGCACCGATTTCTAATTTTGCACTAGGCGTGAAATCGCCGGATTCGAGTTTCAGTAAAAATGCCATTCCGTTCACATATTCGGTTAAATCGTTTGGCACGATTAATCGACCTGGTATTTTTTGGCTGGTTTTTATTCCTTGATCATTTCGGAAGCGTCGAACTTCAGTGATGATTTCCTGCATTTGAGCAATAACTTTGTCAGTTTTATTGTCGATTAATTTTGCATCAAATTTTGGCCAATCAGCAATCACTAAAGATTCCCCGCCAGTTAATGAAGTCCATAAAGTTTCAGTCAAGAATGGCATGACTGGATGAAGCAATCTAAATAATTGATCAAGCACATGACCTAAAACTCGCTGAGTCGTTGCCGCGTCACCTTTGGCCAGCGCATCTTTGCTTAGTTCTAAATACCAATCGCATAAATCATCCCAAGCGAAGTGGTAAATCAATTCACAGGCTTTTGCAAATTCAAATTCTTCAAAATACTTGTCGGCATCACGAATAGTTTCATTTAATCTACTAAGGATCCAACGATCAATTACGTTCAAGTCACTTGGTAAATCGCCTTCAGTAATCGCACCATTCATTTGCGCAAAACGAGTTGCATTCCAAAGTTTGGTGGCGAAGTTTCGGGCACCGCCAACCCACTCTTCTGCCAGGGCTTGATCTGTGCCTGGATTTGCGCCGCGAGCTAATGTGAACCGGAGCGCATCGGCGCCATATTTATCCATGAATTCCAACGGATCAACTGTGTTACCGCGCGACTTACTCATTTTCTTTCCGAATTTATCGCGCACCAAACCATGTAAAGCAATCGTGTGGAATGGTTGAACGCCATCCATTGCAAATAAACCAAAGAGCATCATGCGCGCTACCCAGAAGAACAAAATGTCATAACCGGTAACCAAAACGCTTGTTGGATAAAACTTCTTTAAATCTTCAGTAGTTTCTGGCCAACCTAAAGTTGAAAACGGCCAGAGCGCTGAAGAGAACCAAGTATCTAAAACATCTTCATCTTGTTTATATCCATCGGGTGCTTTTTCATCAGGTCCAACAACAAGAGTTTCGCCATTTGGTCCATACCAAACTGGAATTCGATGTCCCCACCAAAGTTGGCGAGAAATACACCAGTCGTGCATGTTGTCGACCCATTCAAAATATCGTGGCGCTAATTCCTCAGGTTCAATTTTTACTTTGCCGTTTCGCACCGCATCGCCGGCAGCTTTTGCAAGTGGTGCAACTTTGACGAACCACTGCATTGATAAACGAGGTTCGACAATTGTGGTGCAACGTTGGCAATGTCCAACAGAATGTTTATATGGGCGCTTCTCCCAACCGATTCGACCATCAGCACGTAGTTGTTCCACCACTGACTTGCGAGCTTCGAATCGATCCATGCCATCAAATTGCGTATTAGTGCCAGACATAACGCCGTGTTCATCCATGATTACGACCATCGGCACGTTATGTCGCATTGCCATTTCAAAGTCATTTGGATCATGTGCTGCAGTTACTTTCACAGCGCCAGTTCCGAATTCTGGATCTACTAATTCATCTGCAATTATCGGAATCATTCGATTCACGTACGGCAACATGACTTCGGTTCCAATCATGTGCTTGTAGCGATCATCATTTGGATTTACCGCAACTGCACCGTCACCCAACATTGTTTCTGGTCGAGTTGTAGCAATCCAAATGTGATTTCCAGATTCTTCGCCGTAGCGAATCTGCACAAATTCGCCATCAATTTCTTGATGCTCAACTTCGATATCTGAAAGCGCAGTTAAACACCGTGGGCACCAGTTAATGATTCGCTCAGCGCGATAAATTAAATCTGCGTCATATAGACGTTTAAAAATAGTTAATACCGCTTTAGAAAGACCTTCATCCATCGTGAATCGTTCGCGCGACCAATCAACGCTGTCGCCTAACCGTTTCATCTGGCCCAAAATTGCGCCGCCTGATTCGGCTTTCCATTCCCAAACTTTTTTAACAAATTCTTCGCGACCAAAATCGTGGCGAGATTTTCCTTGTGCTGCTAATTGACGTTCAACAACATTCTGTGTGGCAATTCCCGCGTGGTCCATTCCCGGCAACCAAAGCGCTTCAAAACCTTTCATGCGCTTCATGCGAGTTAATAAATCTTGCAGAGTGTGATCAAGTGCGTGACCAATGTGCAAACTTCCCGTCACATTCGGTGGCGGAATAACAATTGTGAAAGGTGGTTTATCTGATTTTGCGTTCGCCGAAAAATATCCAGCGTTTAACCACTTTTCGTAAAGTGGTCCTTCGATATCTGCTGGAACGAAGCTCGATGTTAATTCGGCTTTGCTCATAATGCGCCAAGTTTAGATTACGCGCTCTTCTCCTCAGAACCCTTAGCTGGGCGGGCGGCGCTCTTAATCCGTGTGCCTTCTACCAATTTTGGCTCGGCATTTTCGGTAATGCACTTTTCAGAGACAATTACTTTGGCGATTTCAGTGCGAGATGGAATCTCATACATCACACCAAGCAAAACAGTTTCCATAATTGCGCGAAGTCCACGAGCGCCAGTGCCACGCTTAAGTGCCAAATCTGCAATTGCTTCTAGCGCACCTGTTTCGAATTCCAACTCAACACCATCTAAATCAAATAACTTTTGATATTGCTTAACTAATGCATTTTTTGGTTCCGTAAGAATTTGCATTAGCGCTGCGCGATCTAAGTTTTCAACTGAAGTTAATACTGGAAGACGACCGATAAATTCTGGAATCAATCCAAACTTCAATAAATCTTCTGGCATCACTTCGGCAAGCAGCGCGCTGGTATCGCGTTGTTCGCCGGTGCGAAGCGGTGCATTGAAACCTACGCCGCCGCTACCTAATCGAGTTTCGATAATTCGTTCTAGACCAGCAAATGCTCCGCCAACAATAAATAGAACGTTAGTTGTATCTAATTGAATAAATTCTTGATGTGGATGTTTGCGACCACCTTGTGGCGGAACTGACGCAACTGTTCCTTCCAAAATCTTTAGCAACGCTTGCTGCACACCTTCGCCAGAAACGTCACGGGTAATTGATGGGTTCTCAGCTTTGCGTGCAACTTTATCAATTTCATCGATATAAATAATTCCAGTTTCAGCTTTTTTCACATCGTAATCTGCAGCTTGCAAAAGTTTTAACAGAATGTTCTCTACGTCTTCGCCGACATAACCTGCTTCGGTTAGCGCCGTTGCATCAGCAATCGCAAATGGAACATTGAGCATGCGAGCTAAAGTTTGCGCCATCAGAGTTTTTCCGCAGCCAGTTGGCCCAAGTAACAAAATATTTGATTTAGCTAATTCCACGCCACCTTCGCGAACGCCTGATTGAACTCGCTTGTAATGGTTGTAAACCGCAACTGACAGTGATTTCTTTGCGCGCTCTTGGCCAATTACATATTGATCAAGAAAATCAAAAATTTGTTGTGGTTTTGGAAGTTCTTCTAAGCCAAGATTTGTTGCTTCGGCTAATTCTTCAACAATGATTTCGTTGCAGAGTTCGATACATTCATCGCAAATATAAACGCCAGGTCCAGCAATTAACTTCTTAACTTGCTTCTGGGTTTTGCCACAGAACGAACATTTCAATAGTTCGTTGGCTTCACCAATTCTGGTCATTTATTCCTCCGGGGTAAGAACCTAAGCGTAAATTATTTGGAAAAATTGCGCAGTAAATTTTTGGCTAGATCTGTTCGCTCTTAGCGGAATCAGGATTCTTTAGCTTGGCCACGCCTGGCACAAGGAGCGTGATGGCACAAATAAATAAGTGGAACGCAATCGAAAATAAAATGAAGTTACGCTCACCAGTAAACATGGTGATTGGACCAACTAGCGCCATGCCAACTGGCGACAAACCAAGTGATCCCATTTGATCGATTGCGAATACTCGCCCCTGTTTTTCCATCGGAACTTCGCGCTGAATTGCACTTGGCCAAAATGCATCCCATGGACCGATTGAGAAACCGGCAATGAAAAATGAAGCGATCACAAATTCTCGATTTATTGGATAAGCCAATGAAACAAATCCAACTACGAGTAAACCCCAAACTAGAACTGCAACCCGACCAGGATTTTTTGGTTTCATTTTTAATGCAAGTAACGATGAGATCGATCCGCCAACCGCAAACGCAGCTAGCGCCAAAGCCATAACGCTATTGGTTTGGAATTCCCGTTTTGTAATTACTGGCATCAATACAGATTCAATCGCTAAAAAGAAAATAAGTTGAACTGATGCCATTGCAATTAGTGCAGCTACCCATGGCATCTCCCAGACAGTTTTCAAACCTTCGCGCAGGTCGGCAATAAATGTTGGTTTTTCTCCGCTTCGCTCAAATGGTGGTTCTTGAATTTTTACGAGCAATGCAGTTCCGATTACATACATGGATCCAATAATTAAGAAGGCATGTTGTGCTTGAAGTAGTGCAACCAAAATTCCACCGACGACCGGACCTAGAATCATTGAAACTCGGTAAGTAATCCCACGTAATACGTTGGCATGCTGCAATTTTTCTTCATCAATAATCGTAGGCAGGATTGCATTATTTGCTGGTCCACCAAGCGAATCACCAATTCCAATTAAGAAAACAATCGCGGCATATAACCAAGTTGGAGTTTGCGCAGCCGGCAAGAAAGCAATTGAAAAAATAGCAATACCGCGAAATGAATCGGCGGCAATCATTACGAATTTACGTTTTGCCCGATCCGCCCAGACTCCACCAAATAATCCGAAAATGGTGGAAGCAGCAATTCGTGCAGCCAAAATTCCGCCAAGTTTTGCAGCGCTGCCACCGGCATCAATAATTACAACTGCGATTGCAATTGGAAATGCAGCTTGGGCAACTTGAACTAAGGAATTAGAGATCCAAAGGTTGCGAAAATCGCGAATAGCTAAGAGTTCTAGCCATTGGCGCATGGCTAATTATTTTTTAGCTTTGCGTGATGCGAGTACTTGATCGATTAGACCGTATTCAAGCGCTTCTTGTGCCGTAAGAATTTTGTCGCGTTCGATATCTTGCGAAATTTCTTTTGCAGATTTAGTTGAATGGCGCGCGATTAACTCTTCTAATAATGAACGCATGCGCATGATTTCGCGTGCTTGAATTTCGATATCAGTAGCTTGTCCGCCGCCTTCAGAATATGGCTGATGAATCAAAATGCGTGAATGCTCCAGCGCCATGCGCTTTCCTTTTGCACCACCGGCAAGTAACACTGCTGCGGCAGAAGCTGCTTGGCCTAAACAAATGGTTTGGACATCTGGGCGAACGAATTGCATCGTGTCATAAATTGCGGTTAGCGCAGTAAATGATCCACCTGGTGAGTTGATGTACATCATGATGTCGCGATCAGGGTCCATTGATTCCAAAGTCAAAAGCTGCGCCATAACATCGTTAGCGACAGTGTCATCAATTGCTTGACCTAAGAAAATGATGCGCTCTTCAAAAAGTTTTGTATATGGATCTAAGCGCTTAAAGCCATATGAAGTTTTCTCTTCAATTGTTGGCAGTACGTAGCGGCTGGTTATTTCTTTCATGCTGTTCCTCCACGTCCTGAAACTTGTCCGGCAGATTTAACTACGTGATCCACGAATCCATATTCTTTTGCTTCTTCGGCAGTGAACCAACGATCGCGTTCGGAATCAGCTTGGATGGTTTCTAATTTCTGACCAGTGTGATGCGCAATTAATTCGGCCATTTTCTTTTTAGTAAATCCAATTTGTTCGGCTTGAATTTTGATATCTGATGCTGTGCCACCAATTCCAGAAGATGGTTGGTGCATCATGATTCGTGCATGTGGTGTTGCATAACGCTTGCCTGGAGCGCCAGCACATAACAAGAATTGACCCATTGAAGCGGCAAGTCCCATTCCAACTGTTGCCACATCATTATTTACAAATTGCATGGTGTCATAAATTGCCATACCGGCAGTTACGGAACCACCAGGTGAATTGATGTAAAGGAAAATATCTTTATCTGGATCTTCTGCTGCTAATAAAAGTATTTGTGCGCAGATTGCATTTGCCATAGAGTCTTCGACAACTGAGCCAAGGAAAATAATTCGTTCGCGGAGCAATCGGTTATAAACCTGATCATCTAACCCGCCAGATGCGGATTGCGGAGATCGTGCGATGATCTCGGACGCTTTCTGAATTTCCACTATTGCTCCTCAATATATTTGCAGCAGAACTGCAGGTAATGACCTTAACGCTTTGGCGTGCCAAATGCTTCCCGAATTAGGGGATTTTCGCTTACGGCTGAACTGTTATTCGGCAGGTGTTTCCGCGGCAACCGCTGGTTTTGGTCGCAAATCTTCTAAGTCGACCTTTTTGCCAGATTCATCGGTTACGGAGATCCGGCTCAAAATATTTGCCAGCGCTT
>JBDLPY010000023.1:0-10663 GCA_039800785.1 Actinomycetota bacterium
TCTCCTTCGAAAGTGCGAATTTTGAATTAGGGTAACGATATATATAGAAAGCACAAAGTGCGAAAAATAGATCGCGGCCGATTTCTTGAAGATACTTAGTTTTTCCTGGCGCTACTGCCCCGCCGCCACCAAAACAGCCACAATCTATCGATAAACCACGGAGTCCAGCTTGGGCAATTGCAATAATAAAAATCACCATTATTGCGCCGCCGGCAATAGCTGCGATTCTCGTTGCAACTCCCAGAATCAAGAGAATACCTAACGCGATTTCAATCCACGGCAAAGTAATTCCGACGAAATCTGCAACCGGCAACGGAAGTACTTGGTATGCGCGAACTGCATTTTCGGCATCTGCGGTATTAAATGCTTTTAGCCAACCAGCTGCGATAAGTACGCAACCCAAAATTAATCGGGCAATAAGCCCAATCCACGGTGCATATTTTTTCAATTAATTCCTGCCTTTAGTTCACGTGCCAAATTTTCGACCGCTACAAGTGCTGAATCGAAATCTTTTGCAGATTGAACTTTAGCGATAAATGCTGAGCCAACGATCACCCCATCAGCAAATTTGCTAACTTCCTTAGCTTGCACAGCATTAGATACGCCTAATCCGACTGCTACTGGAAGCGAAGTCACACTTCTAATTCGAGAGACTAAATCTTCGGCTTGGTTTGAGTTCGCTGTTCTGATTCCAGTTACACCCATCAAACTTGCCGCGTAAACAAATCCACTACATGCGCTAGTTACTTCTCTTAATCGAAGTTCTTTCGTACTAGGAGCCACCACAAAAATTGAATTAATATCGTTTTCGCTACAAGCGTTTAACCACGCTTTTGCTTCTTCGATTGTTAAATCAGGCGTGATAACGCCAGAGCCACCTGCCTTAGCTAGATCTTTCGCGAAATTAGAAATCCCATATTTTTCAATTGGATTCCAGTAAGTCATCACAACAACTGGAGTATCTAATTTGGCTACATAATCAACTGTGTCGAATACAGTTTTAGCATTAGTACCATTTTTCAACGCTAGCTCAGCCGCAGTTTGAATGATTGGTCCATCCATGACTGGATCGCTATAAGGAAATCCAACTTCGATTACATCTACGCCGCCAGTAATCATGGCTTTAATAATCTCTTTTGCCCCTTCTGGCGTTGGATAGCCAGCGGGAACATAACCAATCAATTTCTTTCCCGGAGTTTTGAATTTCGCTTCTAACGATGTCATCAAATTTCGATTCCGAAATAGTTAACAGCAGTTTGAACATCTTTATCGCCACGGCCGGAAAGATTTACCAGCAAGATTGCATCTGGTCCAAGTTCTTTACCAACTTGCATCGCACCGGCAAGTGCGTGAGCAGTTTCGATTGCCGGAATAATTCCTTCAGTTTCGCAAAGTAATTTAAAAGCTTCCATTGCTTCATCGTCGGTAATTGCACGATATTGAGCTCGCCCAGTTTCAAAAAGATGCGCATGTTCTGGGCCTACGCCAGGGTAATCAAGACCTGCCGAAATTGAATGAGATTCAATGGTTTGACCATTTTCATCTTGTAAAACATAAGACCGAGTTCCGTGTAAAACACCGGGCGAACCACCAGTAAGAGTTGCCGCGTGACGTCCGGTTTCGATTCCAGCTCCACCAGCTTCTAATCCAATTAATCGAACAGATTCATCTGAAATAAATCGATGGAAGATTCCAATTGCATTCGATCCGCCACCGACGCATGCCAACACAGCATCCGGTAATTTTCCAGTAATTTCTAAAACTTGTTCTCTAGCTTCTTCGCCAATAATTTTATGAAAATCTCGAACCATTTCCGGAAATGGGTGCGGGCCGGCAACAGTGCCTAACAAATAGTGAGTTGTCGCTACGTTGGTAACCCAGTCGCGCATTGCCTCATTTATTGCATCCTTCAAAGTTTTCGATCCGGTTGTCACTGGAACAACTTGCGCGCCCAACAATTTCATTCGGGCAACGTTTAATGATTGACGCGCTGTGTCCGCTTCACCCATATAAACAACACATTCCAAACCGAGAAGCGCGGCAGCCGTGGCGGAAGCGACGCCATGTTGGCCAGCGCCGGTTTCGGCAATAATTCTTTTTTTACCCATCCGCTTTGTGAGCAACGCTTGACCAAGTACATTATTTATTTTGTGACTACCAGTGTGGTTTAAATCTTCACGCTTTAATAAAACTTGAGCATTTCCACAATTCAACGCGAAATTCTTCGCCTCTGTGATGATAGATGGTCGACCGGTGTAAGTCTTATGCAAATAATCTAATTCTGATTGAAATTCAGGATCGTTCTTAGCGCTTTCATGCGCTGCAGCCAATTCATCCAAAGCCTCAATCAAAGCTTCTGGGACAAATCGTCCGCCAAATTGTCCGAAGTGACCTGACATATCGGTCATTGTAATGTTCCAATTAATTTCTTGATGTCCCCACCATTTTTTACTAACGCTTCGCCAACCAGCAATACATCTGCGCCATTGCGTCTAGCAAATTTGACGTCGTCAGAATTGGCGATCCCTGACTCGGCAACTTTAATAACTGAATCAGGTATCCGCGGCAGAATTTCAACAAAAGTTTGGTTTGAAACTTCCAAAGTCTTTAAATTTCGAGCATTCACGCCAATGATTTCAGGTTCGATGTCCATAGCAGCTTCCAACTCCACCAAATCATGTACTTCAACTAGTGCTTTCATACCTAGTTCCTTAGTTAAATCGTAATAATCATTTAATTGTGATTTGGAAATACTTGCGACGATTAAAAGTACCAAATCTGCACCATGCGCCCGAGCTTCATAGAATTGGTATTCATCAACCATAAAATCTTTGCGCAGAATTGGGATATTAATTTCGCCGCGAACTAAATCTAAATCATTTAATGACCCGTTGAATCTACGCGCTTCGGTAAGCACGCTTACGGCACTGGCGCCATTTAATTCATATTGTTTCGCCAATTCTGCCGGGTCTCTAATTTCAGATATTGCACCTCTACTTGGCGAAGATCGCTTTACTTCGGCAATGATGCTTAATGTTTCTTTATTGAAATTGGATTGACGCACAGCTGGCGCATTAGAAATTTCTTCTTGAATTTGAGCTAACGATTTTCGACGCTTTGCCAAATCTTCTCGAACCCCATTAATTATTTCATCTAACACATTCATTGTTGGTCCTCAGTTGGGTCTACTCCGTGATCAAGCTTTTTCCAATCCGACATCTCTCTAATGTCATATCGTTTTGAAAACTTTATTTTACGGCTAATCAAAATAACCATCCCGAGTGCGATACATGCAAAAATTAATATCTCAAACATCGCGTAATCCATTCGCTGCTGAAACAGCATTTAATACTGCGGCGGCTTTATTTAAACATTCTTGGTTTTCAGATTCCGGATTTGAATCGGCAACAATGCCGGCACCTGCTTGAACGTAGGCAACTCCATTTTTTATTACTGCAGTGCGAATTGCTATGCAGGCATCAATATTGCCGCGAAAATCTAAATATCCCACTACCCCGCCATATATTCCGCGACGCGTTGGTTCTAATTCTTCAATAATTTCCATTGCGCGAGGTTTAGGTGCGCCAGAAAGAGTTCCGGCTGGGAAAGTTGCAAATAGCGCATCAATTGCGCGCTTTGTTTTAGCGAGCTTTCCAATCACCGTTGAAACTATGTGCATCACATGCGAATATTTTTCAATATTCATAAATTGAACCACTTCGACCGACCCTGACTCGCAGACCCGACCCAAATCATTTCGACCTAAATCGACCAACATAAGATGTTCAGCTCGTTCTTTTGGATCTGCCAATAATTCTTGGGCAATTTTTTCGTCAACTTCTGGGTTCTCTGAACGTTTTCTGGTTCCAGCTATTGGATGGACCATTACTTCGCGATTTTTAACTTTTACCAGTGCTTCCGGACTTGAGCCCACAATGTCGAGCCCGTCGCTGAAGCGTAGGAAATACATATAAGGACTTGGGTTCTTAAGCCGAAGCATTCGATAAACATCAAGTGGGTCAGCTTTGCATACCATTTTAAATCTTTGCGATAAAACGACTTGGAATGCTTCGCCGGCCATAATTTCTTCTTTAATTCTATTTATCTTTGTTAGGTATTCAATTTCAGAAATATTGCGTTCAAATTCAGAGGCAACATTCTCGTCGATTTTGGAAATAAAGCCAGGTAATTCAGTTTTTAAATCCCGCTCCATTTGATCAAGACGCTCGTTAGCTAATTTAAAAACCTCATCGACGCGTTCGTCGGTTCCATCCCAATTCACTGCATTAGCAATTAAATAAATTGTTCCATCGGAATGATCTAAAATTGCCAAATCTGTTGCCAACATAAATTCCAATTCAGGCAATTGCAAATCGTTATTCGCCAAATTTGGCAACTTTTCTAATCTTCGAATAACGTCATACCCAAGATAGCCAACTAATCCGCCAGTTAACGGCGGCAACTCAGAAATTTCTGGCGTTTTAAAGAATGCCACCGCATCACTTAAAACTTGCAGCGGATCGCCATTTCTTGGCGCCGAAGCTGGTGGATTTCCCCGCCATAAAACTTCGCCGTCTTTTTCAGTAAGCGAAACTTCGCTATTGACGCCAACAAATGAATACCGAGACCAGGCACCGCCATGTTCGGCCGATTCAAGTAAAAAGGTATTGGTTCGCCCTTTAGCTAATTTTCGATAAACCCCAATTGGCGTTTCACCATCTGCCAACAGTTTTCGGCTTACTGGAATGAAATTGTTTGTTTTCGCATATTCGCGAAACTCTTCTAGCTTCATGCTAAATCTAACTTGATGTCGTTGTGAAAACAGCTTTCCTTGCCGGTATGACAAGCTGGACCGGTTTGTTCAACTTTTAGAAGTAATGCATCGCCATCGCAATCGAGATTAATCGAAATTACTTTTTGAGCGTGACCGGAAGTCGCACCTTTTTCCCAAAGTTCATTTCGACTTCGACTCCAGTATGTCGCTCTACCTGTTTGAATCGTTTGTTCAAGCGATGCATGATTCATCCATGCCAACATTAAAACTTTTCCACTTTGATGATCTTGCGCAATTGCGGGAATTAGTCCGTCGTGATTTTTCAATAAGTTAAGCACTTCAACGCGTAATTCCATTAGGTAATTCTGCCCTACTTGCTTGGGAGAGCGCGTACTAAATATCCCTGCTCCGATAAGTACTGCTTCACATCTTTTATTCGATAAGTTCCAAAATGAAAAACGCTCGCCGCCAAAAGTGCATCAGCTCCAGCATCAAGGGCATGCGCGAAATCTTCCAAATTGCCGGCACCGCCAGATGCGATTAACGGAACTGAACAAATTGCTCGAACTGCTTTAATCATTCCTATGTCATACCCCGCGCGAGTTCCATCAGCGTCCATAGAATTTAAAAGAATTTCACCAACGCCAAGTTTGCATGCATTTTCAATCCAACTAAGTGCGTCGATTTCAGTTCCAGTTCGGCCACCATGGGTTGTGATTTCGAAACCATTCCGACTGCGCCTTGCATCCACCGAGAGAACGAGCACTTGGGATCCAAATGAATCAGCAATCTCTTTAATCAAATCTGGTCTGGCGATCGCTGCAGTATTGATGCTGACTTTGTCTGCCCCAGCACGAAGCAATCGATCTACATCTTCAGCAGATCTAATTCCGCCGCCCACTGTTAACGGGATAAAAACCGCTTCTGCAGTTTTGCGGACCACGTCTAATGTAGTTTCGCGGTTAGAGCTACTTGCTGAAATGTCTAAGAATGTTAATTCGTCAGCGCCTTCTGAGTTGTAAGTGTTTGCAAGTTCGACCGGGTCACCGGCATCTACTAAATTTTTAAAATTAATTCCTTTAACAACGCGACCATCGGTTACGTCAAGACACGGAATGATTCGGACAGATAATGGCATTACTTTGCCGCTTCTAAAGCTTGCGGCAAGGTAAAGGCGCCGGCATATAAAGCTTTACCTACAATGACTCCTTCGACTCCTTGCGAAACAAGTTCTTTGATCGCAGAAATGTCAGCTAACGAGGAAACTCCACCGCTAGCGATAACTGGTTTTGTCGTCGCAGCACAAACCTCTTTTAAAAGTTTTATATTTGGTCCAGTTAGAGTTCCATCTTTTGCCACATCGGTTACGACATATCTTGCGCAACCGTCTCGATCTAATCTTGAGATTGTTTCAAAGAGATCTCCACCTTCTTTAGTCCAACCGCGTGCAGCCAAAGTGTGACCTCTTACATCTAAACCAACTGCAATTCGATCTCCATATTTGGCAATTACTCCCGCAGTCCATTCAGGATCTTCTAGCGCCGCAGTGCCAAGATTTATGCGATTGCAACCAGTTTTAAGCGCAAGCTCTAATGTTTGGTTATCCCTAATGCCACCGGAAAGTTCCACTTTAATATCTAATTTTGATACAACTTCAGCCAAGAGTTCATAGTTGCTACCCGTACCAAAAGCAGCATCTAAATCGACTAAATGAATCCATTCAGCTCCTGCTTTTTGGAAATCAAGCGCTGCATCGATTGGCGATCCGTAACTGGATTCACTTCCTAGCTCGCCTTGAATTAACCGAACTGCTTTCCCGTCTTTTACATCTACCGCAGGTAGTAACTCAAGTTTCATAAAGTTTTAACCCAATTCTTAATTAGCTGCAACCCAGCTTCGCCACTTTTTTCCGGATGGAATTGCGTCGCACTAATCACGCCGGTTTCAACCGCAGCTAAGAACTCCTGTCCGTAATCACAAATTGCATTAACTTCAAATTTAGATTTAATTACAGCATAGGAATGAACAAAATAGAAACGCTCATTTTCAACCCCGGCAAATAGTTTTGAGTTTCCGGAAACTCGAACCGTATTCCAACCCATGTGCGGCAAGATATCCGCTTCTAATTTTTCAACTACGCCAGGTAAAACACCCAGTCCGTCATGTTTACCATTTTCGAGCCCGGCATCGAAAAGGATTTGCATTCCAACACAGATGCCAAAAATTGGTTTTTTATTCTGGATTCGAGTTTTAATAAGTTCGTTTCCATTAATTTTTCTGATTCCATTCATGCATGCTGCAAAGGCACCAACACCCGGAACTACTAATCCATCTGCATTGAGCGCCGTTTCGTAATCAGAAGTAACCAATACTTCAGTTCCACTATTTTGAAATGCTCGCTCAGCTGACCTTAGATTTCCGGATCCATAATCCAGAATTGCAATCAAAGTACGCCTTTCGTTGATGGAATGCCGGAAACCTTTCCGTCAATCGAGACTGCTTCACGTAACGCACGGGCAACAGCTTTAAATTGTGCTTCAAAAACGTGGTGCGCATTTCGTCCTTCTAAAACTCTTACATGTAACGCAATTCGTGCTTCAGCGACGATTGATTCCCAAATATGTTTTCCAAGAGTTGTATCGAAAGTTCCAATCAGTTCAACAATTTCTGGCTGGCGGTGAACTAAATATGGTCGACCGGAAAGATCAACTGCTGCCTGCACTAAAACTTCGTCTAGCGGAACCATCGCATCGCCAAAGCGACGAATTCCGGCTTTATCGCCGAGCGCTTCACGTAACGCTTGGCCAAAAGCTAACGAAGTATCTTCGACTGTATGGTGCGAATCAACATCAACATCGCCAATTGTTTTAACTGTTAAATCAAATCCCGAATGTTTTCCAAGTTGACTTAACATGTGATCAAAAAATGGGACGCCGGTATCAACTGAAATTTCACCAGTACCATCGAGATTCAATTCGACAAATACTTCAGACTCTTTTGTCTTGCGTTCTACTTTTGCGCTTCGCATTTAATCCTCACCCAGATTTCTAATTCAAGATTTAAGAACTACTTTTAAGGTGTTCAAAAAATCCTTATTTTCGGCAGCGGTGCCAATTGTTACTCGAAGGTAACCAGGTAATCCTACATCTCGAATTAGCACACCCGCATTTAATAATTTTTCCCAAACTATTTTTGCATTGGCATTGAATCCGCCAAATAGTAAGAAATTTGCGCTACTTGGTAGCACATTCAATCCAAGTGCCTCTAACTCGTTAGCTACTAATTTTCGTTGGTTAATAATCTCCGCAACAGTTGCCAATAATTCAGATTTAAAATCCAAAGCGACTTCGGCAGCGGCCTGTGTCAACGAACCTAAGTGATAAGGCAGGCGAACCAATTGCAGCGCATCAATCACGATTGAGTCTGCCGCTAAATATCCAAGCCGGACGCCAGCAAAAGCGAATGCTTTTGACATGGTCCGGGAAACTAAAATATTTGGATATTTAGCAATCAAAGTTACGGCCGACGGTTCGTCAGAAAATTCGGCATACGCCTCATCTACGACTAGCAGTGCATCAACTTGCTTAGCTGCAGCTGCAATCTTTTCAAGATTCGAGATCGAAACAGAATCTCCAGTTGGATTATTTGGTGTAGTAATAAAAACTAAAGTTGGCCGAACCTTGGCAATCTCGGCAATTACTAATTCAGTATCTAACGTGAAATCATCTCTCCGCTCGCCATTAATCCAATTTACGCCAACTACATTTGCAATCAGTGGGTGCATTGAATAAGACGGCGTAAATCCTAAAGCAGATCCGGAACCAAAAGCTAAAAAGATAGATTGCAAGATTTCGTTTGAACCATTTGCCGCCCAAATATTTTCTTGAGTTAGATTATTTCCTAGATAGTCTGCCAACTTATTTCGTAGGGCGATTGCATCTCGATCAGGATATCGATTGAGGTTCGCCGCAATTTCTTTAATTCTTGCTGCAATTTGAATTGCTATTTCTGGTGATGGGCCATTCGGATTTTCATTGGTGTTAATTCGAATCTTGGCTGGAACTTGTGGCGCACCGTAAGGAGATAAAGTTTTTAAATTCGATTTAAGTGGTAACCAATCCGGCCAGTTCATAAATTCTCCAACCGCGCCGTCATAGCTTCTCCATGAGCTGGAAGATCTTCGGCATTTGCTAGCGTCACAACGGTAGGCAAAATCTTTGTAAAGCTCTCTTTTGAGTATTCAATGAATTGAACTCCTTTTAGAAAAGTTTGTACTGAGAGACCACTGGAATGGCAGGCACAACCACCAGTTGGTAAAACATGGTTCGATCCTGCCGCGTAATCTCCAAGCGAAACTGGCGTGTACCTTCCAATAAAGACTGCGCCAGCATTTCGAATTTGTTGCCCAATAGCGCCAGCATTTTGCGTTTGAATTTCAAGATGCTCTGCCCCATATGCATTTGCAATTTCAACTGCAGTTTCAACGTCTTTAACTAAAACTATTGCTGATTGCTGACCACTTAGAGCAGTTATGATGCGTTCGCTATGTTTTGTGG
Source organism: Actinomycetota bacterium (assembly GCA_039800785.1). Taxonomy (GTDB): domain Bacteria; phylum Actinomycetota; class Actinomycetes; order Nanopelagicales; family Nanopelagicaceae; genus ZLKRG08. The sequence goes on from JBDLPY010000023.1 coordinate 9,331, forward strand.
CAGTACTTCTAACTTCTAATTCGCTTGCCACTTCCGCTGCTAATTCTGACGAAACAGTTATTAATACCGATGCCGCAATAGTGTCATGCTCTGCTTGGCTGATTAAATCCGCTGCAACTTCGGAAGCACTTGCACTTTCATCTGCAATGATCGCGATTTCAGTTGGGCCAGCTTCAGAGTCAATACCGATGTAGCCACGCAAAGCTCGCTTAGCAGCGGCGACATAAATATTTCCCGGCCCGGTAACTAAATCACATTTATCAATTTTGTCGGCTAATCCATATGCAAAAAGCGCGATTGCAGCAGCGCCACCAATTGAATAGATCTCATCTATTCCCAATAGAGCGCAAGTTGCCAAAATCGTTTTATTGGGCCATCCGTTGTTATCAATTTGTGGCGGTGATGCAATTGCGATGCTAGGAACTTTTGCAATTTGAGCTGGAATAACATTCATTATTACGCTACTTGGATAAACCGCTCGTCCGCCAGGAACATATAAGCCCACACGATCAACTGGAATCCATCGTTCTGTGATTGTTGCACCAAGTTCAATCACGGAAATCTTTTCGCTTCTGATTTGATCTTCATGAACTTTGCGAATTCTTGTAATTGCGATTTCTAAACTCGCTCTTATCTCTGGATCTAATTCAGCTAACGCTTTTGAAATCTCTGATTTAGGTACACGTAATTCGGGTGCTTTAACTCCATCAAATTCCGGTCCAAGATTTAAAATATCTGCTTCGTTGCCTTTGGAAACCGTTTCCAAAATGGGTTTAATGATTTCCGTAGCGGAGGCAATATCAAGTTCGGCCCTCGGAATTAATTTATTAATTTCGGATTTTGTTAGTTTTCGACGATCTTGATTGCGCAGATCAAGCTGACGAATTGGCATTTACCAATTCTACTAAGAGCGTTTAATTACTTGCTAAGCAATTAGGGCCAAGTACCGCTTTCAGATCTGCGCTGAGTGACGGTGATGTAGTGACCTGCACCCCAAGTTTCATCATGGTTCGCTTTCCGTGATCATCTACTTGTAAATGAACTTCCCGTTTTCCGGGATGGGAACGCAATATTTCTTTCATCCGCTCGATCATCGGAGGCGTACAAGTTGCTGCCGAAACCGAAATTATTAGTGGACCTACTGGACCTTGTGAAACATCTATTGAATTTAATTCCATTGCTGTAAATCGAATATTTTCTTCGCGCCAATCTACCCGACCTCTAACTTTCACAATCCGGTCTTCAACCAATGACATCGCATATTGGTTATATGTATTTGAGAAGAAGAGTGCGTCGATGGCGCCTTCCAAATCTTCGATTGTGACAATCGCCC
>JBDLPY010000024.1:0-44823 GCA_039800785.1 Actinomycetota bacterium
ATTAGCCTCTGCGCTTCTCGCGCTTCCCCAAATTAAAGGATGGATTCTTAATGGATTGGCGACACCAATCAGCATGCCGCGAAGAAGACCCAGAACTATTCTTTCCGGTCGGAAACACTGGTCCAGCAATCACGCAGATCGAAGAAGCTAAAAAAATCTGTGCGCGTTGTGTAGTTCGCGAACAATGTTTAGCTTGGGCGCTTGAAAGTGGTCAGGATTCTGGAGTTTGGGGCGGATTGTCTGAAGATGAACGTCGTGCAATGAAACGACGTGCTGCCCGTAACCGAGCTCGTTTACTCGAACAACAAGCGCGCGAATTTAATTCTTAATTAAGAATTTAAGTTCGGCCGAAGTTCCAACTTCTAAGTTCTTTAATTGAAGATTTCCCTTCAATTCCGTTTCGGTCAAAGTTCTAACGATTTGCAAACCTAAATTGCTCGATGCAGCAAAGTCGAAATTAACCGGTAACCCGACACCGTCATCATTTACTTCGACTACGCAATTTTCGTTACTCCGATTTAATTTTATTTCAACAAAACTCCCCTGGTTTGCCAATCCATGTTCTAACGCGTTATGAATTAGCTCAGTTACTATAAGCGCAAGCGGTGTCGCAATCTTTGGATCGAGTAAACCTATTCGGCCATTACGTTTAATTTCAATTCTATTATTTGGTGCTAGATCTAAGGCGTGACTTATCAAGTTATCTATTACAAGATCAAAATCAACTTGGTTTTGTGAATTTGATGTCAAAGTTTCGTGAACTAAAGCAATCGATGCAATTCTACGGACCGCTTCTTCAAGCGCAGCACTTGCCTTCGGGTCTTCAATTCGCCGAGATTGCAAGCGTAATAAAGCGGAAACGGTCTGCAAATTATTCTTAACTCGATGATGGATTTCTTTAATGGTTGCATCTTTAATGATCAATTCACGTTCTCGGCTTCGAATATCCGTGACATTGTGTAATAAAACTATTGCGCCAATTCTTGAACCTGACTGGAGCATTGGTAAAACAGTAAAATCAACCGTTCCGTTGTCGTTTTCCAATTCAATACGACCCAACGAGTTGCCCTGAACCTGATTTTGTAAATCTGGAATTGGCGCCGCACTTAATTTGTTGGCCACTTCGGTAATCGTGAAAGTTTCAACTTCGCCATCCCAACCCAATTTACTCAATGCGGATCTTCCATTTGGGCTGGCAAAAACTATTGCTCCGTTCACATCTAACCGGATAAAACCATCACCAACGCGCGGGACCGGATCAAGTAATGAAATTGAATCTTGATATGGAAATGTTCCCTCAGAAACCATTCGATATAAGTTGTGCGCAATTTCGCGATAATTTAATTCCAATCGACCTGGTTGACGCATCGAAATCGCATTTCGGTGACGGGACAACACCGCAATTATTTGTCCCTTGAATGAAACGGGAATCGTCTCTTCCTTAATTAATAATTCGCCAACTTGCTCAGGTTCAGAATCACGAATAATTTCAGCATCGGAAAGAGCGCGATCAACCAGCGGTTTAGCTCCCCAATCAAGTTCGTCACCTATTAAATCTTGATGAAATAACGTGGCTTCAGTTGTGGGGCGAATATGTGCAACGGCGATATGCCCCGTTGGCCAACTTTTTAAATCTTTTCGAAGCGGCACCCAAAGAATTAAATCCGAGAAAGACAGATCAGCTAATAACTGCCAATCAGAAGTTAGTTTTTGCAACCATTCAAGTTGTTGATTATTTAAGGTCGTCCGACCCGCGACTAGATCAGAAATTTTGGGCATTAGATTCCCTGCCAGTTTTCCATTTCATATCGAATTTCTTCAGGCGAGAACCAAGCCAATTCTTCACCGACTAACAAAGCTGCAACTTGAGAAAATTCTAAAATCAATTTATCGGCGGAAATTTGGGAATCTGATAAATCTGCTGCAAGAACAAAGCTACCTTTTCCATGGTTTAACTCAATTGAATCTTCCGCAGTCAATTGGGCAATCAAATCTTCGCGTTCTTCCTCACCTACTTCAGCCGGAAAATCAAATTGATCAGGAGTTAGGTACTCATCAAAAGTTGCCTTGCCAGAACTGAGCAACTCATCAATTTGTTTTGGCGTCGTTGCCAAATATGCGCGCATTTGGCAATTCTACTTAACTAATTCTCGTGCTAATTCCTTTATCGCTCTCCGTAAAGCGCTACCACTGGCGCATTCAATAAGTGCGCTGTAAGTCGATTGGGCAGCTTCGACCGCTTTCGTATCCGAAGGCAAAATCCGAACTGCCTTGAATGGCGATCCTTCGAGTTTCTGCATCATGATTCCTTCAAGAGATTTGTGAAAATTTGAATTGTGTCGTTGATTCAATATCAACCATGAACCCTCCGGTATTTGATTTCGGTTTAGACACAAAATGATTTTATTCAACGAAGCAAGGTCAAGCCGGGCTACAAAAAGGTTCGTGAAATCGAGGAAATTATTTTGAGTAGATCCGAAATCGAAAACGGAATTGGTGCCAGAATCAATTTGTAACTGAAGAAAATGGAAGTAATTTTCTAAATCAGTAAAATTAGTTTGAGAGATGATTAAATTTGAATGTATTTTGTTCGGAACTCGAGTCAAGTCTCTTAAACCCAAATAGGGAGCAACCATCGGCTCCGTTGAGTAATCTCCTAAATGTGTCATTAAATTTCGATCCGCTAATTCAAAAGCTAAATTGATTGCGACTGTTGAAGCACCTACTCCTCCGCCAATTCCGACCACCGCGAAATTTTTACCCAATCCTTGCCGTAACATTAATTTGGAAACTGATGGCGCTTCAGGTATCAAGAGTGACTTTGATATTTCTTCTGCTGTTTCAATTCCAGTAAGAACAATGATTTTTCCGTGGAAATTTGGAAAATTATTTATTTGCGTTGTGAATAGATGTGTAATTTCATTAAATTCCAGATCGTGAGCATCGACCGCTCGTTTTACTACTACCCAATTATTTGCAATTGCAGTAGTAACAACTTTAGCTTCTAAGTCTTGATCTGGAATTATTGTCGCAATTCTTATCTTGCTAAGTGGCATTTGAGACAAGGACAATTCTTCCTACTCTAGTAGCGTTCAAAATTTCAATAACAAAATCTTCTGGGGTGGCTAAAGTTACTAAGGCGGCATTTCCCAAATTCTGACCTTTTCGGTCAATAGCTAAAACTCGAATATTTGTAATTATCTTTTTTGAGTTTTTTGAAGTTTCAAAATCGTTAGGAGCGATTACTTGATAAATATCTACACTTGCCCCTGGTAATAAATTAAATGGCATATCCGCCGCTGCGACACTAAGTGGCACACTTTGATAAATCGCTCCATTAGATTGGGTTGCGAACATATCTGCAATCAAGAGTTCATTTGCGCCGATAAATCGAGAAACCACACTGCCAGAGATATCAAAATCGCTGGACAGGAAATTATTTGCGCCCTCCCAAAGTGCTGCTTTCTCAATTCTGAAATCTTCCGGCCCAACTACATGCCCTATGGCTAACGGTTTATTTGCGACCAAGAAACTTGATTTATGCCCTGCAACTAATGCCAGGCCAAGTGCAGATAAGAATCCCGCGGTAATTAATCCAATTGCAATAAAGGTTCTGGCATCAAACTTTTTCATGAGCGGAAAATATGAGAAAAAAGATATCCAATTAATTGGATTTCCACAGCATCAAACAAAGGTATGAGCCATATATAGCCATTAATCCGAATTGAGATTTCATGATTTAACAGATATTTGGCGCATGACTAAATTAATTGCCAAGCCAGTAAACCTAATTCCAAAATCTTGCGAGAATGAACTTTGGGATCACCCTATGTTGGACATTTTTCGTCCAACACAATTGCCACCCTTTAATCAAGCGCCGTATCTCTATCAAATCTCATCTATTTACGGTGAAGAGTTTGATCCTGATTTTGCTCCGATTCCAACTTCGGCCAGCAACTTGCCTGGGCTTGCCGATTGGAATCGAACTTTGATTCTTTCCGTATTAGAAATTTGGGCTGGGAAAAGATCGCCAAATCAAATGGCTAGATGGTGCAATTCATCTGTTTATCAAGATCTTGTAAAAAATGTTCGGAGCCAGAGTTTGGTTGGGAAATTACGGAAATTGCATATTCAAGAACCACTTGATGGATTATGTGAAGCCATAGGTACGGTTAGATTTAATGCAAGATTACGTGCAATTGCAATTAGATTAGAAGGTGTGGATGGGCGATGGCTTTGTACAAATTTAAAGCTAATTTAAAAAGTAATTAAGCCGCTCCGTGGCATCGCTTGTATTTTTTGCCTGAGCCGCATGGGCAAGGTGAATTTCTTGAAACATCACCTGAGGTTTGTACACCAGTTTCGTCAGCCGAGGTATATCTAAGTTCTTTTGGTGCCGGAGCGGGTGTCTCTTCTTCAACAGTGACGTCCACATTAAATACAAATCCGGCAATCTCTTCTTTAATTGCATCCATCATCGCAGCAAATAAGTCGTAACCTTCGCGTTGATATTCAACAAGTGGATCACGTTGCGCCATTGCGCGAAGCCCAATTCCCTCTTGCAAATAATCCATTTCGTATAAATGTTCGCGCCATTTGCGATCAAGTACTGAAAGCAGAACTTTCCGTTCCAACTCACGCATCACTTGTGAACCAAGTGTTTCTTCCCGCTTCTGGTATGCCGAAATCGCATCATCAGTCACTTTTTTGATTAAGAAATCAGTGTCTAGCGCGCCGCGTGAACCAACATCACGCTCTAAATCTGCAACTGTGAATGTGATTGGGTAAATTGAATGAATCGCAGTCCAAAGCGCATCTAAATCCCAGTCTTCGCCAAAACCTTCTTGCGTGGCTGCAACGATATAAGCACTTAAAGTTTCAACCAAGAATTGTTTGGTCTGTTCGCTGATATCGGCGCCTTCAAGTACTAATCGACGTTCACCGTAGATAACTTCGCGTTGCCGATTTAATACATCGTCATACTTCAACACATTCTTACGAATTTCAAAGTTTTGCGCTTCTACTTGAGTCTGCGCAGACTTGATGGAATTGCTTACCATTTTTGATTCAATCGGCATATCTTCCGGTAAGCCGGCTGCGCTCAAAACGCGTTCGACCATTCCCGAATTAAATCGGCGCATCAAGTCATCTTGTAGCGATAAATAGAAACGTGATTCACCAGGATCGCCTTGACGCCCAGATCGTCCGCGCAACTGATTATCAATGCGGCGAGATTCGTGGCGCTCGGTACCTAAAACATAAAGTCCACCAAGTGCAACTACCTCTTCATGACCTTTTGCTACTGCAGCTTTCTGTTTCGCGATTTCGTCCGGCCATGCTGCTTCATATTCAGTTGGATTATCGACTGGAGAAATTCCGCGCTTTTGAATTTCAAAATCTGCCATGAATTCTGGGTTACCACCAAGCATGATGTCAGTACCGCGACCAGCCATATTTGTCGCAACTGTTACTGCACCTTTCACGCCTGCCCGAGCAACAATCGAAGCTTCTCGTTCGTGGTGTTTAGCATTTAAAACTTCGTGCGGAATTCCGTTTTTCTTTAATACCGTAGAGAGTTCTTCAGATTTTTCCACGCTAACTGTGCCTACAAGCACAGGTTGACCTTTTCGGTGGCGATCAACAATGTCTTGTGCAACTGCCGCAAACTTTCCAACTTCCGTTTTGTAAACCAAATCTGGTTGGTCAATACGAACCATTGATCGATTAGTTGGAATCGGGATTACACCCAATTTATAAATCTGATGAAATTCAGAGGCTTCGGTCATCGCAGTACCAGTCATGCCTGATAGGCGGCTGTACAAGCGGAAATAATTTTGCAGCGTAATTGTTGCCAAAGTTTGGTTTTCGTCACGGATTTCAATCCGCTCTTTTGCTTCAAGCGCCTGGTGTAAACCTTCGCTATAGCGTCGCCCAGAAAGAATACGACCGGTATGTTCGTCAACGATTAATAACTCACCATTCATGACGACATAATCACGATCGCGCTTGAACAGCTCTTTAGCTCGGATTGAATTATTCAAATAGCTAATTAATGGAGTGTTCGCTGATTCGTAAAGATTACCAATTCCAAGAATCTCTTCAACTTTTGCGATACCTGCTTCGAGAATTCCAGATGTCTTCTTTTTCTCATCTACTTCGTAGTGAACATCTCGTTCTAGTTTTCCCGCAATATTTGCAAATTCAACGTACCACTTTGTTGGTTTATCAGCAGATCCACTAATAATTAAAGGGGTACGAGCTTCGTCGATTAAAATGGAGTCAACTTCATCAACAACAGCAAAATTGTGGCCACGTTGAACACAATCGCTCAAAGTCCAAGCCATGTTGTCGCGCAAATAATCAAAGCCAAATTCATTATTAGTTCCGTAAGTAATATCTGCTGCATAAGCTTCGCGTCGTTCAGCTGGAGTCATGGACGCCAAAATCACGCCAACTTTTAATCCAAGGAATCGATGAACTCGACCCATCCATTCGCTATCGCGCTCTGCTAAATAATCATTAACGGTAACAACGTGTACACCTTTACCGCTTAATGCATTTAAGTACGATGGCAAAGTCGCAACCAAAGTTTTACCTTCACCAGTTCGCATTTCCGCAATATTGCCTTGGTGTAGCGCTGCTCCACCCATTAACTGTACGTCGTAATGTCGTTGACCTAATGTGCGCTTTGCTGCTTCGCGTACAACAGCAAAAGCTTCTGGCAATAAATCATCTAGTGATTCACCGTTAGAGATTCGATTCTTAAATTCAGTAGTTTTATTTTGAAGTTCTAAATCAGATAAATTCGAAATTGAACTTTCAAATGCATTTGTCTTTTCGACAAGTTTTCCTAATTTTTTTAGAGCTTTGCCTTCACCTGCTCGCAAAATGCGATCTAAAACGGCGGCCATTTAGCTCCCTTTCGAATCTCAGCCCCCTATCGTAGAGGCTTTGCAACGCATGCGGTAATCGCACAAGTGACGTGAATCCCCGCTGCGGTAAGCGCTCTGTGCGCTTCAACAATGGTGCTTCCCGTGGTTATTAAATCGTCTACCAAAATAACATTTTTCAGATTGCTTTTCTGTTCGCGATCTAAAAAACAGTTATAGGCATTAAACAAATTTTTTCGTCTGTTTATTGCATCTAATTTCGTTTGATCAAATGTTTTTCGGGTTATCTCTAGGGCTTTAATCACATTTGCACGATTTGGTGTAGCAAGCGTTCCCGCAATTTCGTAGATGAAATCTCGCCCCCTTCGCCTAACTGCCCGATTAGATGATGGCACTGGAATAAAAGTTAAGTCACGCAATGAGATTGTCGGGATTCTGACTAAACAATGATGCAAAGCATCAACAACTAAATTGTCTGCTTTCTTTATCCCATTTTCCTTAGCGCCAAGCAGAATTGATTTTGCGGTTTCATTGTAGAAAATTGCAGAATGAATCTTTAGGTTTGAAATTTGTTGGCTATATAGATGAGGGTTCCAATTACGCCGACATTGATTGCATATTTCCGGACCTAATTCACGACAACCAAAACATCGATTAGGAAAAAGTAATTCCAGAAAACTTTCGCGCACCAACCATTAATACTGCAATTTGATTAAGCGACCAGAGATTTCATCCCCAGCCTTTCTCGGCAAAGTCAGAACAAAATGTGCACCTTTATTTGGTTCGGCGAAAGCCTCTAGTTCTCCATTGTGCAATCTGGCATCTTCTAAACTGATTGATAGACCCAAACCAGTTCCGCCATGAACTCTTGAGCGCGAAGGATCTGCCCGCCAAAACCGATCAAAAACCCTTCGGGCCACATCTTTATCAAAACCTTCGCCAAAATCACGAACACCGATTGCAACCGTATCTTCATTATGAACTAAATTAACTTCTACTGGTTTTCCGTTTGAATGATCAATTGCATTCGAAAGTAGATTACGTAAAATTCTTGAAACTCGTCGAATATCAGCCTTTATTACGACTGGTTGCATAGGTTGGCTATATCGAATCTCGGTTTGCAATTCGCGCGCTGGAAATTGAAGTTCATCAACGACATTTTTAATCATCGACCCTAGATCGAAATCAATTGCTTCCAAAACAGCAACTTCAGCATCAAATCGGCTAATTTCTAATAAGTCTTCCAATAATCGCTCAAATCGATCTAATTGCGACATCAATAACTGTGCACTTCTGGCAACCGTGGGTTCAAAGCTTTCTTTTGCGCCATCAATAACGGCCGAAGCCAATCGAATCGTCGTCAGCGGGGTTCGAAGTTCATGAGAAACGTCAGAAACAAATCGTTGTTGCACTAAAGATAAATTTTCTAGCCGGGTAATTTGTTTCTGAAGTGAGTCGGCCATTTCATTAAACGCATTTCCAAGTCGGGCTAGTTCATCCTCTCCTTCAACTTCCATCCGTTGGCCGAGATCACCTGCGGTTAATTGTTCTGCTGTACGTGCTGCTTCTCGCACCGGAGATACAACCTGACGAACCACAAGCCAAGTAGTCAAGGCAATTAGGAAAAGCAGTGCCAAACCAGTTAAAAGAAGTGCATTCAAAATCAGAGAATTTGTTGCTTCCTGATTAGCCAAGCTATAAAAAACATAAAGTTCGTAATTACCATTGTTCGGAATTCTTATTTTTTCACCAACAATGATGGATTTTCCATTGGTAGCGTAATCCCATTTAATACCAGAACTTTTTTGCACTTTTTTCTGTAAATTTTTGGGAATCAACTTTAAATTGGCGTAATCAGTTTGCTTTGAAAAATTTGATTTACTTAGATTTGTATTTGGGCTAGCGACTACCGCTAACTCTTGGCTCCCTGTCAATGTGGCTGCTTTTGCAACATCATCGATCGCCTTTTGAATTAACTTGTCGTTAGCGTTAGCCAAAATGAATTCATACTGCAGCCCAAAGCTGGTGGCGCGAAATTCTGATATGGCAGATTCCGTTTTTACGCGCTTGACGCCAGAAGATAAATTATTGAAAAGTGCCGATCCAGCTAACCAAAAAGCTGCCAACGAGAGTAGAACCGTTGATACAACGACGCGGGTTGCAAGTGAGTTACGGAATCGATTCACGAATTAATTTGGTCGCCCAGCGCGATATCCGACGCCTCTAACCGTCAGTATTAATTCTGGATTTTCTGGATCGCGCTCCACTTTTGAACGAAGGCGCTGGACGTGAACATTTACCAAACGAGTGTCCGTTGAATGATGGTAACCCCAAACTTCGCTAAGAAGAGCTTCTCGACTAAATACTCGTCCTGGATCTTTTAATAGTGCCGCCAATAATTCAAACTCAAGTCTTGTTAAGGAAATCTTTTTACCATCTCTCAAAACTTCGTGTGAAACTAAATCAACTTGCAAATCACCAATTTTGATTGCCCCGGTATTTGAAGGAGTGACCCGGCGTAATCTCGTACGAATGCGGGCGATTAACTCTGCCGGATGAGGAAATGGTTTAACTATGTAATCGTCCGCCCCTGCTTCTAAACCAGCTACAACATCTTGGCTATCGCCTTTAGCAGTCAACATAACAATTGGAACCATAGAAATTTGGCGAATTTGTTTACAAACTTCAATGCCATCTATTCCTGGCAACATTAAGTCCAACAGAATTAAATCTGGATTATTTTCTTGAAAAGCGCTGACTGCTTCGTCGCCTCGACCAACAATTTCAACATCCATGCCGGCACCGGTGATTACGATGCCGAGCATCTCAGCTAAGTCCTGGTCGTCATCAACGACCAAAACCTTTGGCATTAGCTACCGTGTTCCCAAGAATTGAGATACAGCTCTTGAGCTGGTGTTAAAACATCAACTGAGCCACCCATGCTCTTTAATTTCATTCTAGCCACATCTTTGTCGATTTCAGTTGGAACGTTGTGAACACCTGGTTTTAGATTCTTCGATTCCTTAACTAACCATTCAGCTGTCAGTGCTTGATCAGAGAAAGATAAATCCATAACTGATGCTGGATGTCCTTCAGCTGCTCCTAGATTTACCAAGCGCCCTTCAGCAAGTAAAAGGATTCGGTTACCGTTTTTCAAAACATATTCATCCGTTTGGTGGCGCATTTTTTCATTCTTAGCAGTTGCATTCTTCTCTAGCCATGCGACATCAATTTCGATATCAAAGTGACCAGAATTTGCCAGAATTGCGCCATCTTTCATTTTTACAAAATGTTCTTCACGAAGCACGTCGCGATTTCCTGTTACCGTAATAAATACGTCACCAATTGGTGCAGCTTTATCCATTGGCATTACTCGGAAACCCTGCATCATTGCGTCAAGTGCTTTAGTTGGATCGATTTCAGTAACAATTACATCGGCGCCTAATCCTCTTGCGCGTTCGGCAACTCCTTTGCCGCAGTAACCAAAGCCTGCAACCACAAGAACACGTCCGGCAAGCAAGAAATTTGTGGCACGGAAAACTGCATCTAATGTCGATTGGCCAGTTCCATAACGATTATCAAACATATGTTTTGTATCGGTGTCATTTACGGCAACCATTGGAAATTGCAATGCCCCATCTTTTGCCATTTGAGTTAGGCGAATAACTCCAGTTGTAGTTTCTTCACAACCCCCAGTTATGTTTGGAATTAATTCTTTTCGTGTGGTGTGTAACGTATTTACCAAATCGCAACCATCATCGAATACTTGGTGTGGTGCAATATCTAATGCGGCATTTATGTGAGCGTAATATCCATCGCGATCAATTGCATTCTTTGCAAAAACACTGATTCCATATTCATGAACTAAAGCGGCTGCCGTGTCATCTTGAGTTGAAAGCGGGTTTGAAGCGCACAATGCGATCTCTGCACCGCCAGCTTTTAGTACGCGCATCAAATTCGCAGTTTCGGTAGTTACGTGCATGCATGCAGAAATTCTGATTCCAGTAAATGGCTTCTCTTTTTCGAAACGCTCACGAATTTGTGCCAGCACTGGCATGTTTCGCTCAGCCCATTCAATTCGCTTTTTACCCGAAGTTGCAAGTGACGCATCTGCAATATCGTGCTTTGGAAGAACGTTTGTTGTTGCTGTTGACACTAGAGAGCCCCTTTATAGATGTAGGGAGAAGTTTACTAGGAGTTAATTAGCTCTAAAACCTCATCACGAATCTTCGCCATCTGAGCCTCAGTCTTGGCCTCTACGTTTAAACGAAGTAATGGCTCAGTATTTGAAGCGCGCACATTGAACCACCATGAATCGCTATCAACCGTTAAGCCATCCAGGTGGTCAAGTTTTATTTCAATCTTTGCGCCGTAAATTGATTCAATCTTCTTCATCGTTGATTTAGCATCTTTAACTTTTGAATTGATTTCACCACTTGCTATATATTTCGAATATGGTTTTAGTAATTTAGATAAGGATTTGTCGCTCGTTCCTAGCGCAGCAATTGCGTGAAGCGCAGCAAGCATTCCAGAATCAGCTTTCCAGAAATCAGAAAAGTAAAAGTGGCCTGAATGTTCGCCACCAAAAATTGCACCAGTTTCTGCCATCAAAGCTTTTATGTATGAATGACCGACTCGGCTGCGGATAGCGGTGCCACCATTTTCGGTCACAATCTCCGGTACTGATTTAGATGAAATTAAGTTATAAATAATTGAAGATCCTGGTTTACGTTTTAATTCACGGTCTGCAATAAGCGCAGTCAGAGCTGAAGGATTAACTGCGTCTCCGTTTTCGTCAACCAAAAAACAGCGATCAGCATCACCATCAAAAGCTAAACCGATGTCTGCTCCGACTTTTTTAACTTTCTTCTGCAAATCTTTCAAGTTTTCCGCATCAATTGGATTTGCCTCGTGGTTAGGGAAAGTGCCATCCAATTCGTAAAACATTTCAGTAACTTCAGCATTAATTTTCTTGAATACTGCTGGCGCGGTGTAGCCCGCCATTCCATTTCCAGCATCAATCACAATGTTTAGTTTCTTTATTTCCGAAACATCAACTAATTCAAGTAGAAAATTAACGTAATCATCCAACATCTCGCGCTTAATTTCTTTTCCGGGAGATCGCATTGAAAGTGCAACGCCATCTCGCACAAATTGCTCAATAGCGAGCAAGCCAGACTCTTTTCCGATTGGTCTTGCGCCACTTAAACACATCTTGATTCCGTTGTATTCCGCAGGATTGTGGCTGGCAGTAAACATGGCACCAGGGAGGTTTAAATTTCCTGCTGCGAAATACAACATATCTGTTGAAGCTAAACCAATTCTGATTACATCAAAACCTTGCGAAGTAACACCATCGGCGAATGCGGATGCCAGTTCGGGTGAAGATGGCCGCATATCTTCGCCAATAACAACTGTGGCGGGTTCGCGTTCCAATTCTAAAAATTTTGCAAATGCTGCGCCAACGGCAAAGGCGAAATCTCTAGTTAATTCAGTTCCGACTAAACCGCGTATGTCGTACGCCTTAAAAATATTTGGAATCATCTTTGCCTTCTTTTACTTGAAAGGCACAGATCGCAGATGACCGCGTCTTCCAATCTCTGATTGAACAGCATTGTTATTCAAATTTCCATCATAATTCTTTGATACTTCACGTACGGCATCTGCAATAGCCATCAAATCTTCTTCCGAAGGTCCCAAATCTGTTTCATTTGGTTCACGCCGAATAACTTCCCAACCATTTGGAACCGTTAATTTTGAACCATGTATTTCACATAAGTCATAAGCGTGTGGTTCAGAATAAGTTGCTAGTGGACCAACCACTGCGACAGAGTCAGCATAAATATAAGTAAGAGTCAAAGTCGCACGGCGATTACAACTTGAGCGAGAGCAGAATCTGCCCAAGCTTTTCTTTGAACTCATGCCTACAGATTAGTAGTTGCGCTTGTAAAACTATGGATTTAAAACACTGATGTTGGCGGTAGGAATTGAACTCTTGGTTAAAGCTGAGCCGGCAATCAAAGGAATCACGCTATTTCCACTCTTGCTCGAAATCAGCATTGCGCCATATGTAGCACCACTTGAGCCTCGTATTTCCAACAAACGTGAATTACTTGGCAGTGTCCAAACTGCAATGTCGCTGCCAATGATTTTTCGCTTAATAATTTTGTTGCTACCAGTCGTTACTTCTAAATAAACGTTAATTTCATCGCCCGCCAAAATTAGCTTTCCAGTTAAACCCGAAATTGCCCATTGGCCACGTTTTACTTCAGTAGCTGGCGTACTCCAAACAAAATCACGTCGTCCGTTTATATTTGCCACATTAAATACTGAAGCCACTATTGGCTTGCTCGAAGTGATTTGTAAACCAAATTGATTGCTTGGTTGAGTGATCGGAATATCTAAATTAGCAGCCCGTCCCGCGGCGACTTTCACATTGTTTAGACCAACAGGTACAAAATTTCCATCTTTTGAAATCAACTTCGCTGAAATTGTTGCATCACTGGAATTTGGATTTCCAATTCTAAGAATTGCTGGGTTCTTTGTGTTTGAATCGACTGGAATAGCTGGAATAACAATTTCGTTCGCCAAATCAACTTGGCCATTAACAACGTCGCCACCAAAGGTGCTTAATCCTTTGCCGCGTTCGTCAATCATGAAAGCGGAAACGCGACCTGAAATTAGCGAAACTTTATATGAAGTTGCCGTGGCACCTGGCGTTAAGCCGACCAAACTTGCTTCAGTAACAGAGTTTGATTTCACGCTTATAGTTTTTTTGGTTGCTCCTTGATTATCACTGAGTGAATAAATTTCGACAATCGCAGTGCTCAAGCCACTGTTTACCAAAACTATTCGGCCACGACTAGATATGTCAGCAGTTCCACCTGCAAACCATTGGGAATCACGCGGCGCTGTGCAGATAACTCCACCAGCCCAGATTCCACTTTTTGAAAGTAAACCAGTGATTGAAACGCTATCGCTTTCAATATAAGCCGCTGGGCTAGTTGAAGCTACAGAAGTGCGTCCAGCTTTAAATAATTTAACTTTTCTATTTCCAACACCACGAATTAATGTGTTCTTGCTTGGTAATGAATATTGCAGATTTACACCAGATTCACCTTTTGGACACACAACAGCTTGATAAGAATAAGTAATCGAATTATTTCTCCCGCCAAATTCCAATCCATTTGCTAAAAGAATTACCCCGAGCGAAGCAGCCAATAAATAAATCAAATTTCGATTTCTCATGATTTATCACGCTTTCGTCGCCCAGCCGGAGCAGCCATAATTAATGCAAAGATTAAGACAATTAACTGCAATGAAATTAATGACCGGCGAAGCGTACCGTCGTGAATAAGTAGATACTCCCCTGGCTCATCAACGGTAAAGACTGGTAAGCCGAATTCATTTTTCCCTTTATTTAAATGTTTACCATTTCCGATTATTTGCCAAGAGCGATCGTAATTTTCGGCTAAACGAATTATTCCTTTCTCGCTAACTTTGAAATTAGCACTGACGGCATTGGTAGGTAGAGGAATTGATTGATTCTTTGAATTCTTGAATAGAACTCGTTCTGGAATTCCGACCACTTTCCATGTGACACCTGCACTGGTCGATGAATTACGTAAGAATCCACCGACGCCATCGATAGTTCTGATCAGGCTATCTGGAGCTGGCGCCGTAACAAATATGTACTTAATTCCAAAAGCTTCAAAAGTTTTTGCTGCATTGATATCAGTTCCAGAGACTGTGCCGCGAACAGCTGCACTCAACTCTTTGTTCATTGCTGGGGCCACATCTGGATCACCTAAATAAATATCGCGATCTCGAGAGACAAAGAAATTCAAATAACCTGCTTCATTAACTCTAAAAACCATAGTTTTAACACCGGGCGAAATCCCGAGAAATTCCGGCAAGACAGGTTTAGTGATTGCATGCAACGGTGATTTGGAAATCGAACTCCAAAGTGCCGAACTGCCTAAGTAAAGAACCGAAGAAATTAAAAGCAACCCCGAAATTAAATGTCGCGAATTTACGGCACTTGCTTCTAAATTTTCCCGCAATTTATCTAAGACTAAAGTTCCAGATGTAATTGCCGCAACTGTTGAGACTGCCAAGAATGTTCCGCTCCAAAGTGGAACTCCTGTTGCTGATCCGTGTGCCGGAAATACAAATGCTGAAGTTATTCCGGCAATTCCAACGAAAATTAATCCTACGTATGAAAAATACTTCGCGTTAGTTTTTGAAATAACTGTTCCAAACAAAATGGCAGTGAAAGGCGCGATCAACCACCATGGCGGAGAACCAATTCCGCCGGGATTTGATAGAAAAGCTAAATTAGGGCCGCCACCAGCAAGTGCTAAGCCAGGTTCTAATAAGAATCTAGATGGGTGCAAAATAGCTTCGGTGGTCCACGGTAAATTAATTAAAAACGGAATCGCCAACACTAATCCGCGAAGCTTCAACCGTTTTTCGCGCAGAATTTCATCAATTCGATTCCATTCATACCCAGTTAGCAATGCCATCCAGATAAACAATGAAATAAAGAACGGCATCGAGAATGCAGTTGGGATAGCCAAAAAGAGCCCTAACTGAAATATTTTTCGATAGCTGATTAATTCAATCTGCAACATGCCCTGCATCAAATTGAATGTGATTGGTAGCGCAATCAAAACAATCATTGTGCCTAGCCGCCCGGAATTGATTGAGCCAAGCGCGACCGGCGAAAGCGAGTAAAGCAAGCCACCAAAAATTGCTAGCCAAATATGTGTCGTTATTTTTCTAATCCAAATATAAATTGAACTAAATAAAATTAGCGGTGCAAAAATAAATAACGTCGCAGTAAATAATTGAGCATTACCGAAAAATAATGATCCGATAAATGCCACAATCGCAACCCAAGTAGGCGTTGCTGAGCCACTTCCCATTCCAACTTGATGCCATGACTCGGCATACAACCGCCATAGATCACTTGCGCCCTTTGGGGTTTCCGGTAATGCACCACCCGCGATCGGACCTAGTCGGCCATGCGCCAATAAGATTGAATAAACAAATAGCAATGCTGCAGTTCCTACCGCAGGATTTGTTAAGAATCGGAACCAATTTGATTTTGGTTGCGGTGCTAATAATTCATCATCATCCGAAATACTTACTGATTCAAGGTGCATTTCTGGAGCTGGGAAGAATTTTTCGCGGAACCAGTTGATGACATCATCTTTTGCATTACGAAGTTGCATGATTTGTGACGGCATAAATGGTTTTGCAACTCGTGCGGACAATAATTTATTTACTTTGCGCTTCTTGCGCGCTCCTCGTAATAAATCTGGTCGAATAAATAATTGAAAGATTGCCAGAATTTCATCCGCGGCATATCCGGGTAATTTTGCTAATAGATAACCGATGGCACGAAAAATTGCTGCCCCGGAAATTTGGAATACCAATCCAGGCAACATCCACCATGATGAATTTGCAAGCAGTACGTAGGCCGCATTTCTTCGATCCAATAAATGTGCGTGATGTAAGAAAGCTTCATCAACATCTACTTGGCGACGTTCATTAAAAGCGGCTTGGGCGTGACGCGCAACGGCATCAGTTGTTACTAAAACACCATGGCCCGCCATTCGAATTCGCCAACCAAAATCTACGTCGTCACGAAAGATTGCTAAATTTTCGTCGAAGCCACCCAGTTCTTCATAAACATCTCTGCGAATTAATGCACCTGCAGTACTTACTGAAAGAACTTCTTTAATGCCATCGTGCTGCCCTTGATCGAATTCATCGCTTTCCATTCCGGTCCAGCGCGCACCTTGGGTTGCAATACTTATTCCAGCTTCAAGTAAATGATCTCGTTTATTCCAACCAATTAATTTTGGTCCAACCATCGCAATATTTGGACGATTTTCAACTGCTGCTAACAAAGCTTCTAACGCATTCGGTGCCGGCGCACAATCATCATGAAGTAACCAAATCCACTCTTCAATATTTTCATTTTCATTTAATGAAGGTAATTGTTTTACTGCGGTAGCTACGGCAGTTCCGAAACCATCGCCGCGTTCGATTGAAGAAAAATCAATTCGGGCGCCAGATAATAATTTTGCCGACGCATCTTGCGATCCCGTATCAATTGCAATTGTTTGATCAACTTTTCGAGTTTGTGAAGCGAGCGCAGCAACAACTTCGGGCAACCAGGTTGCACCATCATGCACGACCAATATCGCGCAGACTCGAATTTTTTTATCAGCCATTACAGAGAGAAGTTTCTAATGGGTGCCATCGCTTTGGCGAATGCGCACAAAGTTGAAAGTTGACCGTTGTCAGAACTTGGAGCGTTAAGCGCTGCGGCGCTTTAAGCGGCGACGTTCCCGCTCAGATAATCCGCCCCAGATTCCAAAGCGCTCATCGTGTGCCAAGGCATATTCCAAACATTCGCCTCGTACATCGCATGACATGCAGACTCGCTTTGCTTCGCGAGTTGAGCCACCCTTTTCTGGGAAGAATGCTTCTGGATCGGTCTGTGCGCATAGCGCGCGCTCTTGCCAGGAAAGTTCAACGATTTCACCGGAAACGAGCTGAATGCTTGGTCCTTGATCGCGCATTCGAATAACCCCTATATCTTTTACATCTCTGGCTCGTGGCCCTGCTGGCCTGCGAGTTCTTGGCTGAATTACACGCATGTAACTCGATATTGTCAAGCCGAGAAGTAAGGAATTAGTGGCCAATTAGGCAAAAATCGCGGAAATTTCCCCTGATTTTGCAACATAAACGCCGGAAAGCTCCATTCCATCATCAATTTTTGCCCCTTTGGCAATAAAAGAATTTTTTACTGAAGCTGCACCAATAATTACATCATCGCAAATGATAGAAGCATCAACGCTGGCCCCTTTGGCAATCTTGCAGTTGGCACCGATCGCGCTACCACCAGTTACTGCTCCTTGAACTTCCGCGTTCGCTGCTGCGACATATTCATGATCTCGATGTGCAAATTTATATCGATCCAATGCATCTGTAGCCGCAAATCCTTTAACTAAATCAATCGAACCTTTCATCAATGCTGCTGGTGTACCGATATCTAACCAATATGCCTGATCGATGAATCCCAATACTAATTCACCAGATGAAATTAAATTTGGAAAAGTTTCGCGTTCGACACTAACAACTTTTCCGCGTGGAATAGTTTCAATAACTTTCGGTGCGAAAACATAACAACCGGCATTGATGTTATTTGTCGGTGGCTGAACCATTTTTTCTAAGAAAGCCGTTACCCGACCTTGATCATCGGTTGGCACCGAACCATATGCTCTAGCATCGTCAACTGCAGTTAAATGCAATGTCGCCGATGCAGATTTTTCTTTATGCCAGCCAATTTGTTTGGCTAAATTGTGAGAACTCAAAACATCACCATTAAAAATCACGATTTCGGAATCTCCGTTTAACAATTCTGCAGCATTGCGAATCGCGCCACCGGTGCCAAGCGGTTCATTTTCGACCGCATAATCAATTTCAATTTCCCATTTAGCGCCATCACCAAAATAAGGTCTGAAAATCTCTGATAAATATGAAGTGGCGAGAATTAATCGCGTTACCCCAGCACGTTTTGCCATTGCAATTTGATGTTCGGTAACGGGAAGAGTTGCAATTGGCAACATCGGTTTTGGTAGGTCGTTAGTTAACGGTCGAAGCCGCGTACCAAAACCACCAACTAATAAAATACCTTCAGACATTAGCTAAGCCGTTTAACTAACTCATCAATTTGTTCATCAGATGCGGTGAGCGCAATTCGGATATGTTTTGCGCCAACTGAACCATAAAAGTGGCCAGGTGTTACCAAGATTCCACGATCGGCAAACCAGGCAACACTCTCCCAATCGCTTTCGCCTCGAGTCGCCCACAAATAGAGTCCCGCTTCGCTGAATTCAATTTCGAAACCTGCATTGACGATTGCTTTTCTTACTTTTTCCCGACGCGCGTTATAGCGCGAACGTTGTGCCGAAACATGATCAGTGTCAGATAAAGCCGCGACCATCGCCTTTTGAACCGGCAGCGGAACCATGCCACCCGCATGTTTACGAACTTCTAATATTCGAGCTATTAATTCAGGGTCGCCGATTAACATCGCAGCGCGATAACCCGCCATATTTGAACGCTTACTTAATGAATGTACTGCCAAAATATTTCGATTATCGCCATTAGTAAATGACAACACCGATTTTGGTTTCTTACTGTCGCCAAACTCTAAATAGCATTCATCAAAAATTGCCACGCCATTATTGCGGGCCCAATTAATTGCCGAAATTATTTCCGAATCACTGTTCACGCGACCGGTTGGATTTGACGGGGTGTTAATCCAAGCAAGATCCGCTTTCGGCCATGATCCAGCATCGAAATTAACAGTTTCTGATTTTGCTTTCGCAATTATGGCGCCAACTAAATAAGTTGGATAAGCAATCTCGGGATATAAAACAGATTTGGCTTCCAAAATTGTTGGCAACATCGCAACTATTTCTTTTGACCCGATTAAAGGCAGAACAGCAAAATCTCCAGTTGCACCCAGTTCCGATTTTGCCCAATTCTTGATGGCAGCTTGTAACTCTGGAGTTCCCGCAGTTGTTGGATAACTCGGTGAATTAGAACTATTTCGAAATTCGGCTTGAATAAATTCTGGTGTCGAATCTACCGGCGTTCCTTGTGACAAATCGATGAAGCCACCAGAAAATTCGCGCGCTTTCTTTCCGTAAGGCGCGAGCGCATCCCAAGGAAAATCTGGCAGTTTCAAAAGTTACGAACTTTGTGGCGGTAAATTCTTAACAAATTCAGGATCGTTATCTGTTTTGCCGACCTTAGTTGCGCCACCAGGGCTACCAAGTTCTACGAAAAACGCTGCGTTGCTATCGCCAAATTCTTTCCAGTTAGCTGGGACATCATCTTCGTAATAAATTGCTTCGACTGGACATACTGGTTCGCAGGCACCGCAATCCACGCACTCATCTGGATGGATATAAAGCATGCGAGCGCCTTCGTAGATGCAGTCCACTGGGCACTCTTCAATACATGATTTATCTTTTACATCAACACAAGGTTGGGCGATTACGTATGTCATGGTGAAATCATAAAGCCTTTATCGTTAATCCATGAGGAATTTCGGGCCGGATCTGCTTGGTAAGCGGGTTTCGATTCGCCTATTCGATAATCAAGGCGGATATCGAGATTTACTTGGAACTTATATTGCCGAGTTCACAATTGAAAATCGCAGTGGCGAGGTAATTACCTTTAACCCCAAAGATGTTTTTGTCTGGAAAGAAGTGTTAGAGCGAGATTCCAGCGAATAGATTAGTTTCACGACCATCCGAATTTAATGGTCCGCTTTTTTCGCCTTTCACCAATTGATAGAACTCATTACCCCAAACTTCTAAACCTAAATTATTAGAAAGTGCAAAAAATGGTCCGTCGACCGAGATTTGCGTTCCGTGAGCTCGCATCGCTGACATCTTTAAATCAACCACGGAATTGCCATCAACAACCGAAGTAACTAGTGCATCATCTTTGGCAAAAGGAATATCGTCCACTGTTTCGGCGCCGAAGAAATCTGAGCCAAGCTCTTTCATTTTGGCTAACCCAGATTCTAAAACCGATTTCGGCATAGCATTCCAATAGATCTTGGAAATTTTCCAATTTGAAATTTCACTCGCACGCATCGCAACTTGATGGGCTTTTATGTGGTCCGGATGCCCATAACCGCCGTTCTCGTCATAAGTAACCAGAATGTGCGGTTTAACTTGGTCATAAATTTTTGCCAACTCAATCGAAACACTTTCAAGATCTGCTTGCCAGAAAGAATCTTTTCGATTGTTTGGTTCGGTTCCCATCATTCCGCTATCGCGATAGTTTCCCAAGAATCGATGATCTTTTATTCCAAGTTCTTTCATTGCATTTTCTAATTCAATTACACGATGTGCGCCTAATTCATCTTTATTATGCGCAGCTAAATGCGCTAAATCAGGAATGAGAACTTCGCCTTCTTCGCCTCTGGTGCAGGTAATTAAAGTAATTTCTGCGCCCAATTTGGCGTAGAGCGCCATGGTCGCGCCATTATTAATTGTTTCGTCATCTGGATGCGCATGAACCAAAATTGCGCGGTATCCATTGAGATTTTCCATTGTGGCGTAATTTTGCCTGATACCTCTACGATTCACCCAATGACTACGCAGGAGAAGGCTAAAACGCCGCGCGATGAGCGACGCGCACTACTCCTATCAGCGGCGCTAGAAGTTTTTACTCAAGCCGGTTATCACCAAGCAGCAATGGATGAAATCGCAGATCGCGCCGGAGTTAGTAAGCCCGTTTTGTATCAACATTTTCCATCGAAATTGGATTTGTATTTAGCAGTTTTAGATTTACATATTGATCGATTGGTTTTTGAAATTCAACGCGCAATTGCATCAACTCCGGATAATGCAGCACGCGTTCAAGCAACTGTTGCAGCATATTTCAATTTCATTGATAGCGAAGGAGAAGCATTCCGCCTTCTATTTGAAAGCGATATGAATGTCGAACCTGCAGTGCGAGAGCGTTTAAATAGAATGACTTACGATTGCGCAGCGGCAGTTAGCGCAGTAATTTCATTAGATACGGGTTTGCCACAAGAAGCAGCAATGATGCTTGGGGTAGGTTTGATTGGAAGCGCGCAAGTAACGGCTCGGCATTGGTTAGAACGCGATAGTAAATTGAGTCGCGAGCAAGCTCAACGTTTAGTTTCAAATGTAATCTGGCGTGGAATCTCAGGTTTTCCACGTAGCGAAAACTAGAGAAGGAAAAAATGGCAACTAAGAAAAGTGAAAGTTCAACCACGACTGCAGTTCGCATTGCGTTAGCAAACGTCGGAACTGATATCGCAATGGAAAGTCCGCAATCACCGACAGAGATAAAAGCTGCAGTTAGCAAAGCACTTAGCAGCGCTGAAGCTTTAGTTCTAATTGATACCCGCGGCCGCGAATATGTGATTCCATCTGACAAGATTGGTTTCGTTGAAATTGGCGAACAGATCGAACGTCGCGTTGGTTTTGGTCAAAATTAATCAGTGAATTAATTTAGAGAATTAATCAGAGAATCTTTGACTAAGTCATTTGCAGATTTAGCTCTGCGCCCAGAAGTTTTAAAATCGCTCTCAGCTGCCGGTTTTGAAAAACCATTTCCGATTCAAGAATTAGTAATTCCAATTGCTTTAACTGGCGTAGATTTAATTGGCCAAGCAAAAACGGGCACCGGCAAAACTTTGGGATTCGGTTTGCCAATCGTAAATAGCGTAAAAGCAATCGGCGTGATTCAAGCTTTGGTAGTTGTGCCAACACGTGAACTTGGCGTGCAGGTGGCAGAAGAATTAGAAAAAATTGGAAGAGATTTATCAGTTGCTGCAGTTTATGGCGGTCGAGCAATTGAGCCACAAATAGCTCAATTAAATGAGGGCGTGGACATCTTGGTTGCAACTCCAGGAAGACTCTTGGATCTGCACAGACAGAAGGCGCTAGATCTATCTACGGTGCAGCAATTAGTTCTCGATGAAGCAGATGAGATGTTAGATCTCGGCTTCCTTCCAGATGTTGAAAAAATCTTTTCATTAACGCCGAATCGCACTCAAACTATGCTCTTTTCGGCAACCATGCCTGGCGATGTTGTTGTGCTTGCCCGAAAGTTTTTAAATCAACCCACTCATATTCGTGCTCAAGAAGAAGATTCAGGTGCAGTAGTAAAAAATATTTCACAATTTATTTATCGCACTCATGCACTAGATAAAGCAGAAATAGTTTCTCGAATTTTGCGTGCTGAAGGTCGCGGGCAAACAATGATTTTTTGCCGAACAAAGCGCACCTGCCAGCAATTATCCGATGATTTAAAAGAACGTGGATTCAAATCTGCCGCAATTCATGGCGACTTAGGTCAAGCAGCGCGCGAACGGGCGCTGTCAGATTTCAAATCAAATAAACGTGATGTATTAGTAGCAACCGACGTTGCGGCTCGTGGCATTGATATTGACGGAATTACACACGTAATCAATTACCAATGCCCGGAAGATGAAAAAACTTTCCTGCATCGAATTGGCAGAACTGCACGCGCTGGCGCTTCAGGAATTGCCGTTACGTTTGTAGATTGGGATGAACTTCCAAGATGGAGCCATATCAATCAAGCGCTCAATCTTGGAGTGGCAGAACCGATTGAAACTTATTCTTCTTCTGATCATTTATTTAGTGACTTAAGAATTACCAAAGAGAATATTGCGGCAATTCCAAAAGCGAAGAAGGAAATTACAAAATCTGAACGACCGGTTCGAGCCAAACGAGATCGAAAACGAACTAGGAAATCGACCCCTGGCCAACAATAGTTGTAATCGCATCCACCAACATTTGAACCGCGATAGATGCGCAAAGTAAGCCAGCAATTCGAGCAACTAAAGTAATTCCAGATTTTCCAATTACTCTCACAATTGATGCCGAACTTATTAACACAACGGCAATTACGGCGTGAATCAAGATTGTTGCTGCTATTAGAGCGGCGGACTGGCCGGAACCATTGATTTTTTGGACGAAAATCATGATTGCCACAATTGCGCCAGGGCCAGCAAGAAGTGGCGTGCCAAGTGGAACCATTGCAACGTTTGCATTTGTCACGGTGCGTTCTTCGGATTCTTTTCCACTTAACAACTCCAGCGAGACCATTAGTAGCAATAATGCGCCAGCAATCTGCATCGCTTGAATTGAGATATTTAAATAATTCAAAATTAATCGACCAAACAAAGCAAAGGTAGTAATTACAACTAAAGATGTAAGTGCAGCTTGAATTGCAAGTCTACGAACCTCATTCTTGGGACGAGTTCCAATTATTGACAAGAAAATTGGAGAAACACCTGGTGGATCCATAATTACAAAAAGGGTTACGAACGCTTGAATTCCAAAAGTAAGCGCACTCATGCTATTCATTGATAACTCTCCTCGCGTTAGCGAGTGATTCTAACCGCTCCCACTGTTCAGGTGCAGTTGTATTTTCACCAAGTAGATTTAATTTTCCATCACCGTGATAGTCGCTCGATCCAGTTACGCAAAGTGCTAAATCTTGTGCAATGTTTCGCAAGATATTTCGTTCGGTTGGATTGTGGTCTCGATGATCTACCTCGATTGCATTTAATCCCGCGGCTACAAGTGGTTGGAAAAAATCATTATCTAACCGCTCACCTCTAAATGATGAGAATGCATGAGCAATGATTGAAACACCGCCAGCCGCTTTAATTAACTTAATGGCTTCGATCGGAGTAGGCGCCATGTGTGAAACATAATATTTTGAATCATTATGTAGATATTTTTCAAAAGCAACATCACGACTTGGAACAATAGATTTCGCTACTAACGCATCAGCTAAGTGTGGGCGACCTAAAGTTGCACCTTCTGGTTTTACGTTCTCAACATCAGTCATTGAAATATCAATTCCATCAGCTTGAAGTAATTCGACCATTTTTTCCATTCGAGGAATTCGGTCATCACGCGATAGTTCTAGCGCTTTTTTTAAGGGGTCGTAATCTTTATCGAACAAAAGCGCACCCATATGAACGCTCTTACCGTCTGTTGTTAAACAGGAAATTTCTGCACCTAAAACAAGTTGCAATTTTCCACGACGTGCAAAGGTAGCCTCGGACCAACCAGCCGTTGTGTCATGATCTGTTAGCGCAATTACATCTAAGCCAGAAATTATTGCTTCATGGATTAGTTCAGTCGGCGTATCGGTCCCATCGCTAAATGTTGAATGGGTGTGTAAATCAATTTTCATGGTTGCGCAAGATTACTAAAGCCGAACCGATTAGTATGAATAAAATGCCAAACCAAATGCCGCTGGAAGGTTTTTGACCTAACCACCAAGTTGCAAGCAACGCGGCAACGGGAACTTCAAAAAACACCACAAGTGAAACAATCGCTGGTGAAACTCGCTTCAAAACCGAATTAAACATACTGTGCCCCAACAATTGCGCACCCAAAATTAGCCCAAGCAAGATTACCCATTGTTTTGCTGCAAAAGTAAAAATATTTGGCGAGATAATTACCGCTGCTGGAAGTGCTGAAACGGCACAAGCAAAATAGCAAATCGTCGTGTAAGTAGTAGATTCAACTTGTTGTTGAGCTTTTGCTCCAGCCATGACATAAAGTGCAGCGAGCGCGCCACCAATTAAGGCGGCTAAATCACCAAAAAATGTTTTGGTTGAAACTGTTAAATCAACACCAGTAATTATCAAAACACCAATAAAGCTAATCGCCATTCCAAACCAAACATTTCGCGAAATTTTAATTCCAGTAATGGCAACAAAGATTGCAGCAAAAATTGGTTGTAGCGCAGTAATTGCGGTTCCAGCTGCAACGCTGGTTAGTCGCATGGAGATGAAGAAACATGTGAAATGTGCGGCCAGAATTACCCCCGCGATTGCCGACCATTTGAGCCCATATTTATTGGCAAATTGTTTATGTCTAATTGCAAGAAAAAAAGTGAAAACTGCCCCACCAAGATTTCGCCAAAATATCAATGTCATGATTGGCATTGCGCTTAATGCAATTAATGGACCAGAGGTACCGATTCCAATTACGCCAACGCTTAATCGCATCAAATCTGCACGTTTTGGAAGTGATAATTGCTGATGCGACATCAGGCAAACCTAGCCGATGAATAAATTGCGAACCGCCAATACAGATCGAGCCGATACCCTTAGCCTATGAGCGGCCTAAGCAGAGTATTTCTAGCGCGCTTGGCAGGAACCGCGGTCTTTGACCCAAATGGTGATCTTGTTGGCAAAGTGCGTGATGCTGTGGCGACCCTTCGTTCAAACAATCAACCGCCAAGAATTTTAGGTTTACTAGTTGAAGTACCTATGCGACGTCGAGTTTTTGTGCCGATTACTCGAGTTACATCAATCGAAACCGGCGCAGTCGTAATTACAGGACTTTTGAATATGCGCAGATTCGAAGCGCGCACCGGTGAATTACTTGTACTTGGTGAGATGTTAGATCGCACAGTGCAACTTGCAAATTCAAATGAAAATGTAGTTGTTGAAGATTTAGGAATGGAACAAAATCGCAGCGGTGATTGGTTAATTAACCGCGTACATGTGATGCGAAAAGGCAGAGGGCTTCGTCGCCGCGGTGAAACTTTTACTGCGGCTTGGGAAGAAATTTCTGGATTAATGGGAACTGAACATAATCAAGGTGTCACAAATTTACTTTCGACCTTAAGCACTTTGCGCGCTGCCGATTTAGCATCGGTAATGCAAGATTTATCTTTAAAACGTCGAGTTGAAGTGGCGTTGGCACTTACCGACGAACGTTTGGCTGACGTTCTTGAAGAGATGGAAGAGAATGATCGCGTAGATCTTTTGGCCGAACTTGAAGGCGAGCGCGCCGCAGATGTTGTTGCCGAAATGGATCCAGATGATGCAGCTGACTTGCTTCGTGAAATTGGTGATGAACGCGCTAAACAGTTAATTGAATTGATGGAACCAGAAGATGCAGAAGATGTTCTTCGATTAATGACTTATGAAGATTATTCTGCCGGTGGAATGATGACAACTGAACCAGTAGTAATTACAGCTGACGGAACAGTTGCAGAGGCGCTTGCTGCTGTTAGAGCAAGTGAAGTTTCTCCAGCGCTAGCTTCACAAGTTTATGTTTGCCGAGCACCGCTAGAGACGCCAACTGGAAAATTTATCGGTATTGTTCATTACCAACGTTTACTCCGTGAAGCACCTTCAACTTTGCTAGGTTCAATTGTTGATACGGAAACTCAAGGAATTAATCCGGATGCGCAATTGAATGAAGTATCTTCATACTTAGCCAGTTACAACTTGCTATCAGTTCCCGTTGTCGATGCAAATGAGCGCTTACTCGGTGCAGTTACAGTTGATGACGTACTCGATCACTTGTTACCGGAAGATTGGCGTCATCGCCGCCATGATTCACGCGAACCACATGGAATGGAGGGCTAGAAATGGCGCGCAATTACGGTTTAGAAACTCCGCGCGAAGCTGGACGCTCCCTTCGCCCAAATTACGATCCTGAAGCATTTGGTCGCCTCTCAGAAAAATTTGCACGCTTTTTAGGCACTGCCCGCTTCTTGGTTTACATGACTGTATTTGTTGCATTTTGGACTTTATGGAATTCCGTAGCGCCGCATAATTGGCGATTTGATGAATACCCATTTATTTTCTTAACTTTGATTCTTTCATTGCAAGCTTCTTATGCCGCTCCACTAATTTTGTTGGCGCAAAATCGACAAGCTGATCGTGATCGAATTCAATTTAATGAAGATCGCGCCAGAAATGAAAGATCAATGGCCGATACGGAATATCTAACTCGTGAAATTGCGTCACTTCGAATCGCAATTGGTGAAGTTGCCACTCGCGATTTCTTACGAAGTGAATTAGCGGAAAGTTTGGAAGAATTACTAAAAGAATTACGTACTAAGTCCGAGCCGGACGCCAAGTAGCGATTTCTTACGCGAAGTAATCTTCTCGGCTACAGCAAAAATAGCTTTTGCACTTTCACTTTCAGGTTGTGAAACAACAATCGGCTTGGACTCGTCTCCCCCCTCGCGAAGTTTCTGATCAAATGGAATTTTGCCAAGTAACGGAACTTCTTCACCAATTAATTCCGTTAGTCGCTTAGCCGTTTCAACCCCGCCGCCTTCGCCAAATAATGAAATCGGTTCACCGCATTTTGGACATGGAAAATCCGACATGTTTTCAATTACGCCAATTACCGGTTGTTTCATTTGGTGAGCGATTCGACCAGTTCGTTCAGCTACTTCTGCGGCTGCAATTTGTGGCGTTGTAACTACCAACATCTCTGAGTTGGGAATTAACTGGCCAAGCGAAATTGCTAAATCACCAGTTCCTGGTGGTAAATCTATAAAAAGAAAATCTAAATCGCCCCAATAGGCATCTGTTAATAATTGCTGCAAGACGCGATGCAATAGCGGCCCTCTATAAGCAACTGCATCGGCCCGATCAGGCTTAAACATTTCCATCGAAACAGTTTTGATGCCATAACTTTCTAGCGGAATAAATAATTGATCAATTGCGGTTGGCCGTTGGCCGATCAAACCAAGTAACCGTGGAATCGAATGTCCGTAAACATCGCCATCTAAAATTCCAACGCGCATTCCTTTTGCAGCGACAGCTAACGCTAAGTTAACTGTTAATGAAGATTTTCCAACGCCACCTTTTCCAGATGAAACTCCAATAACTCTTGTTAGAGAATCTGGTCTGGCAAAAGGAATCTCCGGTTCTCGTCCGCCACGAACAATTTCCTTCACTCGGTTTCGTTGGGTTTCATTCATGACCCCAAAGTCGAGATCAATGTTTTTAACTTCAGGTAATTCGCTAATCGCCCGCTCTACATCCGCTCTCAGACGATCTTGCATCGGACAGGTGGCAATCGTTAAGAGCACCCGAACTTTTGCGAGTCCATCAATTAATTCGGCCGATTCAACCATCTCTAATTCGGTGATTGGTCGTCTTAATTCTGGATCAATTACTGTTGATAACTTCTCAAATAAATTACTCATAATAAATCTGGGTCAATTTTTGGTTTTACTTTTGGCCGATCTAATTCATCCATTGCTTCATTGATTTGGCGCTTGATAAAGTTTTTCGGATGCAAATCTGTTGGTTTTAAATCTTCAAATCCTGGACCTAAATTTCCTTTTATTTCACTAGTAGTGTTTTGTGCAAAATCTTTAACTTTGCGCACAATTTTTGCGGCTTCTATTGCTAAGTTTGGTAAACGATCGGGTCCAACCAAAATAAGAGCTAAAACTGCCAAACCAATAAATTCGCCGGCGCCAACATCGAAAAACATATAAGAACCTTACAGCTTGGTCGCTGCAAGCACACCATCACCAATTGGATTAAGTGATATGGACCAAATTTCAGAATTCATTTTTAACGCTTTCCCGGCATCGCGTAACGCAACGCTCTTCTCATCTCGTTGTGCTGGGTCATTAACTTTTCCGCCACCAAAATACCGATCGATTGCCATAACGCCACCAGTTCGCAAAATTCGATGTGACTCATCGATTAAATCTAAAATATCTTCGCTGTTGCTTCTAATTACAACTAAATCATAGGCACGATCTGCCAGTTTGCGCATTACTTCAAGTGGCGCATTCGTAATCAATCGAATATTGGATGGCTGAATGTCCGCATCCAAAATAGCTTCTTTCGCAATTTGAGTGTGTTGTACTTCTTCATCAATAGTTGTGATCACGCCGGAACTAATCATTCCTTTTGTCAGCCACAGCGTGCCAACTCCTGAACCAGTACCGACTTCAACAATTGCCTGAGCGGAGATTAATTCGGCCAAATATTTCAAAAAAGCACCCGAACCAACAGTGCAGTCATAAGTTCCAATTTCAACACCACGAGCTCTAGCTGTTTGCTGATTTATGTCTTCGCCTAAAAAATTGTCGGCAAAAGATGCGGCGTCAGTTTTCATTTAAGCGTTGTTATCCATTCCAACAATAATCTAACACCAAAACCTGTTCCGCCTTTGGGATGCTCTCCTGCATCAGTTTCAGATCGAGCGGGGCCAGCGATATCTAAGTGAATCCATTTTCTATTTCCGACAAATTGTTCAAGAAAAAGCGCTGCGGTAATTGATCCACCGCTGAAATCAACTGCATCTGCTGTGTGATTCAAATCGGCAACTTGGCTTTCCAGTGCAACTTTGTAATCATCAACTAACGGCATATGCCAAATGCGGTCACCAGTTGTTTCACCTATTTCAACTAATTTCTTGGCTAATTTTTCATCACGAGAATACAGCGCACCAACATGTCGACTTAAACCAAGCGTTGCCGACCCCGTTAGCGTAGCGATATCAATCAAATAATCTGGATCTAATTTCAAATCTGCATACGCCAAGCCATCCGCTAAAACCAATCTACCTTCGGCATCAGTATTAATAATTTCAACAGTTTTTCCGCCAAATTGAGTTATCACATCACTAGGTCGTTGCGAAGTCGCAGATAAAGAATTTTCGGCCAACATAAGTAGTGCGCTAACTTTGACTTTGGGTTTGAGTCGAACTAAGCCTGCCATTACTGCAATACATGCAGCTGCACCAGCCATATCACTTTTCATTGGTGACATGGTGTCGTATGGTCGTTTGAGCGAAATTCCGCCAGTATCAAAAGTAATTCCTTTACCTACTAAAACGACTTCTTTCTTGGCACCTTTTGGCGAATAAGTTATTTCAACAAATCTTGGTCCAGGTTTTGGAGCAGAATTGCCAACCGCAGTTAGGCCACCAAAATCTTTCAATTTATTTCCGGAAAGTATTTTTACTTTTAAAGGTTTAACTGCCTTCGTGGCTTGATTGGCTAACCAGAGCGGATTCTTAATATTTGATGGGGTATGAATTAAAGTTCTAGCTAAATTAACCGAATCAATAATCGTTCGAGCCTTGATAATTTGATCAGCGGTAATACCGTAAATTGATAAGTGGCATTGCGAACTCTTTCGCTCACTTTTTTGCGACCATTGAAAGTTAGCTAACCCCGCAGCGATAATTAATCTACTCAAGTCATTTGATTTAATTTTTAAATCAACTAAAACAGTTTCTGACCGGCCTCGCAATTTCCGACCAATTGAAGCGCCTGAGCTCTTAACGTCTTTCCCAACATAAATTAAGAGAATGACTTTGGTCTTATATCCATTTGCCGAAACCGGGATTTCAAAATTTTCTCCAGCTTTGAAAGCTGGCGAAAAATTACTTAATTCGTCTTTTAAATTGAGATCAAAAATTTTCTCTATTTGAGTTTTATGATTTGAAAGGATGTTTTTTTCATCAAAACCAATTACTAAATAAGTATCTTTTTTAGAGACTGAACCCTTCACCGCAGTAAGCGTGAAGGTTGCCATGAGGCGAGACTACTTCTTAACTAAAGCAACAGCTGCCTGAAGAGCGCTACCCAAATTGGTTGCTTCTTCGATATTAAGTTCCACAACTAAACGGCCGCCACCTTCAAGTGGAATCCGCATAACCATGCTTCGGGCTTCCTTGGTAACTTCCATAGGCCCGTCACCGGTGCGAGGCTTCATAGCTGCCATTTTTAATAGTCTCCTATCGACTAGGCAGAATTATCCCAAAATTTCGACTGGGAGTGAAATCGTGATTATTTCAACCCTAATTCGCGCGCAAGTAGCGTTCGCCCGTTAGCGATGATTCGCGCCACAGTATCGACTGGAACATTTAGCGTTTTTGCAATTTCTTCTGAACTTAAACCACGTAAGTAATGCATCTTAAGTACAAATTGAATTTCTTCGGGTAGCGCAGAAATCAACTCAGCTAAAGTTTTTTCGGCCACAGGCCAAAGTTTACCTGATTACTTTCCAATCTCATTTGCTATTGCGTCTAGCGCTTCCGGAACTGCGCTCACCCAATGAACAATTTCACGCTGACCAGGTTTAACAAATCCTTGTCGTTGAAGTTCATCAATAAAGTCATGCATTGGATTGTAAAAATTATAAGGATCCAAAATAACTATTGGTTTATTGTGGAAATTAAGAAATCTGCCAACCCACATTTCAAATAATTCTTCTAAAGTTCCAAGCCCACCTGGCAAAATTATGAACGCATCAGAAAGTGATTCCATTAATCCTTTGCGCACTCGCATGTTTTCTACTACATGTAGTTCTTCGTGATGTTCATCAGGAACTTCAATATCAACTAGTGACTGTGGAATAACGCCAATTGTTTTGCCGCCATTTAATTTTGCAGCTTTTGTAACAGCGCCCATCATAGAAACGCTGCCACCGCCAGTAACCAATGCCCATTTGCGATCTGCGATTGCGGTGCCAAGATCTGATGCCAAAGTCAGATATTTCGCCTCAATTAATTGGGAGGATGAGCAGAAGACGCAGATACGCATTGCGCAAGGCTAGTATCTACCCATGTCTAATGCGAAAACAGCGTCTGGAAACGGAATTGCAACGGTTGGAAAAAGTGGAAACATCTTGGATGTTTGGTTTCCAAACCCAACCCTAGGCGCGCTTTCAAATAATCAGCAAAATTTAGATTCATTGGCAAAAAACGATGAAGTGCGCCAAGTGCAACGTAAAGTGGTCTCGCTTGAAATCGATTTAACTCAGCCACCAAAAGATGCTGTTGATGCTTATCTTCGGTTACATCTTTTGTCGCATCGAATTATTAAGCCACATGATGCAAATTTGGATGGAATATTCGGATTGCTATCAAATGTAGTTTGGACAAATCATGGGCCATGTGAAGTTGATGGTTTCGAATTAGTTCGCGCTAAATTGATTGAAAAATATGGTTCGGCAACTATTTATTCCGTAGATAAATTTCCACGAATGGTTGATTATGTAATTCCTTCCGGAGTTCGAATCGCTGACGCGGATCGTGTTCGCTTAGGTGCACATTTGTCTGAAGGCACCACAATCATGCATGAAGGTTTTGTTAACTTTAATGCTGGCACTTTAGGCAAATCAATGGTTGAAGGAAGAATTTCGGCCGGAGTAGTCGTTGGAGATGGCAGTGATATAGGCGGCGGTGCATCAATCATGGGAACTTTAAGTGGCGGCGGAAAAGAAATAATTTCGATTGGCAAAGGTTGCCTACTTGGCGCAAACTCCGGACTTGGAATTTCATTGGGTGATAATTGCGTTATCGAAGCGGGAACTTATATAACTGCTGCGGCAAAAATTAAATTACCAGATGGTGAGATTGTTAAAGGCGCTGCACTTTCCGGTGCAAATAATTTGTTATTTCGCCGAAATTCAATTTCTGGCGGACTAGAAGCTGTCCCGAAAACCGGAACTTGGGGCGGATTAAATTCGGTATTGCACGCAAATTAATTTAAATAAAACCAGGTAGAGGGTAAACCACTTCTCGATCTAAAAGTTTCACCTTTCAAAATTACACTTTTCCCATCGCTGCTTAATCCTTGGACTTTTGCTGCAGAATCTGTAGCGTTGCGATTTACGATTTGAATTCTTGCAACGTCAGATAAACCAAATGCTTTTGCAGCTGTTGCCTGGGTGATAGTTCGTTGCCACTTATAAAAGCGTGGATTTAATTTAGGATCTTGACTTCCTGGATCAGCAACTGAAATCAAATATGGTGAAGCGCTACCAAATGCATTTTTTGAAGAATCCGTGACTCCGCCACTTGATGAGAAGAAGAAAGCTGATATCGGCATGCCCATATAAGAAATTATGTATCCCGATTCAACATCGATGGCTGTTGCATCGACTGCCGATTTCCATTGTTTGCCCCATTTAGGCTCTTTAATTTTCTGGTTCCCAACGAAATTTAAATCCTTAATTGATCCAAAAAGGTCGCAGTCACATTCAACTCTGATGTTGTTTGCTTTTCTACTCGCATAAGTTCGTGCCGTAATGATTTGAGCTTCTAGCGCAGCTGGGTTCCACGAAGATGGCATTTCGCTAATTCCGTACAAATACTCGTCATGTAATGACACCGAATTGGTCAATTCAAGCAATGACTTAAAAGTTTTGATTTGCATCTGACCATATTGATAAGTGATTGCGCTCGGCGAAACTTTAACTTCTGTCCCGGTTCGCCACCGAATCGTCATCTCTTTGGCCGCAGGCAAGGTCGACAAAATGCCATTATTTAGAACGCTAACTGCAACTTTTTTACCTTCAATAGAAAAAGTTATTGCACCTTTTCGGTCATTTAATAGTAAAGGTGGATTAGTTATCTCGTCTGAAATTTGGTTGAATACTTGAATTTCGCCCACTTTGGATGAAATCGATAGTTTGACTGTTTTTAATTGATGACCAATATTTACGCGCAGCTTTTGATTATCTGGCACTGCCAAAATTTCCGTTCCTGGAAAATAATGAGTCAAAATATCGATTGCCGATGCACCATTCATCGCCATCGATCTGGCGCCGATCTGACTAAGTCCGACCCCATGGCCAAAACCTTTACCGGTGAAATTAAATGAATCCGGCGCAGCATTTGCTGCAGGCATAGAAATTAAAAGAAATAGTGCGATTAACTTTTTCATTTTGAAATAGATTTAGGTGAGGTTACAAAACCCAGCGCCCAACTCATTTGCATTGTAATTAGAACGATTGGAATCAAGAGTTTTTCTAAGTTTCGACCTAATGTAAATGAAGCCAAAACAGTAAAGCCGAGATAAACCATAAATGGTGTTATGAAAATCGGATTGAACAATGCGCCCACAATTGAAATTAGGCTCACAATTAATGTAATTGGTGGAGTTAAATATCGAAGATTCAAAGTATCGGAATGAGTTCGACTCACCGCTCTACGCCATCTTCCATATTCGAAATATTGTTTTGCTAAAGCTTTAATTGAGCGGCGTGGTCGATAAGTAACTGACATTCTTGGATCGAAATAAATTTTCCCGCCATTAGCTCTGAGTCGATAATTAAGCTCCCAGTCTTGTGCTCGGGTAAATTTCTCATCGAAACCACCAATGGCTAAAAGCGCCGCTCGGTTAAACGAACCCAAATAAACGGTATCTACTTCACCTGCGCTACCCCCGGTATGAAATTTTGCCGGACCGACGCCGAGCGAACTACGCATCGCGGCAGCAACAGCACGTTCAAAAAAGCCGCGTCCTTCCGCCGCCATCATGCCGCCAACATTTACTGCTCCAGTTTTTCGCAATACTTCAACAGCAGTTGAAATGTAATTTTTCGGAATTTCAGAGTGGCCATCGACTCGAACAATTATTGAAAAACGGCTCTTAGCTAAAGCCAAATTTAAACCAGCTGCAGTTCGGCCAGATGGATTTTCAATAACGATAACTCTTCGATCGCGTTCGCTAATTTTCTGTGCAATCTCTAATGTGCCATCTTTGGATGGACCAATTGCAAGAATAACTTCCAAATCTCCCGCAAAATCTTGATTAAGAATTGGCGCGAGAGCTTGTTCTAGATAATCCGCTTCGTTTAAAACCGGAAGAATTACCGAGACTTGTTCGTTAGTGGGCTGCGACATACAAGGCTCACGCTATCGTCCCGATAGGCTTTCGCACGTGAAATCCAAGCACGCAATCAAAATTTTTACCTGGTTATCGGTAGGAATTGTCGTTCTCGCTAGCGGAGTTTGGCTTGGACTCGGGCAAGTCTCAGGTTCTATAAAACGCGTTGATGTATTTGGAAAATTAACAAATCGACCAGATCGAGTTTCTAGTGCAGTGAATTATTTAGTTGTTGGATCTGATACGCGGATTGGTTTAACTAGGGCGGAAATTAAAGAATTAAAAGTTGGATCTCGAAAAGTTGCCGATGGTGCAAGATCTGACACGATGATGTTAATTCACATCAGCAAGAAGCGAGATAAAGCGGTAATTATTTCGATACCACGTGACACATATGTAGTTGTTCCAGAACATTTAAGTATGGATGGAAAGCGAACTATTCCAGCTACTCCAGCCAAAATAAATGCTGCTTTCAATTGGGGTGGCGCACCGCTTTTAATTAAAACGCTCGAAACAAAAACAAATTTAAGAATCGATCATTATGTTGAAGTTAGTTTCCTAGGTTTCAAAAATATGGTTGACGCATTAGGTGGAATTACGGTCTGCAGTAAAGTTCCAATAAATGACCCAAAGAGTCATTTGGTTATGTCTGCCGGCGTGCATCGATTAGATGGTTTAGATGCCCTGAAATATGTCCGAACCCGCGCGTTTGATGGCATGGGCGACCTTGGTCGCATGCAGCGTCAACAGCAGTTTGTCAGTGCGGTTTTTAGAGAAGCTACCAGTTCTGGCGTATTACTAAATCCAATTAAATTAAATGGACTTCTTAAAGCAATCTTGAAAACAGTTCAAACAGATTCTGAATTAAATCAAGGTGACTTAGTTACATTAGCAAAACAAATAAGAAATTTGCGCCCAGGCAAAGTTCGAACATTGACGGTTCCGATGTCTAACACCAACTATTTCACACCTGCGGTTGGTTCTTCCGTTTTATGGGACCCAGTGCTTGCACCTGAATTATGGAATCGACTTCGCAAGGATTTGCCAGTAATCGATGTTGTTAAGAATAAAACCGATAAAACCACGAAGAAAATCGATAAGTTTAAGACCCGTTCCGCAAGTGAAAATCCTTGCGGCTCGCTCAAGTAATACACTTAATTCATCATGGCATTGAAAATCTCGGTAATTGGCACTGGTTATCTTGGCGCTACCCATGCCGCGTGTATGGCCAATCTTGGATTTGAAACAATCGGAATTGATACCGATGCGACAAAAATTGAATTATTAAAAACTGGACAATTACCGTTTTACGAGCCAGGTTTACCAGAATTATTGAAGGGTGAAGTTGATTCTAGAAGATTAAATTTCAGCACCGATATTTCTGGAGTTAAAGATTGCGATATTCATTTTCTCTGCGTAGGAACGCCACAAAAGAAAGATGGTTTGGCAGCTGATCTGACATATGTCGATGCTGCTGTTGAAGCCATTGCACCACATTTGAAACCGGGCGCGTTACTGGTCGGAAAATCAACAGTTCCAGTTGGGACTGCGCAACGGCTGAAGGAAAAATTATCCAAACTTGCTCCTGAGGCAGAGCTGGCATGGAACCCAGAATTTTTACGTGAAGGTTTTGCGGTTGAAGATACCTTGCACCCGAATCGCTTAGTAGTAGGTGTTACTTCAGATCGAGCTGAAAACCTACTCCGCGAAGTTTATGCAAAAAATTTGAAAGAAAATACGCCATGGATTCGTGCAGATCTACCTACATCAGAATTAGTTAAAGTAGCCGCTAATTCATTTTTAGCCACAAAGATTTCTTTTATAAATGCAATGGCTGAAGTTTGTGAGGCGTCAGGCGGAGATGTAAAAGTCTTAGCCGAAGCTATAGGACATGACCCAAGAATTGGAAACCGTTTCTTGCAAGCTGGAATCGGTTTTGGTGGCGGATGTTTACCAAAAGATATTCGTGCTTTCATGTCCCGGGTTGAAGAACTTGGTGCGAGTCAAGCACTGGAATTTTTAAGCGATATCGATGCAATTAATTTGCGCGCACGTCAACGATTAATTGATGTGGTTCGGAGCGAATTTACAACTGATTTGAAATCGCTTCGAATTTCAGTTTTAGGTGCAGCTTTCAAACCTGATAGCGATGATGTACGTGACTCCCCTGCTCTCGATATCGCTGCACAATTACAGGACGCTGGCGCTGATGTTACGGTTCATGATCCAAAAGCAATTGCGAACGCCAAAGCGCGCTTTCCGAAACTTAAATTTGAAGCAAACTTAGATAATTGCGTTACGGGAGCTAATTTGATTTTGCATTTAACCGAGTGGCGTGAATATCGAGAATTGGACCCAATCAAACTTGGATCTTTAGTTGCTGAAAAGAATTTAATTGATGGTCGAAATATGTTGGACCGGGAAAAATACCGCGCAGCTGGTTGGCATTTCCATGCTCTGGGCCGCAGCAACTAATTATTCGTCAATTACTCCACTGAAATATTCCGCTGCATGAAGTGCTTCACCCCGTAACTGCGCTAAATTCTTTCCCAATAAAGTTAAGTGTCCAACATTGGCGCCAGGTTGCGGCGTCGATTTATATCGATGGAATTTCATTTTTGGTGAGCGCGCCATTAAATGAAGATATGGACGATACATATCTAATTTATCGCCACAAACAATATTTCTACTGACAACAAAAC
Source organism: Actinomycetota bacterium (assembly GCA_039800785.1). Classification (GTDB taxonomy): domain Bacteria; phylum Actinomycetota; class Actinomycetes; order Nanopelagicales; family Nanopelagicaceae; genus ZLKRG08. Next base: position 37,616 of record JBDLPY010000024.1, read on the forward strand.
TGTCAGTTAAAGACGTGTCACCAAGCGGCAAATCCAAAATGGCTCTCAGGTTTTGTTCGAACTGACTTGTGGTTGCACCTTCGATAGTCCAATTAAAATAATCAGAAAGTCCGAGTGAAACACGTGCGATAGATAATGAACCAGATTGCTCTGAAATTATTAAGCACATTGTTCCGATTAAGTTAATCTCACCAGCAATTTCGATTGCTAAATTCTGCGCAGCTTGACTCAGCGCTTCTGAAAGCGCAGGGGTGAATACTTCTAAGTTTTGATCCGGCGTTAATTTAAATTCGGCTGGGGCCCAGGTGGAAATTTGCCCATGCGGGGATCTTGCTACCAGGACTCCATAATGGTGATTCTCATTCAATCCAGATTCAAATTCTTTTATCTGTTTAAAACTTCGAAGACTTGGCCGAACTTTAATCCCGTGTTTTTCAATTTCATTAATGAGTGTTTCTGAAATTTCATTTGTTTCAAATGTGACCACATCGCAGGTTTTTGCTAATTCCAAAACTTCATTAATGTTTTTATTCTGATCACAAGTTATTAGTTCGATACCTAGTTCTTTTGCTGATGAAATAGATAAATTTGCAAGATGGCCCGAGCCAATCATTAATACCCGAGGCCAATTGTTATTCATTCATCAATCTTAAATGTCGCACATCACCAACTTGAACTTCGGTATTCCCGACTACCAGTTCACCCTTTGCAGACAAGGTTTTTGCTAAACCTGTGATTTTCTCCCCATTGGGTAGAGCAACTTCCACTTCTTTTCCAATTGTTGAACTTTTTGCTAAGTACTCATTAAATACTTCCGGTTTGTTTGCCGGCCAATTTCGGAACAACTTGCCCAATTCGTGCAAAATTGAAATCAGCAATTCGTCTCGATTGGCGGATAATTCATTTTGAATCAGCGAGGTTGCTTCCGGAATCGGCAGTTCCTCTTGACTTTGTGAAACATTTAATCCAATTCCAACTATGACGCCGCCGTAAACTTTTTCGGCAAGTATACCGCCACATTTCTTATTATTAATTTGAATGTCGTTTGGCCATTTCAGTTGTGAATTTGGAATGACTTTGCAAATTGCTAATCCAGCAATTAACGGTAACCAATTATTTTCGATTTCGTTTTGTAAATATAAAGAAAAAAGTAACGAACTCTTAGGTGGTGCAACAAAATTTCGATCCAATCGCCCGCGCCCTGCGCTTTGATATTCGGCAATGATGACTTCGCCTGATTGTGCATTTCCAGAATTCACTAAATTCGCTAAATCATTTTGAGTTGAAGAAGTTTCATTAATCACTCTTACCCGCCAGTAAGGTGCAACGGAAGCGTTAATAATTTCCTCGTTGAGGCTACTGCGATGCCACTCCACTCCCATGGTTAGTAAGGTAGGGGTATGAGCAAGGATTTGCATACAACCGCAGGCAAGATTCAAGACTTACGTGACCGATTAGACGAAGCTGTCCATGCCGGCTCCGCACGGGCAATCGAAAAGCAGCATGCAAAAGGAAAATTAACAGCTCGGGAACGTATTGCGTTACTTCTTGATGAAGATTCTTTTCAAGAGATGGATGAGTTCGCCCGTCATCGTTCTTATAACTTTGGAATGCAAAATAATCGTCCATACGGTGATGGCGTAGTTATTGGTTTTGGAACTGTAGATAATCGAAGCGTTGCGGTTTATTCACAAGATTTCACAATTATGGGCGGAAGTCTCGGTGAAGTTTTTGGTGAAAAAATGAAAAAGATTATGGAATTCGCATTGAAAAACGGAATTCCTTTGATCGGAATAAACGACTCCGGTGGCGCGCGAATCCAAGAAGGTGTGCAAGCACTTGGTGGTTATGGATCAATTTTTAGATTGAACACTCGTTCATCCGGCGTAATTCCTCAGATTTCTTTAATTCTTGGTCCATGTGCCGGTGGTGCTGCTTATTCTCCAGCCCTTACTGACTTCACAGTTATGGTCAATGAAAAATCCCACATGTTCATCACTGGGCCTGAAGTTATTAAGACTGTAACTGGCGAAGAAGTTGGTATGGAAGAACTTGGTGGCGCACATACCCATAACACTCGCACTGGAAATGCTCACTACCTTGCAGAAAATGAAGAAGATGCGATTGATTACGTAAAATCATTATTATCTTATTTGCCAAGTAACAACATGGATGGTGCTCCACATTTGCCGGCAACCGAAACTTTGGCTCGTAAAGCTACCGATATCGCACTTGATACTTTGATTCCTGACAGTCCGAATCAACCGTATGACATTAAAGTTTTAATCCATGCATTATTAGATGAAGGCGAATTCTTAGAAGTTCAAGCGCTTTATGCACCGAATATTGTGGTTGGTTTTGGTCGAATCGAAGGTGAAAGTGTTGGAATCATTGCAAACCAACCTCAACAATTTGCTGGAACTCTTGATATTAATTCCAGTGAAAAAGCAGCGCGCTTTCTACGATTCTGTGATGCTTTCAATATTCCAATAGTTACTTTGGTTGACGTTCCTGGATTCTTACCGGGCACCGAACAAGAATGGGATGGAATCATTCGCCGTGGCGCTAAATTGCTTTACGCATATGCTGAAGCAACCGTTCCACTCGTAACGCTTGTGACCCGCAAAGCTTATGGTGGCGCGTATATCGTGATGGGTTCTAAGCAAATCGGTGGCGATGTTGTATTTGCTTGGCCAACTGCAGAAATTGCCGTAATGGGTGGCCAAGGTGCAGTCAATATTTTGTATCGCAAAGAATTAGCCGAAAGCAAAGATCCTGAAGCGCTACGTGCCAAATTAGTTAAGGAATATAACGAAACTTTAGCCAATCCGTATAACGCAGCAGAGCGCGGGATAGTTGACGCAGTCATCGAACCAAGTCAAAGCCGCGAATACATCACAAAAGTTTTACGAACTCTTAAAACAAAACGTGATTCATTGCCGCCAAAGAAACATGGAAATATTCCATTATGATGAAATTTACGGTAATTAGCGGCAATCCGACTCATGAAGAAATGGAAATTCTCCAGATAGTTGCGAATCAACATAAAAGAATCGAGCAATCACCCGTTGTTAAAAGAAGTAATTGGGCGGCACCATTAATGCGATCAAAAATGCCTCAGCAATTGAAATTCGGAGCTGGTCGGAACGTTTAATGCCTCGATTAATCCTTGCTTCTGCCTCACCTTCCCGCAAACGTTTGCTTGAAGGTGCTGGTCTGATGCCGGAAATTTTTATTAGCCATGTAGATGAAGAAACCGAACATTTCAATTCGATGAGTCCAAAAGATATGGTTATTGCGCTTGCAATTACCAAAGCTCATACAGTTCGCGAACAGATTTCCGATGAAGTAATAATCATTGGGTGTGATTCAACATTTGAATTTGAAGGCGAATCATTTGGTAAACCAGAAACACCAGAAATTGCAATCCAACGCGCAAAGAGACTGAGTGGCAAAACTGGATTACTTCATACCGGACATTGCATTATTGATACGGCGCAAGATCGTGAAATCGCTGACCGGGTTACAACTTCGGTTACTTTTGATGTGATGGATGATTCTGAAATTTCAGACTATGTATCTACTGGCGAACCATTACGAGTTGCAGGCGGATTTACTTTAGATGGTTTTAGCTCACCATTTATAAGTGCAATTGATGGCGACTACACAAATGTTGTTGGTATTTCGATGCCATTCATCCGAAAAACTTTTACTCATCTAGGCTACTCCTGGCCGAATGCTAAAAAGATTGGAACCCTGGTATGAAGCGTGTATTAATTGCCAATCGTGGTGAAATCGCTGTTCGCGTGGCACGCGCATGTAAAGACCATGGCATCGAGAGCGTTGCGGTCTACTCCGAAGAAGATCGCAACGCGCTACATACAAAAGTTGCAGATGCGGCATATTCGCTCAAAGGATTAACTGCCGGACAAACCTATTTAAATATTGAAAAATTGATTGCAGTTGCGAAGGAATCAAAAGCAGACGCGGTACATCCCGGATATGGATTCTTGTCGGAAAATGCTGATTTCGCACAAGCAGTTATTGATGCCGGCTTAGTTTGGATTGGTCCCCCACCGGCTGCAATTAAAGCTTTAGGAGATAAAGTTTCAGCGCGAAAAATTGCAGCTAAAGCTGGTGCGCCACTTGTGGCGGGAACTAAAGATCCAGTTAGCAGCCATGAAGAAGTTGTTTCATTTGCGAAAGAACATGGTTTGCCAGTTGCAATTAAAGCCGCACATGGTGGCGGAGGCCGTGGTTTAAAAGTCGCACGCACATTGGAAGAAATTCCAGAACTTTATGCATCTGCAGTTCGTGAAGCAATTGCTGGTTTCGGTCGTGGTGAATGTTTCGTAGAACGTTACTTAGATAAACCTCGACACGTTGAGACGCAATGTTTAGCCGACAAACATGGAAATGTAATCGTCGTTTCAACTCGAGATTGCTCGTTGCAGCGTCGCCATCAAAAATTGGTAGAAGAGGCACCAGCACCATTCTTAAGTGATGAACAAAATGCCGAACTTTATCGCGCAAGTAAAGCCATCATGAAAGAAGCAGGTTACGTCGGCGCTGGAACTTGCGAATTCTTAGTTGGGTTAGATGGCACTATTTCTTTCTTAGAAGTAAATACGCGCTTGCAAGTGGAGCATCCGGTTTCAGAGGAAGTAACTGGAATTGACTTGGTCCGTGCACAATTTGATATTGCTGATGGTAAGAAATTGGAATATTCGGATCCAGAAATTCGCGGTCATTCCATTGAATTTCGAATTAATGGCGAGGATCCAGGTCGTAATTTCTTGCCGGCGCCAGGCAGCATCACAAAGTGGTCATTGCCAACTGGACCAGGAGTTCGAGTTGATGCTGGATTTAGAAAGAATGATGTTATCGGTGGAAATTTCGATTCCTTACTTGCCAAATTAATTGTCACTGGACGAACACGAGCCGAAGCCATCGAACGCTCCCGTCGCGCTCTTGCTGAATTTGAAATAGATGGCCTAGCTACTGCGATTCCGTTTCATAAAGCGATTTTGAATGATGACAACTACGTAAAAGATTTCAAGGTTTACACCAGTTACATCGAAAATGAATTTGTTAATGAAATTCAAGCATTTGGCGGCGTACCGGGTGGCGTTCAAACGCAAGCTGCCCCAGAACATCTAATTGCCGAAATTAATGGCCATCGCTTTGAAGTTTTAATCCATGCGCCAGATCCAATTCATAAACGTCATCGCAAAGGAAAGAGTTTTGCTGGCGGCGCCGCTGGAGATGCGCTCGTGAGTCCAATGCAAGGAACTGTCGTGAAAATTGCAGTAAAGAATGGCGACAAAGTTGAGGCTGGAGATTTATTAGTCGTTCTTGAAGCGATGAAAATGGAGCAACAATTAACGGCTCATAAGGCAGGCACAATTTCTAATTTAGTAGTTGAAGTTGGCGAAACTGTTGCAAGTGGCGCCGCGCTTTGTGAAATTACTGAATAATTTAAAGTTAAAGAACCAAACCCAACGCTTTATAAGTATCAGTTAAAGTCTTATTTGCTGTAACTTTTGCGCGGTTAGCTCCATCATGCAAAATCTTAATCAACTCGGATTCGTCTTTTAGTAATTCAAGTGCTTTTTCACGAATTGGAGTTAAGTGATCTATAACAACTTCTGCAACTGCCATTTTGAAATCGCCATAACCTTTTCCGGCAAATTGGTTTTCAAGCTCTTTAACCGGCGCTCCTGAAATTGCGGAATGGATGGTGAGTAGATTGCTAATTCCAGGTTTATTTTTTTCATCAAAGACAACTTCTTTTCCGGTGTCAGTGACTGCGCTCTTAAATTTCTTTAAATTTACATCCGGAGAATCCATCAATTCAATTACACCTGAAACACTTGCGGCAGATTTGCTCATCTTTGCCGTCGGCTCTTGTAAATCATTTATTTTGGCACCAGCTTTTAAAATATAGCCCTCTGGCAAGTTAAAAGTTTGGCCGTATCTAGTGTTAAAGCGATTTGCCAAATCTCTAGTTAATTCAATGTGTTGGCGTTGATCTTCGCCCACTGGAACAAAATCTGCTTGATACAGCAAAATGTCAGCAGCTTGCAACATCGGATAAGTGAAAAGTGCAACTCGGGCGCTGTCGGTGCCACTCTTTTGAGATTTATCTTTAAATTGAGTCATACGACTTGCCTCACCGAAACCAGCCAAACATTCCATCACCCAACCAAGTTGATTGTGTTCTGGTAAATGTGACTGAACGAAAATTGTAGAAACTTTCGGATCAATTCCGATTGCGATCAATTGCGCTGCCGATGCCAAAGTTCGTCGCTTAAATACTTCCGGATCAATTTCATTTGTTAACGCATGTAAATCTACGACACAGTAATAAGCATCATTGCCAGCTTGGAGTTCCACCCATTGGCGGAGCGCACCTAAGTAATTTCCTAAATGAAAGGATTCAGAAGTTGGCTGGATGCCAGATAACACGCGCTTCATGGGCGCAATTCTCGCACGCTACTTCGAATCGCTGCGTGAAATAAGGAGTCGTCCAACACGATGTCCTTCAAGAGTTAATACGACGATGCGAATTCCATTGATATTCACCACATCGTGCTCTTTTGGCATCCGGCCTAAGAAATGCATGACAAATCCGCTAACAGTTTCGTAAGGACCATCTGGAATTTCAATTCCGGTTTGATCATGTAAATCTGTAAGCGAAGTTAATCCATCAATTTCGATATCACCGGTTCTTGATTCCGTTGAAATTTCACCTTCCGCGTCATCGTATTCATCTCTGATTTCGCCAATCAGACATTCAACTAGATTTTCTAACGTGACAATTCCGTCAGTTCCGCCATATTCATCAAGAACAATTGCTAAATGTTGTCGCTGTTCGCGCATTTCGGTTAAAGCAGGCAGTACTCCTTTTGTTCCAGGCAGGAACATGATTGATCTAGTTAACTCTTGAATTTTGGCATTCGGACTTGCGATATTTGGGTCTAATAAATCTCGAACATGAATAAAACCAATAACTTCATCGGTATTTCCACGTACGACGGGATATCTAGAATGTGATTTTTCTACCGCGAGCGCTATTGCTTTGCTTACTGTTAAAGAAGCATCCATAAACTCAACTTCAGTTCGCGGCACCATAATTTCGCTAACTGCTCGATCGCTTGCATTAAAAACTTCTTCGACAATGTCGCGTTCTTCCGCAGTTAATGCAG
>JBDLPY010000025.1:0-5817 GCA_039800785.1 Actinomycetota bacterium
AAATGGAATTGTTGTCGAAGGACGCGATATCGGAACAGTGGTTACTCCAAATGCACAATTGAAAATTTACTTAACTGCAGATTTACAAGCTCGAGCAAACCGGAGAGAAAACGAAATTGGAACAAGTCAGGATTTGAGTCAATCTTTAGCGCAGCGAGATGAAAAAGATTCAACCCGAAAAGTTTCACCTTTGGAACCTGCAATAGATGCAGTCATGCTCGATTCAACAGATTTAACTTTAGAAGAAACCGTTGACAACATCTGGGAAATATTAAAAGGGCGAAAGCTTCTTGGTTTACCGATTGTTGCAGTACTTGGTCGACCAAATGTCGGAAAATCAACGTTAGTTAATCGTTTCTTGGGGCGACGCGAAGCAATTGTTGAGGACACTCCTGGCGTTACACGTGATCGGGTGCGTTATGAATGTGAGTGGAATAGTCGCAAGTTTATTTTGATGGATACCGGTGGATGGGAATCAAAACCAGATGGAATCTCAGTTGCAGTTAGCGCAGCAGCGGAGATTGCCATTTCCGAAGCTGATCTTTTGCTTTTTGTTGTTGACGCCCAGGTTGGGGCAGTGGATGAAGATGATGTAATGATTCAAACACTCCGCAAATCCGGAAAGAAAGTTATTTTGATTGCGAATAAAGTGGATTCAGCGAACGAAGAGGCTGAAGCGCATTCGTTGTGGAATTTAGGTTTAGGTGAACCCCATTTTATATCGGCGCTTCATGGAAAAGGTAGCGGAGATCTTTTAGATTCAATTGTAAATTCATTGCCAGAAATAGGGAGTGCGGCATATAGCGATAATTATCGCCGCGTGGCGTTAATTGGGAAACCAAATGTTGGTAAATCTAGTTTGTTAAATGCTATTGCCGGTGAAACAAAATCATTAGTTGACGAAACCGCCGGAACAACTCGTGATCCAGTTGATGAATTAATTGATTTTGGTGGTTCTACTTGGCGATTTGTTGATACTGCTGGAATTCGGAAACGTGCTAATCAAGCAAGCGGCACTGATTACTATGCAACTATAAGAACACAAATTGCATTAGAGCGAGCTGAAGTTGTTGCTTTAGTTGTTGATGCTTCCCAAGAAATTACCGAGCAGGATTTGAGAATTATTTCAATGGTTGAAGAATCCGGTAAAGCTATGGTTCTTGTGGCAAATAAATGGGATCTAGTCGATGAAGATCGACAGAACCAATTTAATAAAGAATTAGATCGCCATTTAGGGCATATCGAATGGGCGCAGCGCATTAACGTGGCTGCCAAAACTGGTTGGCATCGCGATCGATTGGCACCAGCGCTTCGTACGGCATTAGCTGGATGGGAGCAACGGGTTCCTACCGGAAAATTAAATTCTTTCTTAGGGGAGATCGTAGGTTCAAATCCACCGCCAGTTCGCGGCGGAAAACAAACTAAAATTTTCTACGCAACTCAAGCCAGTATCGCACCACCTAAGTTTCTAGTTTTTACCAATGGTTGGATTGAACCTTCGTATCGTAGATTTATTGAACGTAAGTTACGGGAAGAGTTTGGTTTCACAGGTAGTCCAATTCAAGTTTCGATTCGCGTTCGAGAACGAGACTGATGTTTACAATCCCGAACCTTATTTCGTTACTTCGATTAATAGGTGCGCCGGTATTGATTTGGTTAGCCCAAGCCAATCAAAATCGCTGGGTATTCATTGTTCTAGTAGTTGCCAGCGCTTCGGATTATCTAGATGGCAAAATTGCCCGACTTTTGAAACAAGAATCCAAACTTGGCGAACTTTTAGACCCAACAACAGATCGAATTTACATAGCTGCGATTCTATTCATTCTTTGGGATGCGGAGATTTTACCTAGCTGGCTAATTCTTTTATTGATCGTACGCGATTTATTGCTTTTGTTAGTTAACGTTGTTTTGAAATCGCGAAAATTGCCACTAGTAAGAGTTAATTTCATGGGCAAGGCAGCTACTTTCAATTTACTTTACGCATTACCATTGCTTTACTTGGCTTCGATAATTGAATCCAATAATTGGTATGCCACACTTGCATGGAGCGCTGGCTGGGCATTTGCAAGTTGGGGACTAATACTTTATGTTTTAACTGGAATTAGATATATGAATCAAAGCATTAAAAGTATAAGATTCCCTTCAAAAATCATCGTGAATTGAGGACGTGCTATGTCGAATATTCCTAATCAACTTAAATACACAAAAGAACACGAATGGGTTGAAGAACTGACTGGCAAAGTCAGAATTGGAATCACCGATTACGCACAAGCTGCGCTCGGAGACATTGTTTATATTCAATTGCCAAAAGTAGGTGATTTGGTTGAAGAAGGAAAAGTTTGCGGAGAAGTTGAATCAACAAAATCAGTTTCAGAAATATTTTCACCGGTCACCGGGAAAATCATTTCCGTAAATACAAATTTGGATTCTGCTCCGGAAACCATTAATGGCGATCCATATGGTCAAGGCTGGATTGCTGAAATCGAAGTTTCGGCACCAGCGACTGGTTTCATTTCGGCGGAGGAATACGCGAAAATCACGGCTTGACGCGCCTACCCTCAGGGCAATAGGTTCGGCCTCAACTTCAACTTGATGTTGATATCAGGCAGGAATTTAAGGGGGCTCAAGTGAGCGAAAGCGCCAATCACTATGAGCCAACATCAACCATCAATCTAGGTTTACGCTCCATAAAGGAACCAACTGCTTTAGAACAACTAAGCAGCGAAGAACTAAATCTTATTAATCAGTTAAATCCAAACACCGCTATGTTAATTATTCATCGAGGTCCAAATCGCGGCGAGCGATTCTTACTAAATAGTGAAGAAATTTCTATCGGTCGAGCGTCAGAAAATGAAATTTTCTTAGATGACATTACTGTTTCACGTAAACACGGCTTAATTCATCATCGCGATCAACTTTTTGAGCTACAGGATTTAGGTTCGCTAAACGGTACTTATGTAAATAATAATTCGGTGGCCCGAGTTACTTTGAGCCACGGAGATGAAATTCAATTTGGAAAATTCCACATGTTATTTGTGCAAAACACAGGAGTAAATAAATGAGCGTACCGGCACGGGCCTATTTAAGTATTGGCGAAGTTTTAGGACGGCTACGTAATGATTTTCCTGACATTACGATCTCAAAAATTCGATTTTTGGAATCAGAAGGGTTAATAGATCCACAGCGAACACCTTCTGGATATCGTAAATTTACTGCGGCAGATTTGGAGCGGTTACGTTACGTACTTTTAGCGCAACGTGATCAATATTTACCGCTACGTGTTATTAAAGAAAATCTTGATGCGCTAGATCGTGGTCTTGAACCAGGCAATGGCGTTGCTGCACCGGCGCCAAAATTAATAACCAAAGATGGAGATTTAAGTAGCGATCATTTTGGCCAACAACAAGAACTTCGATTATCACGAGAAGAATTGTTGAAAGCGAGCGGGCTAAACGATTCTCAACTAGTTGAATTAGAAAGCCATGGGTTAGTCGTTCAACGTGGTCGCCATTTTGATGGAGATGCTTTGGCTACAGCAAAAGCTGTGGCTGAATTAGCAGCATTTGGAATTGAAGCAAGACATTTACGAGCCTTTAAAACAGCTGCAGATCGCGAAGTTGGTTTGATTGAGCAAGTTGTAACTCCACTACAACGTCAAAAAAGTATTGAAGCAAAGGCGCGGGCCGAAGAAGTTCAAAAAGAGATTGCAGTACTTTCCGTAAAACTTCACGCTTCTCTAGTACGCGCTGGACTTAATAGAAGTAACTAATGATTCCGGTTGAATTAGTAGGCGTTCGAATTGAGATGCCTTCTAACCAACCAATAGTTTTGTTAAAAGAGATCTCAGGATCCAGATATATTCCAATTTGGGTCGGTACAGTTGAAGCTACAGCGATTGCATTCGCGGAGCAAAAAATGAAACCGACCAGACCTCTCACGCATGATTTAGCAGTTGACTTAATTAGCGCAATTGGCAGTTCGTTGCGCTCAGTTCATATTACGAAAATCGAGAACGGGATTTTCTATGCTGATTTGGTTTTAACAACGAATTCAGGTGATGAAGTTAAGGTTTCCGCTAGACCATCAGATGCCATCGCCATTGCAATTCGAACCGGAGCAACCATCTTGACTACCGAAGAGCTGGTCGCTGAGGTAGGCATCGATTTGCCAGAGGCAGGGGAAGACGAAATTGAGCGTTTTAAGGAATTCCTGGACGAAGTGAGCCCGGAGGATTTTGCTTAAAGGTTTAAACCTCAACTAGAGGTTTTAAGCGTGTCGGTGATTGTTTCTCAAGGCTGCAGGATTTAAATTTGCCTCCTCTAAAGAAAAGAGATTCCCCAATGAATTCCGAAACCCCTGAGATCGGTTATCGCGGCGCAACAGCATGTGCAGCTGCTGGAATTACATATCGCCAATTGGATTATTGGGCCCGTACTGGATTAGTTGAACCAACCATTAGAACTGCTTCCGGATCTGGAAGCGCTCGTCTGTATGGATTTAGAGATATTTTGGTTTTGAAAATTGTTAAGCGATTACTAGATGCAGGTGTCTCGCTGCAAAATATTCGTACTGCGGTAGAACATCTACGCTCACGAGGAATTGTTGATTTAGAACGGATGACATTAATGAGTGATGGGGCTTCTATTTATGAATGTTCGTCACCAGATGAAATTGTCGACCTTCTGCAAGGCGGCCAAGGAGTTTTTGGTATCGCAGTTGGAAAAGTAGCTTCAGAAGTTGAAGGTTCATTAGCAAACCTTCAAGGCGAAGTTGATGGTCAGTTTGTAGGTGGCGAAAGCAACGATGAATTATCGATGCGTCGCAACCAACGTTTAGCTTAGTTTTAAATACGCTTCCCCTAGAAAAACCTGGACAATAGATAAAGGTAATAGGGGAGAGCTGTGTCTTTTGTTTCGCGCCACATCGGTCCAAGTGATGTGCAAATTGAAACTATGTTACATAGTTTGGGTTATAAGAATTTATCTGATTTCATATCAGCTGTTTTACCTGATTCGATAAAGTTATCTGATCATCTGGAAGAGAAGTTGCCAGCTGCAATAAGCGAAGTAGAAGCAATTGCCAAACTTCATGAAATGGCCAGCTTAAACAAAGTTTCACGAAATTTAATCGGTATGGGATATTACGGAACCATTACACCGCCAGTTGTACTGCGCAATGTTTTAGAAAATCCCGCTTGGTACACCGCTTACACTCCATATCAGCCAGAAATTTCACAAGGTCGCCTAGAGGCGTTGTTTGCGTTCCAAACAATGATTACTGATTTAACAGGGTTAGATATTGCAAATGCTTCAATGTTGGATGAAGCAACTGCTGCAGCTGAAGCAATGACGTTGGCTAATCGTGCAGCAAACAAAGCAGGCTCCTTTTTAGTTGATAAAAATGTTCATCCTCAGACACTTGCCGTTTTAGAAACTCGAGCAAAACCTATTGGGATCACTGTAGAAACTTTCGATCCGAATAAGTTCGATGAAATCGAAGTGGAATTTTTTGGAATATTGTTTCAATATCCAAACACTTATGGCGTTATTTCCGATTACACAGAATTAGCAAATTTCGCTAAAACCAAAGGTGCAGTTGTTGTTGCGGCTTGCGATTTATTGGCTTTAACATTATTAAAAGCGCCAGGGGAATGGGGCGCGGATGTTGCAGTAGGTTCAGCACAACGATTCGGAGTTCCGATGGGCTTTGGTGGCCCTCATGCTGGTTTTATGGCGGTACGTAAAGGTTTAGAACGTTCGATGCCAGGCAGATTAGTTGGGCAAAGTATTGATACACACGGTGCGCCAGCTTTTCGAT
>JBDLPY010000026.1:0-3920 GCA_039800785.1 Actinomycetota bacterium
GATTGCAGCGCTGCAACATCATCGCCGCGCATTAAAGGTGACGCTTGTAAATAAAGGGAACGATCGCCTAATTTCCAACGCGCTTCATCAAGTGCCGTAAAAGTAACTTGATTAACTTCGCCAGTAACAGTTAAGCCGCGCCCCTGCTGAAATGCAGAGATCGCGGCTTTTACTGATTCATCAAATTTTTCTGGCGTATTGCTTAACAATCCAATTCGATTAAGTGAAGTGATAACTTGATTTACCAAGTCACCACTATCGCCTAATCGAAGATCATTCATGGAGCTAAATTAAATAAATTCAGCTAAATCTTTTAACAACATTGGCTTTGGTTTTGCGCCAATCACAGTCTTAACTACCTGACCACCTTTAAATACATGCAGCGTCGGAATTGAAGCCACACCGTATTTAATTGCGATTGAAGATTCTTCATCAGTATTTAATTTAACGATCTTCAACTTATCGCCATGTTCAGCTGCAATCTCATCAAGAATCGGCGCAACTTGGCGGCAAGGTCCACACCATTCTGCCCAGAAATCAACTAGTACTGGTGTTGAACTATTTAAAACAACCTGCTCGAAATTAGCGGCCGTTACCTTTTCTGCTGCGCTCATTTTTCCTCTTCCTTTTTGATTATTCTAATTAACTAGTGACTCAAAAACTTTTCCGCATCTAGCGCTGCTTGGCAACCAGATCCTGCGGCAGTAATTGCTTGGCGATAGGTATGGTCAACCAAATCACCGCAAGCAAATACGCCCCGCAAATTGGTGCGAGTGCTCTTGCCATCGGTAATTACATAACCTTCACCATCAAGATTGATTTGGCCAGTTACTAATTCATTACGTGGCGCATGACCAATTGCCACAAATAATCCAGTGAAATCCCGCTTAGTTTTCTCACCAGTTACGGTATTACGAAGTTCTAACGCTTCTACTTTATCGGTGCCAATTACTTCCGTAACTTCGGTGTTTAAAACAAATTCAATTTTTGGATTCGCTTTTGCGCGATCTGCCATGATTTTTGAAGCGCGTAATTGATCACGGCGATGAATCAGAACAACTTTGCTCGCAAATTTAGTTAAAAAATTAGCTTCTTCCATTGCAGAATCGCCACCGCCAACAACTGCGATTTCTTGATTGCGATAAAAGAATCCATCACAGGTAGCACACCAAGAAACACCGCGACCAGATAAACGTTTTTCGCTCTCTAATCCAATTTCTTTATATGCCGAACCCATCGCAAGAATTACCGCTTTTGCTTTGATGGTATTTCCAGAGCCATCTTTCAAAGTTTTAATTTCGCCGCCAAGTTGCATCTCAACGATGTCATCATTAATTAATTCAGCGCCAAATCGTTTTGCTTGGCCTTTCATGTTATCCATCAGATCCGGACCCATGATGCCTTCGGTAAAACCAGGAAAATTTTCTACTTCAGTCGTATTCATTAGCGCGCCGCCGGCTGTCACTGAACCTTCGTAAACGACTGGGTTTAATTGGGCGCGAGCAGCATAAATTGCTGCGGTATATCCCGCCGGACCAGATCCGACTATTACTAAATTTTTTACATCGCTCATTGTGTCGCTCATTATTCCCTTTATCTCGGTAAAACCTTGCGAACGAATTGCGTAAAAGTTGCAACTTCCGCCACTTTAAAAGCACGTGCTACGAGGAAGAATCCACCTGCACCGAAGATCATTACCAATAACAACTCAACAGCTCGAATAATTCCCGATACTTCGCCGACCCAGCGCGTTACAAAATAAATCGGCACCATCACTATTAATGACGCAAGAGTCAAAATTAAATGCTGTGGCAGAAATTCAGTTAAATGAATTTTTCCTGTATGTCGTTTCAAAAGATGGAGCGTGTAAGGCAAACCAATTAAGTAACTGATTGAAAATGCGGCAGCTAATCCAACAGTTACCCATTTGCTCGGTAAAGTGAATAAGAATAAATAAGAGAGCCCAACCGAAATTAAATTAATAAACAGAATCGATGGAACTTGGGTTTTAGTATCTTCAAAAGCATTAAATGCCCGAACCAAAATAATATTTATGCTGAATGTTGCCAGCCCAACACCCAAGCCGCTCAGTACATATCCCAAGTAGTTTCCATCTGCTGGGCTAAGTGACATAAAAATGGTCCGAGAAATTAACGGTCCGAAAATCAAGAATGCAGTTCCGGCCGGGATAGTTATAACTGCAACTGTGCGAATCGCGCGCACTATTTCTGATTTAACTTCGGCAACTTGTCCGGTGTGAGCTAACTTTGAAATGTGCGGCAAGAGCGCAGTAATTAAGGAAATTGTCACGATTGAATATGGCAATAAAAATACAAAGTAAGCATTGGTATACGGCGTGATACCAACGCCAGTTGTAATTCCTGCTTGCGCACTTCGCACCGCAGCGCTGGTTGCAACTTGTACCGTAATTAAATATCCAAGTTGGGAAATCAAGACATAAACCAAAGTCCAACCCGCTAATGAAAATGATTTACCTAAACCATGTAATCCAAATCGGATTTTTACCTGGAAATTAGTTCGTTTTACTGCCGGGATTAAAACCAATGCTTGAGCAATTACGCCCAAAGTTGTTCCAATTCCGAGTAATTGAATTTCGCCGGAAGTGATCGTTTCGGCGTTGAATTTTGGAATGAAAACCAAGAAATAACTCATCAAAACAATGCCAACAATGTTATTTGCAATTGGCGCCCACATAAGTGGTGCGAACGAGCCACGTGCATTAGCAATTTGGCCAAGCATGGTAAAAATCCCTAAGAAAAATATTTGCGGCAAGCAGTAGCGCATGAATTGAACTGAAATTTCGAATTCGTGTTCAAAACCAGGTGTAGCAAATTCTGGGGCGTAAATGCGCACCAACCACGGTGCAAAGATCATTCCAATCAAAGTTAAACCGAGCAGAATCGCACTAATTGTGGTTAACAACCTTGATGCAAAATCACTTCCTTCATCATCGTGATCCATCGCTTTAACAAGTTGCGGTACAAAGATTGCAGTAAGTGCTCCGCCCACCATCAAGTTATAAATAATGTTTGGCATTGTGTTTGCCACGTTAAATGTGTCAGCTAATAACGCAGTACCTAAAACTGCAACTGTTAAAACACTTCGAATAAATCCAGCGATGCGCGAAATAATTGTGCCTAACGCCATTATCGAAGAGGCGCGGAAGAGATCATTACTTTTCATTTCGTGACCTCCTAACGCGACGCACACTTTGAAGCACCGCTGCTAATAACAACAAGATAGCTGCGCCGGTTGTAAACCAAGCCACCAATGGCGTAATTACTGAAGAAGAAATTAAAATTTCAGATTGGCCACCAACCGGAACTCGTTTTTCATTTAAGAATTTAGCTAAAACAACGGTTTCGCCGGCTGCGATGTTGGTTACTTGCACCGGAATTTGAATCCTGGATTTTGGTTGCAATTCAATCGGTTCAAATTTTGGGAATTTAATGCGGGCATTTAATGGTTCAAAAAACAATCTAACCGTTACTGGATTTTCAAAGTCATTCACCAAAGTAATCGGTAACTTTTCTTTGTCTGTGGTTAAGCGATATTTACCGCCAACCACACGTAATTTATTGATTACCTTTTTATTACCTTCGCTGTAATTAGAAATTAGCGCATCACGCTCTTTGCGATTTAAGCCCAACGCCAACATTTTTGCTAACTGCGCGCGATCAGTTTCAACTTCGATTTCCGGAATAACGGTTACTAAATTGCGCAGCGACCGCCGCGCAGTTTGGTAATCCAAATAGTTACTACTGGTTAAGTTTGACCGACCTAAATTCCAACCACCAATTTCAGCGCTATAAACAGAACGACCTAGCTCTTTACTTAATAAACCTTGGCCATAAACGTAATAGAACTTTAATTCAGTTGGTGAAATTCGTTCCGCTAAC
>JBDLPY010000027.1:0-7492 GCA_039800785.1 Actinomycetota bacterium
AATTTCGTTGAAATTCACCGGTTTCGGCATCAACTAAATATGCAGCAAAACCTTCGGCATCTCGGCGGAACAAGGTATTTGAAAGCGAGCAGTCGCCCCACCAAAAACCAAGTAAATGAAGTCGAACCAATAAAAGCGCTAGTGCATTTGCCATGTTATTGATGTCATGGGCCGAAACACTTTGCGATAGCAGAACTCGATAAGGAGCGGAATAAGGTAAAAACCTAGTCGCTAGTGCGCATGGTAATTCTTCACCGTTTCGATCGGTTCGACCCTCAATTACAGCAACTGCTTCAACACTTGGTGCACCTAATTGTTTTAATTCCATTAAGACTTTGTATTCTCGATTGGCAAATTCAGATACGGTTTCCTTAATTGCATAAATATGTTGATCAAGGTTTAAGTCGTCAAAATCATCAGATGCTTTTACTAATCGAACGATGTGTCTCGAGATGCCTCGCTTTTCAGCTAATGAAGGATCTTCTGGCCATTGTTCTA
Source organism: Actinomycetota bacterium (assembly GCA_039800785.1). Classification (GTDB taxonomy): domain Bacteria; phylum Actinomycetota; class Actinomycetes; order Nanopelagicales; family Nanopelagicaceae; genus ZLKRG08. Next base: position 499 of record JBDLPY010000027.1, read on the forward strand.
GCGGCTCTTCCCAAGGTAGGCCAATTACTGCACCAATCTCTTCTCCAAGGCCAGTTATGCGCAGTGACATAGCCCGTATTCTCTCGCACTTCGGTATCGAATACGTAAACTTGATACATGGCCATTGTGAAGAAAATCCGTAAGAGTGCGACGAGATTAACAAGGAGCAAACCCCCGGTCGACTACGGCGCACCTGGTGCACCAATCGATCAATCTCGTCCGTTCTACTTTGGTTTTCTCGCAACGAGCGGTGCGCTGATTGCATTTGTTTTACTTCGCGCGCTAGCTCAGACCAGCCAAATTATGGTTTTTATTTTGATTTCACTTTTCTTAGCCTCTGGCTTGAATCCCGGAGTCGAATTTTTCCGACGTCGAGGTTTATCGCGCGGCGCTTCAGTGGCAACAATATTTGCTAGCGTCATAATTTTCTTTATTTTATTTGCACTAATTATTGCCCCACCAATCGTTCGCCAAACTTCGCAATTGATCGAAAATGCACCACAACTAATTGATCAATTAACTAATTCAAAAACAATTTCGAATTTAAATGATCATTACGGAATTGTAGATACAATTCAACGCGAGTTATCAAAAGTTACATCGGATGGAAAAATAATTGTGACAGCTTTTGGTGGCGTACTTGGGGTTGGAAAAACCATTATGTCCGGCGTCTTTGCTGGATTAACGGTTTTAATCTTGACGCTGTATTTCTTAGTTTCGTTACCGAATGTGATTAATTTCGGATTGAAAATGGTTCCGGCATCTCGTCGCCCAAGAATTTCCGCTCTTACCAATGCAATCATTAATCAAATTGGCGCTTTTGTTGGTAGCCAATTAACAGTTTCATTATTGGCCGCTGTCGTATTGGCCGTTGCTGCCGCTGTTATCGGTTTACCTTCGCCAATCGCTTTAGGTCTGATTGTTTTTATTGTGGCGCTTATCCCGATGGTTGGCCATTACATTGGTGCCGCAGTTATGACAATCGTTGGTCTAACCCAGAGTTTGCCGCAAGGATTAATCATGTTGGCGTTCTATGTTCTGTACCAACAAATTGAAAATTACTTCATCGCTCCAAAAATTATGGGCACGCAACTAAAAATTCCAGGTGTGGTAACAATTATTGCTGCCATGATCGGAACCTCGCTTCTTGGCTTCATTGGCGCAGTTTTAGCTGTGCCGGTTGCCGCCGCAATAATTCTTATTTTGCAAGAAGTTGTAATTCCGCGATCAGATGCTAATTAACAAAAATATTTAATTAGTACTCGGTCGGAATCGGCGCTTTTACTGGCGCCACAATTTTGACTATTTCATTTAAGACTAGATGAACCATTGGCTCTCCGACCCATAGATGTTTAGCGCCCGCCACTTCAATGATTTTCATTTGTGGGATAACTTTAAAAACTTCTCGCGCTTGATCTGGCGGCAAATATTCATCGTGTTCTGGCACCAAAGCTGTTATGGGTCTACCGTCGCTCACCCAATAAAGTAATTCCGATGGATCGGTCCACATCATTGTCGGGCTTAACAAAATCAATCCTTTATGCCGTGGATCTTTGGCATGTTTTAGCGCCAAATTGGTGCCGAATGACCAACCAACAACCCAAACATTTTCCAGTTTCAATTCATCAAAAACATAACGCTGCATCGCTTCCACGTCATATTTTTCTAATTTACCTTCATCGTAAATACCAGTACTGGTTCCAGCTTCGCTGCTCGTTCCGCGAGTGTTAAACCGAACTATTGTTAAATCTGCCAATTCGGGCAAGCGATTAGCAGCTTTGCGATAAACATGGCTATCCATCATTCCGCCGCCTGCTGGGTTTGGATGAAACATTAAAAGCGCACCTTTTGAAGGGCGGATTGGTTTTGCAACTTCGCCAATCAGAACAACGCCATCTTCGGTGGTGACTTTGAAGCTGGTCCGTTCCGCCGGCAAAACTGTGCTTGGTTTAATGGTTTCAGCCATGTGCAAATCTTATCTTTTTAAAGATAACCTTTCTTTGTGGCCACATTTACATCGTTAAACCCAGCTACTGGCGATTTCATTGCTGAATTTCCAGTCATGGAACGGAATGAAATTGACGCAGCTTTGACTCGCGCAAATATAGCGACTAAAGCTTGGCAAGAATTAGATTTCGCTGGGCGTAAGAAAATCCTTATGGCTTGGAACAAAATAATTGTTAATCGAGTCGATGAAATAGCAGAATTAATAAGTTTGGAATCTGGGAAACCATTGAGTGATGCCAAACTTGAAGCAAGTTTGGCTATGGCACATTTAGCATGGGCAGCTCGTAATGCTGAAAAATATTTAAAACGCGAAAAACGATCACCGGGCGCATTAATGTTTAATATGAAAGCGGAAGTAGTTCATAAACCATTTGGTGTTGTAGGTGTGATTGGACCTTGGAATTACCCGATATTTACTCCAATGGGTTCTATTACTTATGCCCTAGCGGCAGGTAATACAGTTTTATTTAAACCAAGTGAATTCACGCCATCAGTTGGAAAATGGATCGTAGATACATTTGCGGAAGTTGCACCAAATAAAGATATTTTGATTCTAATTACTGGAGATGGTCGCACTGGTTCGCTCTTGACCGAGAGCAAAGTAGGAAAAATTGCTTTTACTGGTTCGACAACAACTGCGAAGAAAGTTGCCGAAACTTGCGCCAAATCAATGACACCAGTCGTGTTGGAATGTGGCGGTAAAGATCCAGTATTAGTCGATCGCGACGCTGATTTAGAATTAGCAGCGGAATACACAACTTGGTCTGCAATGAGTAATGCCGGTCAATCTTGTATCGGCGCTGAACGAGTTTACGTTCATCAAGATGTGGCTGAACAATTCATTAACCTCGTAGTTAGAAATGCCAAATCATTGAAGCCTGGAAAAAATTACGGCGCAATGACAATGCCGAAACAGATTGAAGTTGTTCGCCGCCATGTCACCGATGCAATTAATAGCGGGGCGAAAGCCATGTTAGGCGGCGTGGAATCAGTTGGCGATCGATTTATTGAACCCGTTGTTTTAGTTGATGTTCCGGAATTTTCAACCGCCATGACCGAAGAAACTTTTGGACCAACAATTGCGATAAATAAAGTTTCTGACATGGAAAGCGCGATTGAACTGGCTAACGCAACTAATTACGGGTTGGGCGCTAGCGTCTGGTCCGAAAAATCCGGAACCAAGATTGCTGACAAATTGAATTGTGGAATGGTTGCAATAAATGCTGCATTCTCTTATGCCGCTGTGCCTACGATGCCATTTGGTGGCGTGAAAGATAGTGGCTACGGCCGAATTCATGGCCCAGAAGGACTCTTAGAATTTACTTACGCGCAAACAATGGTTTCAACTAAATTCAAGTTGCCGATTCACTTCACCAGTTTTAAACGAAATAAATTTGCTGATAATTTGGTAATTAGAATTAGTAAATTACTAAACGGCCGTGGCTAAAAACGCGGGGCGTTTCTAGTTCGTTCAATTTTTGGTTTACGATTTTTGCGATTGTTCCAACAAGCTTTATGCCAATGGCGCCGGTTATCTTCTTCGTCTTCGCGCCAAGCGACTATATGTGGTGTTGCCATTGGAATAACTTGATCGCAGCCCGGACAGCGATAAGGTTTATTTGAACTTGAGCCAGTTAATTGGCGAACTACATATAAACCATCTTCGTGTTCTTCGAAAACTTGATTTGATGAATTAATTTCGCGCTCATCCTCTTTAGGTTTCACCTTACGTTTCGGGTGATTTCTCCGCGGACTCACAGGCGTAATTTTCGCATTTCTAACCACAATATGGCAGGGTATTTGTATGTTTAACGCGAAAAGATTTGTGGCGCTACTAACTGCGTTAACTTTTTTGATTTCTAACGCTCATGCTGCGACAAATTCTGCAACGCCTTCTTCAAATGCAGCAAAGCCAAAAGCAAAAACTTCAGCAACTACAAAGGTAGTTAAGAAAAAGCCGGTTTATAAACCGAAACCTAGAAAAAAAGTTCACTTAAAACCTCGGCAAGAGGTTAATTGGCCACCAGCGGGATTTGAAAGCAAGCGTGATGTTTATGCCAAAATTCCCAATGCTCGACAAGTATTAGATTCGGCTTCAACAGATGCGAAACTTCGTAATCGATTAAATTCAAAAATTTGCGACAAATTCACTTGTGGCGCAGTCATGGTGGCAGCCGAAACTGGATGTGTTTGGTGGGAAATTACGGGTGATGTAGTTGGTCCAAAATCTGCAACTGATCGATCAATCATGAAGTTTGGCAGCGTTAAGTCTTATTACGGTGTCACGATTGGCAAAGAAATTAGGACAATATTGATCGTGAGTGGCGAGCCACGTAAATCTCAAAATCAAGTTGTAAATATAGATGCAATTTGCCACACCGATAATCCGACGATAAAACTGCCAAGCGAAACTTACGAAGCAGTTAAAAGTTAACGATTAGCTCCCGGCACCCAAAGTTCGTCGCCTTCAGATTTATTTTCAAATCGCGCTAAAACAAATAGCAGATCTGATAATCGATTTAAGTATTTCGCAGTTAATGGATTGACGCCGCCACCAAATGCGTGAATCGCCGCCCAAGTGCGACGTTCGGCACGACGAACAATTGTGCGAGATAAATGTAATAACGATGCAGCAGGAGTGCCATGCGGCAAGATGAAGGAATGCAACGGTTCTAGCTCGGCATTGTAAAAATCAATTTTATCTTCTAAGTGAGTAATCTGCGCTTCAGTAATTCGTAATGGTTCTACTTTTGGTTCGTCTACGACTGGTGTACATAGATCGGCGCCGACATCGAATAAGTCGTTTTGGATTCTAATTAATAATTTTCTGATTTCATCATTAATCGTTGACATCGCTAGTGCAACACCAATTGATGAATTTGCTTCATCAACATCGGCGTAAGCTTCAAGGCGCGGATCATTTTTCGAAGTTCGGCTCATATCGCCAAGCGATGTTGTGCCGTCGTCACCAGTTTTTGTATAGATTTTAGTTAAATGAACCATGGTGTGAGCCTATACGCTTAGCCAGTCCTAACCGAAATGAGGTGACCGTGAGCGAAAAGTTTCGCATTGTTGGCGGCACCCGTTTGGTCGGCGAAGTTAGCGTCCCAGGTGCAAAGAACTCAGTTTTGAAACTAATGGCCGCTTCGCTCTTAGCAGTTGGCAAGACCACGATTACCAATGTGCCAGATATTTTAGATGTCGAAATCATGTCGGATTTATTATCCAGACTTGGTTGCACTGTCGAACGAGTTAATGATGTCGTGACAATTGATGTGCCAGAAGATTTAAAGATTCGCGCAGATTATGATTTAGTGCGCAAAATGCGAGCGTCCATCAACGTCCTTGGCCCACTTGTTGCACGCGTTAAAGCTGCTGAAGTTGCGCTGCCAGGCGGCGATGCAATTGGACCAAGACCACTTAATTTTCATATTTCTGGTTTAGAAGCGCTCGGTGCAGATGCTCAAATCGAACATGGCTATGTAATCGCAAAAGCGCCGAATGGATTAGTTGGTGCTGAGATCGAATTAGATTTTCCTTCAGTTGGCGCAACAGAAAATATTATGACTGCTGCAGTCTTAGCTAAAGGTCGCACCACAATTGAAAATGCTGCTCGCGAACCAGATTTGGTGGATCTAGGTCAATTCTTAATTCAAATGGGTGCGAAAATTGATGGACTTGGAACCCATCAGATTCGGATTGATGGCGTAACTAAATTGAATCCAACAACTCATGCAACTATTCCAGATCGAATAATTACCGGAACTTGGGCATTTGCTGCCGCAATAACTCAAGGCGATATTTTAATTAAGAATGCAAAGCCGGAGCACTTAGAATTACCACTTGAAAAATTAACAAATGCTGGTGCAATAATCACTGACAGTGATGAGGGATTGCGAGTTCGAATGGAACATCGCCCTAAAGCAATTGATGTTTCGACGCTTCCCTATCCAGGATTTCCAACTGACTTGCAACCAATGGTAATCGCACTTGATTCAATTGCAGATGGCGATGCCCTGGTTACCGAAAATGTTTTTGAAGGCCGATTTATGTTTGTAAATGAATTAGCCAGACTCGGTGCCAAAATCCAAGTTGATGGGCACCATGCTGCAATTAATGGGGTTTCGCAGCTATCTGGCGCGCCAGTAGTGGCTACCGATATTCGCGCTGGCGTCGGTTTAGTTTTGGCTGCTTTAGTTAGTGAAGGCGAAACAATCGTGGAAGATGCGTTTCATATAGATCGCGGCTTCCCAAATTTTGCCGAACAACTTTGCGAACTTGGCGCAAAGGTAAGTCGAATTTAGTTTGTTGATTCCGCGAGTATCGATACGCGGTTATTTGAAACGCTTAAAAAACCACCTGAAATATTAAATTCTGTAACTTGGCCATTTGTTTCTTTAATTGAAACAACACCATCGACTAGTACGCCAAGAAGCGGTGCGTGATCGGAAAGAATTCCCAAGTCACCTTCAAGCGTGCGTGCAGATACCATCTGCGCTTCGCCTGACCATACTCGCTTCTCTGGCGATACTAATTCGACAGTTAATGCCATGAATCTGCTCCTGTTAAGACTTTGCTAATTCCGCAGCTTTACGTTCGACGTCATCAAGTCCGCCGCACATAAAGAATGCCTGCTCTGGAACATGGTCGTACTTGCCATCTGCAAGCGCTTCGAATGCATCGATGGTTTCATTTAATGGAACGAATGAACCTTCGATACCAGTAAACACCTTCGCAACGAATGTGTTTTGAGATAAGAAGCGCTGGATGCGGCGAGCGCGACCAACCAAAATGCGATCTTCTTCTGACAATTCATCGATACCAAGAATTGCGATGATGTCTTGTAGATCTTTGTAGCGTTGCAAGATTTGCTTAACGCGGTTAGCAACACGGAAGTGTTTTTCACCGATGTAGCGCGGATCCAAAATACGTGAAGTTGAATCAAGTGGATCCACCGCTGGGTAGATACCTAATTCAGAAATCGGAC
>JBDLPY010000028.1:0-5650 GCA_039800785.1 Actinomycetota bacterium
GGCTACCAATTAACGGCTTAGTCTTTTTGCCGCCAAGTATTGGTCAATTAATTACGGTGTTACTCGTTTTGATTGTGATTAATGCCGTTAATTTCATTGATGGATTAGATGGATTGGCAAGTGGCGTTGTTGCAATCGCAGGCTTTGCCTTCTTCTCATTTGCTTATGTATTAGCTGTGGTTTACGGCTTTGACCGAGCTGGCGCACCTTCAACTATTACCGCCGTAATGATTGGTGCGTGTCTTGGATTCTTGCCACACAATGTTCACCCAGCAAAGATTTTTATGGGCGACTCGGGATCAATGTTGTTGGGTTTGTTGTTAGCCACCGCTGCAATTACTTTGACCGGGCAAGTTGATCCAAATGCAATTTCTGATCAAAAACTCGGACCGACATTTTTACCGCTTCTTTTACCATTCGCAGTTTTAGCAATTCCGCTAGCTGATTTAGGTTTAGCAGTCTTGCGAAGAGTGCGCGCTGGCAAATCTCCATTTGCGCCAGATAAAGAACATCTTCACCACCGAGTATTAGCCGCAGGTAATTCGCAAATTCGCACTTCCATTATTTTGTATATCTGGACCGCCGCAATTGCGTTTCCGGTAACCATTTGGGCTTTCGCACCGCTCTGGGTTGCATCATTAGTAGGCGTAGCTTTAGCCGGATTAGCAATATATATCTACAAATTAGGAAGTAGAAAAATAAATGCCTAAAACTTCTGAAGAATTAATGTTGCGCGGTGCGCTATTGCCAACGTTAGTTGTCGGGATTATCTCTGTGGGATTTTTTACTTGGCAAAAGGGAAGTAGCGGTTTGCTCGGCGCACTTCTCGCAGAATTAGTTGTGATACTTTTCTTTTTAGTTCACATTTTGGTTTCAAAAATTTCAAGAAACTTGGACCCGATGGCAACTATGGCGATTGCAATGTTTTCCTACTTTGCAAAAGTTTTATTGATGGGAGCGGCGCTGATAGCGATTTCAAAGTTCACCGATCCGGAAACCATAAATCGTTCCGCCTTTGGAATTAGCGCAATTTCTCTCACTTTTGCATGGCTCGGCGGCGAAATTCGCGCCTACTTTAAATTACGAGTAACTTTAGATATTCCAAAGAGTTAACTATTTAAAAGTCGAGGAGACCAAAATGCGCAATGAAGAGAATGCTCTCTGGTCAATTTTTGGTTATTTACTTTCTGGACTTCTATTTTGGGGCGGCGCTGGCTGGTTAGCGGATCACTTTCTCCACACCACGTATCTCCGGCTGGTGGGCTTGCTCGTCGGCATGGGGGCTGCGCTGTATCTAGTTTGGCTCCGTTTCGGTCGTGACTGACCAATTTCACACTCCTGAGGTACTGACTTCGATTTCTCATTAACCCTGCCTGACTAATAGGGTTGGCCTGCTTCCCCAAAGCAAATAATTCGAATTTTTATGGAGATTTTGTGCGTCTATTTCTAGAAGGTGGCGAAGGGTACGTTCCACCAAGCACGAAAGATTTCGATTTGCCACCGATTATTGAAGGCAATGTTTATACAACCAAACCAATTTTGATGGTTTTCTTATCAGTAATTTTAATTTCAGTTTTCTTTATTCTGGCTTCACGCAAAGCCGCAATCGTCCCAAGCAAATTGCAATTTGCCGGCGAATCAATTTATGGCTTCGTTCGCAAAGATTTAGCTGAAGAAATCATCGGACATGATTTTGTTAAATACGTTCCATATCTATTCACTTTATTTATATTCGTACTTGTTAATAATCTCTTCGGAATTGTCCCGTTGTTGCAATTCCCAACTATGTCGCACGTGGCATTCCCATACGTGTTAGCGCTATTTACTTACGGAATCTTTCATTGGATTGGTTTCAAAAAGCACGGTGCAGTTAAGTATCTAAAAGACATCATGTTCATGCCAGGCGTACCTAAATTTGCTTATGTTTTGTTAACTCCAATTGAAATAGCTACTTATTTCATTACTCGTCCATTAACACTTGCACTGCGTTTGTTTGCGAACATGTTCGCTGGCCACTTGTTGTTATTGGTATTCATTTTGGGCGGCGACCACCTACTTCAGGGTGTTGTCGGTCTTAAGTTGGTCTCACCATTCGCATTCACAATGGGAATTGTCATGACTTTCTTTGAGTTCATGGTCCAATGTTTGCAGGCGTACATCATTACCCTGCTTTCAGCGTTATACATCGCCGGCGCACTTGCCGACGAGCACTAATAGAGTCAAATAAGAAAACAAACAGAAGAAAGAAGGAAGAAAATGGAAGGCACACTCAACCTGGTCGGTTATGGCCTATCTGCAATCGGTCCAGCAATCGCAACCGGAATGATCTTCGCTGCTTACATCAGCGGCGTTGCTCGTCAACCAGAAGCACGTAGCGTTCTACAGCCAATCGCGTTCCTTGGATTCGCATTAGCTGAAGCTCTTGCGCTATTCGGCTTGGTTCTTGCGTTTATTTTGTAAGAGATTTATTAAGGATATTAAAAGGAAACCAAAATGCAGAGACTGATCAAGGCTTCGGAACAAGCTAATCCGCTTATTCCGCATACAGCCGAATTGATCGTTGGTTTTATTGCGTTCAGCATTCTCTTTTTAGTGTTGCGTAAATTCGTAACACCAATGTTTGAGAAGGCATTCGCAGCTAGAACTGAAGCAATTAAAGGTGGAATTGAACGCGCTGAAAAAGCACAGATGGAAGCGCAACGTGCTCTAACTCAGTACAACGAGCAACTCTCACGCGCACGCGAAGAAGCACAAACACTTCGCGAAGAGGCAAGAGTTCAAGCGGCTCAAATTTCAGATGAAATTCGCGCCAAAGCTCAAGAAGAAGCAGCACGCATCATTGCCACCGCACATTCATCCATTGAAGCCGAACGTCAACAAGCGGTTACCTCACTTCGCAACGAAGTCGGAACACTTGCAGTAGAGCTCGCCTCCAAAATTGTTGGAGAAGCGTTAGACGACCAGGCACGGCAATCACGAATCGTTGAACGATTCATGGCGGATTTGGAGAAGTAATGTCAATTCACTTGGGAGGTAGCAGCCGTCAGTCACTGACTGTTGGTCGCGCTGCGCTTGATAAAACTATTAGCGGAGCAACTGCTGATGTTTTATCAAAACTATCCCAAGATCTATTTGTCGTAGTTAATGGACTTGGTTCATCAATTTCATTACGACGTGCAGTTACGGACCCGGCACGCAACGAAGCAGACAAAGGTGCGCTATTTAAAGAAATCTTTGGAAATAAGATTTCCGCAAATGCACTTGAACTAGCTTCTGCGTTAGCTACAAATCGTTGGTCAAAACCAAGCGATTTATTAATCGCACTAGAACAGATTGCGATTGAAGCTGAAGCTGGTGCAGCAAATGCGCGTGGCGAACTCGATAAATTAGAAGATGAAGTCTTTGCATTCACAAAAACTTTGGCGAAAAACCAAGACTTGCGAAATGCCCTTGCCGGAAACCCAGATGCGGTTAAAGAAAAAAGTGCATTGGTTAATCAAGTATTGGCAAATGCCACAAGTGGCACCAAAGCTTTAATCACCCAAGTTGTTAACGGTCTTTTTGGTCGTAGCATCGAAGGTGCGCTTTCTGATTTGGCAACTGCAACAGCAGCTCGCCGCAATCTTGTTATTGCCCAAGTACGAAGTGCAGTGGCTTTAACGGATGATCAGAAGAAGAAGTTAGCGGCTGCTCTTTCCAAGCAAATTGGACAGAACATTCGTGTAAACGTTGAAACCGATCCAAAGATTTTGGGTGGCGTTTCAATTCGATTTAGAGATGAATTGATTGACGGTTCAATCGTCAGTCGAATGGCCGAAGCTAACCTCGCGTTAGCTAATTAGTTAGATCAACTAGGAGGAAACAAAATGGCGGAACTCACGATCCGACCAGAAGAAATTAGCGATGCACTCGCAAATTTCGTTAAGTCATACCAACCAGCAGGAGCTGGTCGCGAAGAAATCGGTATTGTCACGCTAGCTGGCGATGGCATTGCGCGTGTTGAAGGCTTGCCATCAACAATGACAAACGAGTTGTTACGTTTTGAAAACGGAACACTTGGTTTGGCGCTTAACCTCGATGTTCGTGAAATCGGTGTGGTTATCCTCGGCGCATTTACTGGAATTGAAGAAGGAACAAAGGTTTATCGCACAGGCGAAATTCTTTCGGTTCCAGTTGGTGATGGATTCTTAGGTCGCGTTGTAGACGCGCTAGGTCGTCCAATTGACGGTAAAGGTGAAATCAAAGCAGAAGCAACACGTGCTTTGGAATTACAGGCACCAACTGTTGTGCAACGCCAACCAGTTAAAGAACCACTACAAACAGGTATTAAAGCGATTGACGCAATGACTGCAATCGGCCGCGGTCAACGTCAGTTAATCATTGGCGATCGTCAGACTGGTAAAACTGCAGTTGCAGTAGACACAATCATTAACCAATTAGAAAACTGGAAATCTGGCGACAAGAAGAAGCGCGTAAAGTGCATTTACGTTGCAATCGGTCAAAAGGGTTCTACAGTTGCATCGGTACGCGCTGCGCTAGAAGAAGCCGGTGCAATGGAGTACACAACAATTGTTTCTGCTCCAGCATCTGATCCAGCTGGTTTCAAGTACTTAGCTCCGTACACCGGTTCGGCAATTGGTCAGCACTGGATGTACAACGGCGATCACGTACTAATTGTTTTTGATGATCTATCAAAGCAAGCTGAGGCTTATCGTTCAGTTTCCTTATTGCTACGCCGTCCACCAGGTCGCGAAGCTTATCCAGGAGACGTTTTCTATTTACATTCACGTTTGCTAGAACGTTGCGCAAAACTTTCTGAAGAATTGGGTGGCGGTTCAATGACCGGCCTACCAATTATCGAAACTAAAGGTAATGACGTATCCGCGTTTATTCCGACTAACGTAATTTCAATTACTGACGGACAGTGCTTCTTGGAAACAGATCTATTTAACTCTGGCGTTCGTCCAGCGATTAACGTAGGTATTTCTGTTTCTCGTGTTGGTGGTTCAGCTCAAACAAAAGCGATGAAGAAAATCGCTGGTCGTTTGCGTTTGGATCTTGCACAGTTCCGCGAGTTGGAAGCGTTCGCAGCTTTCGGTTCAGATCTTGATGCAGCTTCAAAGGCACAACTAGAGCGCGGTGCGCGAATGGTTGAATTGTTGAAGCAAGGTCAATATTCACCATTTAGCTTGGAGCGCCAAGTAATTTCAATTTGGGCCGGTACAACTGGAAAGTTAGATTCAGTTGCAGTGGCAGATATCCGTCGCTTCGAAGCTGAGTTACTTGATTTCATTAATCGCGAACGTAAAGAAATTATGACCGTGATTGCCGAAACCAAAGAACTTGGTGATGACACCGTTGCCAAACTTGAAAAAGCTGTAGAAGATTTCAAGAAGCAATTCCGTGCCTCAGTTGCAGCAGCAGTAAATGAGAAAGATGCTGAAGCGCTAGCTGGCGAAGATCAAGAATCAATTACTCGTCAGGTACCGGCAAAGAAGTAAAAAACCATGGGTGCACAGTTACGTATTTATCGCCGCCGAATTCGTTCGGTTAAAGCGACGAAGAAAATTACGAAAGCGATGGAGTTAATTTCAGCTTCACGTATCGTAAAAGCGCAGCAACGCGTTGCTGCTTCTTCGCCATACGCAAC
>JBDLPY010000029.1:0-3807 GCA_039800785.1 Actinomycetota bacterium
AACCGCGAACTTGGAACTATCGAAGCTCTACTTGGCTCAGAAATTGGTTCTCAGTTTTTCCTAAAACGAGTTTTAACACCTTTGCAAAACTTTTACGATGTAATTTTGATTGATTGCCAACCGACAATGGGTCAATTGGCGATTAACGCGCTAGTCGCCGCTAAAGAGGTAATCGTGCCATTGCAATGCGAATGGTTCTCACTAAACGGTTTTATCGAACTAGGTAACAACTTACAGAAAGTGCGCCAAGCGCTTAATCCGGATCTGAAATTGATTGGCGTTTTAGCAACAATGTACGATCGCAGAGCGGTTCATAATCGCGAAGTTTTGGGACGCATGCTTGAACAATTTCCGGATGATGTTTTCGAAACAATTATTGGTAAAACAATTCGTTTTTCTGAAACTAGCGTAAAAGGTGAACCAATAACCCAGTACGCTACAAATTCTGATGCGGCTAATTCGTACCGTCGATTAGCTCGTGAATTAATTGCCCGAGGAGGAGCTAAATAATGAGTCGTCGCGCGAGTTTGCCAGGTGCTGATGAATTATTTCGCCCAAAATCAGCAACATTGGTTTCAGTTCCAGAAGTAGTTCTTCCTACGCAAGGTACACCTTCAACAACACCAGTAACTACTGCCCCAACTCTTGCCCCAAAGAAAAAGGGTGTCCGCACGACCCAACGTCGTAGAGTTACAAGTTCCGAGAAGAATCCAAGTGGCAGAGAACGTCACGACGAAAAAATTACTGTCTATTTATCTCCAGATGAATTGTTTGATTTAGATCAAGCACGTTTGTTATTGCGCGGTGATTTAGGACTGGCAGTAGATCGTGGCCGAATTGTTCGCGAATCGATTGCAGTGATTATTGCTGATTTGGAAGCCAAAGGTGACAACTCAATTTTGGCTCGGCGACTCCGCGATCTTTAATTAGCTCGCGGATGAGCCAATCGGTAACTTTCGCGTAATTTATCAACTGTTACTAAAGTATAAATTTGCGTTGTTGTAACTGAAGCATGTCCCAAAAGTTCTTGGACAACACGAATATCAGCTCCGCCATCAAGTAAATGAGTGGCATAGCTATGTCGAAACACGTGAGGCGTGACTTTTACATCAATTCCTGCAGCTTTTGTTGCTTCTTTAACTACTTTCCAAGCTGATTGTCTTGATAATTGAGTACCCCGTCCATTTAAGAATAACGACGTACTTTTGCCAGATTTATTCAACAGTGGTCTAGTTCTAACAAGATATTCATCCATGGCCAGTTTTGCAAAATTTCCAAGCGGCACAATTCGTTCCTTGCCGCCTTTTCCATGAAGCTTTATCGTCAATATTTCTTCGCCATCAATTTGAATAGATTGAATATCGCTAACACCAATATCTACAATTTCACTTACTCGCCCGCCAGTTCCATATAGCAATTCAAGAATTAGCGTATCGCGCAGGCTCAAAGCTATATCTGGTTTCTTGCTAACATCAATAATTTTCTGAATTTGATCCACTGTTAACGCTTTTGGTAAGCGCTTACTTTGCTTAATTTCCGGTAGAGCTTCGGTTGGATCAAATTGCGAGAATTCTTTGCTTAAATACTTATGCAGAGATCTAACCGATGAGAAATTCCGTTCTAACGATGTTGGTTTGAGATTTTGAGAACTAAGAAATTCGGCGTATTCAATAACATCATTTTCGGAAATTCTTGATAAGTCGACATTACGACTTTCTAACCAAGTTTCATATTTCCCAAGATCTCTTCGGTACGCTGAAATAGTGTTTTTCGCTGCGCCTTTTTCAATTGCTAGGTAATCTAAAAACCCAGCAACGAATGTCATTTAGGTAATGGCTAATTAGAGTTTTGTGTATTCGTAACCATGGGCCAAAGCCACAGCTTCGTAGTAGATCTTTCCTTCATGAACATTTAATCCTTTTGCCAAATTCTTATCTTCGGCAATGGCTTTTTCCCAACCTTTATTGGCAAGCGCAAGTGCATAAGGCAGAGTTGCGTTGGTTAAGGCATAGGTTGAAGCAACCGGAACTGCACCTGGCATGTTGGCGACACAATAGAAAACGCTTTCGTGCACTTTATATGTTGGATTATCGTGCGTAGTAGGTTTTGAATCTTCAAAACAACCACCTTGATCAATTGCAATGTCCACTAACACTGATCCGGTTTTCATCTTTGATACCAATTTATTACTAACAAGTTTTGGTGCTTTGGCGCCGTGAATTAACACCGCACCCACAACTAAATCAGCTGAAACGCATTCTTCTTCAATAGCTAAATCATTTGCAGCGCGGGTTTTTATTGCACCTCTATAAGTGGTATCGATTTGTTGTAATCGCGCCAAATTGCGATCGAAAATTGTTACATCGGCGCCCATTCCAAGAGCCATAACTGCAGAGTTTGTTCCAGCTACGCCTCCGCCGATAACGACAACTTTTCCTGGTTTAACGCCAGGCACTCCACCAAGTAGAACACCGCGACCACCATTTGCCTTTTGAAGGGCTGTAGCACCAACTTGAGTAGCTAATCTTCCGGCAACTTCTGACATTGGTGTTAACAATGGCAACGTTCCATTTACTTCAACAGTTTCGTACGCAATTGCAGTTGTACCGCTTAAAACTAAAGCGTCAGTGCAATCTTTTGATGCGGCAAGATGTAAATAAGTAAAAAGAACTTGGCCTTTGCGCATCAATTTGTATTCCGCCGCTAATGGTTCTTTTACTTTGATGATTAAATCCGCTTTGGCCCAAATTTCAGTTGCGCTAAGAAGTTGCGCACCCTCTGCTGCGAAATCGTTATCTGAAATTGACGACCCAATACCTGCACCGGTTTCAACAAGAACCGTGTGTCCAGCTTTCACAAATTCTCGAACTCCGGCAGGGGTGATGGCAACACGAGCTTCTAGCGTTTTGATCTCATTAGGAACGCCGACAATCATTTTTCAGGCCTTTCGGGAAATAGCAGCCTCTATTAGACCAGCAAATAATGGGTGTGGTCTAGTTGGGCGAGACATAAATTCAGGGTGAGCTTGCGTTCCTACGTAATATGGATGAACGTTCTCAGGTAGTTCAACAAATTCAACTAAATCGCGTTCCGCATTTACGCCAGAAAAAACCATACCGGCAGCGCTAATCTGATCGCGATATTTATTGTTTACTTCATAACGATGGCGATGACGTTCTGAAATTTCATCTTTGCCATAAACCCGCGCAACGATAGAACCCTTTTGCAATTTAGCTTTATACAGGCCTAGCCTCATCGTGCCACCCATGTCACCATCGCCGGACACATTTGCTACTTGATCATCCATAGTTGCGATCACCGGCATTGAGGTTTCTGGATCAAATTCTGCACTGTTCGCATCTTTCAATCCCGCTAAATTTCTAGCACCTTCAATAACCATGCACTGCAAACCTAGACACAAACCAAGAGTCGGAATTTTGTTTTCTCGGGCAAATTTAAGTGCTCCAAGTTTTCCTTCAATTCCTCGAATTCCAAATCCGCCAGGTACACAAATTGCATCTACTTCAGAAAGCGCTTGCGTGGCTCCTTGTGGGGTGGCGCAATCATCGCTCGCAATCCATTTAATCTCGATCTTCGCTTTGTTTGCAAAACCACCAGCCCGCAATGCTTCGGTTACCGAAAGATAAGCATCTGGTAGGTCAATATATTTTCCAACTAGTGCCACTCTTATGAAATGTTTTGGATTGTGAACCACATTAAGTAATTCTTCCCATTCGCCCCACACAACATCTCGAGCTTTAAGCCCCAATCGACGGACTACATATGCATCGATTCCCTCTTCGTGCA
>JBDLPY010000030.1:0-3279 GCA_039800785.1 Actinomycetota bacterium
CTCGCAATCCATTTAATCTCGATCTTCGCTTTGTTTGCAAAACCACCAGCCCGCAATGCTTCGGTTACCGAAAGATAAGCATCTGGTAGGTCAATATATTTTCCAACTAGTGCAACTTTTATGAAATGTTTTGGATTGTGAACCACATTAAGTAATTCTTCCCATTCGCCCCACACAACATCTCGAGCTTTAAGCCCCAATCGACGGACTACATATGCATCGATTCCCTCTTCGTGCAGAACTTTAGGAATGTCGTAAATAGAAGGTGCATCGACCGCAGCTACAACTGCGTCGTAGTCAACGTCGCACATCAATGCAATTTTGCGTTTTACGCCTTCTGTGATTTCGCGATCGGAGCGTAAAACCACGGCATCCGGGGCGATACCAATTGATCTTAACGCTGCTACCGAATGTTGAGTTGGTTTTGTTTTAAGCTCACCAGAAGGTCCAATGTATGGAACCAATGAAACATGTAAATAGAAAACATTCTCTCGGCCGATTGCTTGGCGAACTTGCCGGGCCGCCTCTAGAAACGGCTGGGATTCAATATCGCCGACTGTGCCGCCAATTTCGGTAATAACTAAATCCACATCTGGGCCATCATCGGCCAACATTCGCGATTTAATCTCGTTCGTAATGTGTGGAATAACCTGAACGGTTTCGCCTAAATATTCACCACGTCGCTCGCGTGCAATAACTCTCGAATAAACCTGTCCAGTAGTTACGTTAGCTTCGCCTGACAAATTCCGGTCTAGAAAACGCTCGTAATGACCAATATCTAGGTCGGTTTCCGCGCCATCGTCAGTTACAAAAACTTCGCCATGTTGAAATGGATTCATCGTTCCGGGATCAACGTTTAAATAAGGGTCAAGTTTCTGCATCGTTACGCGAAGTCCGCGCGCCACCATTAAACGCCCCAAACTAGAGGCCGTTAAACCTTTGCCGAGACTTGAGGCGACTCCGCCAGTTACAAATAAATGTTTCGTCACATGAGAACCGCTCATGGACTACTAATCTATCATAAATTTATTGAAAAACATGAATTTGCGACTCTTCAAGTAATTCAGCGGCGTGTTTGCGCGCACTCTCTGAAGATTCATGTCCAGCAAGCATGCGAGCCAATTCTTCTACTCGATTTTTATCAATTACTTCCTGGATTTGGCTTTGTGTAACAGATCCACTTTCATCTTTCATAACAACAAAATGTGAATCCGCCCAAGCAGCAACCTGCGGTAAATGTGTCACAACAATTACTTGCGCGTTTTTAGATAATTTCTTTAATCTTTTACCTACTTCGATTGCTGCTTTTCCACCCACACCCGCGTCAACTTCGTCAAAAATATACGTGCCGATATTTTCCGATTCGGCTATTACAACTTCTATGGCCAAAGCGATCCGAGATAGTTCGCCACCGCTTGCACCTTTAGCGATTGATACCAATGGTCCATCTGTATGCGTCTGCAATTGAAACGAAACTTCATCCGCACCGGTAAGTTCAAGATTGTCTAATGGCAATATTGAAACGACAAAATTCGTATTTGGCATTGAAAGGTTATGAATCTCTTCAGACACTTTCTTTGCTAAATCTTCACCAGCTTTTTTTCTTGCTTTCGACAAATCATTGGCGGCACCAATGAGCGAATTTTCAAGCGATTTCAATTCATTTTCCAAATCTTTAATGCGATCATCCCCACCGGCCAAATCTTCAATTTCATTCGCTAAATTTGAACGACGTTCGATCAAGCTTGCTAATGCAATATCCGGGTCGGTTCCATCACCAAACTTCTTAATAAAACTACTTAAATCGGATTTTCTTTGTTGTAGGAAATCTAAGCGATTTGGATCAGCTGATAAATCCTCCAAATATCCGGATAGGGCGCCTACCGTTTCTTGCAATTGAAAATACGCGTCCGATATTGCATCATGACGATTTGTTAACGAACCATCTAACGAAGCTGCTTTCTCGAGGTATTTTCTTGCTTGATTTAAAGCCGCCAAAGCCGATAGCTCTTCGCCATCAATTGAATTCAGCGAATTACTTATAGTTACCCGTAATTCTTCTACCGAAGATAACTTTCCTATCTCCTCGTTTACGTCGTTGATTTCACCCGCTTGCGGATTTAATTTTGTTATTGCATTTTTGAAAACTTCCAATTCGGCAAGCTTAGAATCGCGCTCTTTAGAGGCGTTACGCATCGCCTTGATTCGTTTTTTCATGTCGCTTACGGCTTGATAATTTGCCTGGTAACGTGAAAGAACATCTCGGTAATTTCCAAATCCATCCAACAAATCACGATGCTTCGCTGTTTTAGTTAAAGTTTGACTTGCTGCCTGGCCGTGAATCATGACTAATTCATCGGCAATTTCTGAAAGTGCACTCATCGCAACTGATATGCCACCAGCCACGGCTTTACTTCTGCCATCAGAGTTAACAGTACGAGTGATAATTAATTCGCCATCTTGTGCAATTACACCGCGTTCCTCAAATTTTTCGGCTAAATCATTATTGATTTCGAAAGTAGCGCTTGCTACAGCTCTTTCGTTGCCATGTCTCACAAGTGCGGCGTCAGCTTTTCCACCAAGAACTAGATTTAGCGCCGTTAAAATCATAGTTTTTCCAGCGCCAGTTTCACCAGTAATTACAGTGAATCCAGGTTTCAATTCAAGGTTTGATGAAGCAATTACTCCGATGCCATTAATCGAGACATCGCTCAACTTAGGGCGATTACTTGCCACGCCAACCCTCTACCGGTAATTTGAATTTCGCTACCAAACGATCGCTGAAATTAACTCGCTTTATGTGAGCCAGCTTTATCGGCAATTGACTCTTAGTTATTTCTATTCGGTCGCCTTCTTTTAACGGTAATTTTCGTAACGAATCTGCAGAAACTAGCGCATCGCTTGATTCAACATCGATCGTAATTGGCGATTTCGGAGAAGTTACTAACGGTTTGGTAAAAAGCGCATGCGCTGCAATTGGTGTAATAACCAAAACTTCTGCCTCTGGCCAAACAATTGGTCCGCCAGCCGAGAATGCATACGCAGTAGATCCGGTAGGAGTTGCAACTATCAAACCATCGCACCACCAACTTGAAATTGGCCGATGATCAATTTGCAAAAACAGTTCAACCATCGTTGTTCCGTTACGTTCGATCGTGACTTCGTTTAAGGCCCAACCACTTGAAACCTCTTGGTCGGCGCGAAGTACCTTATATTCGAGCGTCATTCGCTGATCAATTGAATAACTCTTCTTTTGTATGGCATCAGCAGTTTCTTCGA
>JBDLPY010000031.1:0-3301 GCA_039800785.1 Actinomycetota bacterium
GATCAAGCTGCTAAACGTTGGCATGATGGTGATCGCGGACCAAATTCTGAAATGGCGCGCATGTCACCAAAACCTTGCGGTTCTTGCGGATTCTTTTTACCAATTGCTGGATCAATGCGGAGTGCATTTGGCGTTTGCGCCAATGCAATTTCGCCAGAAGATGCGCGCGTAGTTTCGGTCGACCATGGCTGCGGAGCACATTCCGAAGCCACTGTTTAAAGATTTTTGACCAGTTTTTCCCTTTTCCGCGCTTAAAAAATGGTTCCCAACAATCTGTAACCCGCGATAAAATTACCCCCTGACCTTTTAACATTTTAGAAAGTTAGAATTTTAAAAGGCGAATGAGAAACTAAACGAGTAAATATCTAAAGGAGCCCGCTATGCCTACTGGCCGCGTTAAATGGTTTAGCTTAGAAAAAGGCTTTGGCTTTATTGATTCTGATGAAGGACAAGATGTTTATTTGTCAGCAAATGCATTGCCAGAAGGCGTAACTACAGTTAAGCCTGGCACAAAATTGGAATTCTCAGTTGCCGAATCTCGTCGTGGTCCGCAAGCGTTACAAGTTCGCGTATTAGATGCACCGCCATCACTTGCGAGCAATTCACGTGGCGACTTTGATGACTTAGCTGCAATTATCGAAGATTCAATCAAGATTTTGGATCGCCTTGGCAATTCATTCCGCCATGGACGCACACCGTCAGCTAACGAAATTGAGCGAACAGTAAAAGTATTGCGCGGCATTGCAGCGCAAGTAGAACAAGCCGGAAATTAATGCCGAAACGCAAGGTAGCAATTTTTATCGTTGCTACCTTGTTAGTTTCAATTTTCAATTCAGTTGCTTCACAAGCAGCTGCCAAAAATTGTAAAGATGTTGGAAGTTATAAATTACAAACTCCTTCAATATTTAAATGTGTGAAAAAAGGTAAGTTCACTAGCTGGGTATCTTTGGGTGAATTTCCTTCAAATTTTGAACAATTAGCGGCGAAGTCGAATTTAACACCAATCAAAGTCTGGTTGGACGGACAAAATTTATTGACCAAAGCAGAATTAAGAACAAATTTTGAAATTAAAATAGGTCCAAATACAAAATTTCCAAATAATAGAGTCGACCACAAAATAACATTAAGTAACGCTTCAGGTTATTGGAAAAATTTTAACCAACCCGTGAAAACAGAAGTGTTCTTTTTTAATCAAGTTGATTTACCGTGGGTTAGCCAAGAATTAATAAATTTAAATGGTTCTTGGTTTAAACCAAGTGATTTAGAAGCCAATTGTGCAAATCTTAATAATTGCGGCGCATTTGGTGGAACCTACAATGGCGTAGGCCAATTATTTGAAGGAGTAAATTCAGTTTCTAATGGATCTGACCCACAATTAATTGGACATTCAGAATTTCATGAATTTACACATGTTGTACAGACTGCCCAATTTACGCAAAATAAAACTATTAATGGTTACGGATTAATTCCATGTTGGATTAGTGAGGGCCAGCCGCAAGTTGCTGGATTTACCGCGACAAGTAAGAATTTAAAGGAATACATAAGTTTTCGAAAAATTTGGTTACAAAAGAAACCAGGACCTTTTGGCGATTATTCTCAATCTGGAATTCTGAATTTTCTAGAAAATGCTGGCGAACCAAGAGCTGGAAAGTGCACTGATTCATACCGGTCATATGTATATGGACTTGGTTTCTTACTTGTTGAATCTTTAGCAGCTAATGGCGGAATTGAAAAAACAATGACTCTGATTTCCGATTTGGCCAAAACCGGAAATTTTGAATCTTCATTTCAAAAAGTTTATGGAACCGATTGGAGCATTGCAAAAAAAGACTTAGCTGCTTCGGTCGCTAAACAATATGCGACTAATTAAGTTCGCCGCGACGACTGCGGCGGATTGAATATCTAAGTCCAAATATGCCAAGTGCGATTCCGATCGCACAAACCAAAATCAGTTTTATTGCTGCTCCGATAATGATGAAAACCAATGCTGCAATGGTCCAAGCAAAAATGCCGAAAATTAGAAAAGCGATAACTTTGGCTAACTCGGAATTTAAATTTCGTAGTTCCATATTTATCTCGATCGGTCTCGAATTGATCCGTTACTTTAAATTCTCGACAACGTAATCAATGCAAGCGGTGAGCGCTTGCACGTCGGCTGGGTCAATTGCTGGGAACATTCCGATTCGAAGTTGGTTCTTGCCTAACTTGCGATAAGGCTCGGTATCAACAATTCCATTTGCCCGAAGTGCTGCAGCAACTGCAGCAGCATCAATTGTGTCATCAAAATTAATTGTGCCAACGACATTTGAGCGCATTGCTGGATCGGTAACAAATGGCGTGGTGTAGCTAGTTTTTTCCGCCCAGCCATAAAGATTATTTGCACTTTGCGCAGTGCGATCTGAAACGAATTTCATGCCGCCATTTTTATTCATCCACTCAATTTGATTTGCCAACATAATTAAAGTGGTGACCGCTGGTGTGTTATATGTTTGATCCAATTTTGAATTATCAATTGCAATTGTTAAATCAAAGAAAGCCGGGATCCATCGGCCAGACGCTTTAATTTTTGCCGCACGTTCGAGCGCTGCTGGACTCATCAATGAGAGCCACAAACCACCATCTGATGCGAATGATTTCTGAGGTGCAAAGTAATAAGCATCGAATTCTTTGGCATCAACAAATAGACCACCAGCTGCGCTAGTTGCATCAACTAATACCAAAGCACCATCAGTGCCAGCTGGACGCTTAATTGGCATTGAAACACCAGTACTGGTTTCGTTATGTGTCAGGGCATATGCATCTACGCCAGCTTCAGCTTTTGCTTCAGGATGTGAACCTGGTTCGGATTTAATTACCGTTGGTTCGTCCAAGAATGGCGCTTCTTTCGCAGCTGCCGCGAATTTAGATGAAAATTCTCCGAAATTTAAATGTTGAGATTTCTTTTCAATCAAACCAAATGTTGCGATATCCCAGAACGCAGTTGAGCCACCATTGCCTAAAACGACTTCGTAACCTTCCGGCAAATTAAATAAAGAATTTAAACCTTCGCGAACTTGGTGCAAGACATTCTTTACTGGCTTTTGGCGATGTGATGTTCCGATAACTTTTGAATTATCAAGAAGTGCTTGCAATTGCTCTGGGCGCACTTTTGATGGACCGCAACCAAATCGACCATCTTTTGGTTTTAAGTTATCTGGAATTTTGATTTCGCTCATTGGCTAAGCCTATGGGTAGTAACGGTTAATCTCCCACTCGCCGAAAGGCGGGTTAGCGGAATTATTTTCTGTGATTGTTCGCTCAA
>JBDLPY010000032.1:0-17830 GCA_039800785.1 Actinomycetota bacterium
ATATTGATGTTGAGATTCCACTCGGTGCATTTGTTTCGGTTACGGGAGTAAGTGGTTCTGGTAAATCCACATTAGTAAATGACATTTTGTATTCAACTTTAGCCAATAAATTAAATGGTGCGCGAATAGTTCCTGGCCGTCACAAAAGCGTAGTTGGCATTGATCAACTAGATAAAGTAGTTCATGTTGATCAATCTCCGATTGGTCGCACGCCACGATCTAACCCTGCAACCTACACCGGAGTTTTCGACAAGGTTCGCGCACTCTTCGCCGAAACAACTGAAGCCAAAGTGCGTGGTTATCAGCAAGGAAGATTCTCGTTCAACGTCAAAGGCGGACGCTGCGAAAACTGCTCCGGCGATGGAACGATTACGATCGAGATGAATTTCTTGCCAGATGTTTATGTGCCGTGCGAAGTTTGTCACGGAGCTCGATATAACCGAGAAACGTTGGAAGTTCATTACAAAGGTAAGACCATTGCTGAAATTTTAGATATGCCGATTGAGGAAGCCCATACATTCTTTGAATCAGTCCCTGCGATTGCTCGATACTTAAAAACTTTATGCGACGTGGGATTGGGATATGTTCGGTTGGGTCAATCAGCGCCAACCCTGTCGGGCGGCGAAGCGCAACGCGTTAAATTGGCAACTGAACTACAACGACGTTCTACCGGTCGAACAATTTATGTTTTAGATGAGCCAACTACCGGATTACATTTTGAAGATGTTAGCAAATTACTTATTGTCTTAAATCGTTTAGTTGATGGCGGAAACACCGTGGTCGTAATCGAACATAATTTAGATGTAATTAAATCGGCAGACTGGGTAATCGATATGGGACCAGAAGGCGGTCATGGCGGTGGCTTAGTAGTCGCTGCTGGAACGCCAGAAGAAATATCAAAAGTTAATTCCAGCTACACCGGTAAATTCTTGAAAGAAATATTGGCCAGTAACCGTAAAGCAAAATAATGCCAGCAAGTTTCAAACCAGAAAATATTCCGACTGAACCAGGGGTATATCGGTTCTATGATCAAAATGATGAGATTCTGTATGTCGGCAAAGCTTTAAATTTAAAAAACCGGCTCGGTTCATATTTTCTAAACAATCTGCCGGATCGAACTGATCGAATGGTCAGCCAAGCTACACGAGTTGACTGGACGATTGTTGATTCTGAAATTGAAGCTTTGCAACTTGAATTTACTTGGATTAAACAATTCCGACCGCCTTTTAATGTTCGCTTCAGAGACGATAAGAGTTATCCATACTTAGCACTTTCGTTAAATGAAAAATTCCCTAAATTATTCATAACTCGACGAGAAAAGGTTAAAGGCATAAATTATTACGGCCCATATATTCAACCTCGAGCGCTTCGATCAACCTTTGATACTTTGCTTCGAATATTTCCGGTTCGAAGTTGCACCAATTCAAATTTCGATCGAGCAAAAAACAATAAACGACAATGTTTACTAGGTGACATTGGAAAATGTGCCGCACCATGTGTTGGTTGGATTGACGAAGCTGGCCATAAAGAGATTGCAAAAAAGTTGGATAAATTCTTGGCATCAGGTAGTCATGATTTAGTTCCGCTTTTGACTAAAGAGATGGAACAAGCCAGCGAAAGGGAAGAGTTCGAACGCGCAGCTAGATTAAGAGATCAAATAGCTGCATTGGAAACTTCGCTGGAATCTAGCGATGCGGCGCTGTCGGAAACCATTAATGCCGATGTTATTTCGCTTTACACCGAAGGTTTGCATACAGCTGCTTCAATTTTCAAAGTTCGTGAGGGCGCAATTAGAGGTAGCAGAAGTTGGGTCCTGGACCAGAAAGATGTCTTAGAAAATGAAGATGAAATAACGCCACTATTAATTGAAATTTACTCTTCTGATGACGAGCGGCCTAAGGAATTAATTTTAAATCGGAATCCAGATCCAAATTTGGCAGACTTGCTAAATATGAATATTAAAGTTCCGCAACGCGGTGAGAAATTTGACCTCTCTAAAACGGTTGAGCGAAATGCTCGCTATGCGTTGATTCAATACTTAAGCAAACGTTCGAAAGATGCCGCCGTAAGCGGTCGAGCTTTAACCCAATTACAAGAGGCGCTCAACCTTGAAAATGTACCGCTGCGAATTGAATGTTTTGATATTTCCAATATATCTGGCACAACGGTTGTCGCTTCAATGGTGGTTTTTGAAGATGGCCAATCTAAAAAGAGTGACTATCGCCGGTTCATCATAAATCGTGGTCCAGGCCCGATAGATGATTCAAGATCAATGCATCAAGTAATTACGAGAAGAATGAAGCGGTGGTTACAAGATCAAGAGGCAGAAATAGGTGAAACGCCAGGAAAGTTTTCATATACACCTAATTTAATTGTGGTTGATGGTGGTTTACCACAAGTTAACGCAGCAGAACGGGCGTTATTGGAACTCGGTATTACCGATATTCCGTTAATCGGTTTAGCAAAAAGATTGGAAGAAGTTTGGTTGCCACATGCCAAGCAATCAATCATGTTGCCGCGAAATAGTGAAGGTCTCTATCTATTGCAACAACTCAGAGATGAAGCACATAGATTTGCAATCACATTCCATAGATCGCGTCGATCAAAATTAATGTTGGAATCGGTATTAGATGAGATCGCCACACTTGGTCCGGCCCGTCGAGCTGCCTTATTAGATCGTTTTGGTTCCGTTGCTGCGATTAAAAAGGCATCGGTAGAAGATATTTCTAAAACTCCTGGCATCGGGGAAAAGTTGGCCGAGAATATTGCGCAACATTTGGTAACAAACTATGAAGCGGTAGACGCTCAAACCGGCGAAATTTTAGATGCTTGACACTCAAGGCATGATGGCGCCATGAGCGAGCGAAAAGTTCTAGTTCTGACCGGAATGTCAGGTGCAGGTCGGTCGACCGTAGCCCATGCGTTAGAAGATGCGAAATGGTATGTCGTAGATAATTTACCTCCAGCACTCTTGCCAGATTTGGTTGAAAAAAGTGAGAGCGTACCGGCGTTAGCAGTGGTTGTAGATGTTCGAGGCGGAAAATTCTTCGATGATTTAACTAGCGCGTTAGATGTATTAAGAGAAAAATCTGTTCAGTTCCAGTTGTTGTTTTTGGATGCAAGCGATCAAGCGTTAGTGCAACGATTTGAAGCGACTCGGAGACCTCATCCACTCCAACAAGGGGATCGCATTCTTGATGGAATTTTGCGGGAGCGTACAAAATTGGAAAACCTACGCGCTTCGGCAGACATTGTTATAGATAGCAGTGGATTGAACGTTCATCAATTGGAGAAGCGAATCTCCGAAACATTTGGCGACGGTAAACCTTCTGAAATAAGAATAAATGTGTTGAGCTTTGGATATAAATACGGAATTCCGGTAGATGCCGATTTGGTTTTAGATTGTAGATTCATTCCCAATCCACATTGGGTGCCAGATTTAAGACCAAAAACTGGTCTGACATCAGAAGTGGCTAATTATGTATTTGATCAACCAGAAGTTACCGAAGTTGTCACGCAATACGTGTCGCTGCTTAAAACTCTAAGTGCCGGATATCTAAGAGAGGGAAAGAAATTTATAACTCTGGCAGTAGGTTGCACTGGCGGGAAACATCGAAGCGTGGCTATCGCCGAACGAATTTCATCGCAATTATCTAGCGATTCAATTTCGGCAAAAGCTATTCATCGTGACCTGGGTCGGGAATGAATACATTAGATTTTCGTCAACCAAAAGTTGTCGCACTTGGTGGCGGTCATGGTTTAGCTGCCACACTTTCAGCGTTGCGACAATTAACTTCTGAAATCACAGCGGTTGTAACTGTTGCAGATAATGGTGGGTCAAGCGGACGACTGCGCGACGAATTTTCAATTATGCCACCTGGCGATTTACGCATGGCCTTAACGGCACTTTGCAGCGACGATGAATGGGGCAGAAGTTGGGCCGATATATTGCAATATAGATTTACAAGCGATGGTGATTTGAATGGTCACGCCTTAGGTAATTTACTTTTAGCGGCGTTATGGGATCGCGATGCGGATACCGTTGCTGGCCTTGATCGTGTTGGTGCGCTTCTTCGCGTAGTAGGGCGGGTGCTTCCAATGGCAGCCGAACCATTAGAAATTGAAGGAACTTTTATAACTTCAGTTGGACGCATCGTTGTTCGCGGTCAAAAAGAAGTTGCCGTTGCAAAAGGTAAATTGGATTCCATTAAATTAATTCCTGATCAACCACAGGCTCATACCGAAACGTTAACTGCGATTGCAAATGCTGATGTAATCACAATGGGACCTGGTTCTTGGCTGACCAGCGTTTTGCCACATTTAATGGTTCCGGCGCAACGAAAAGCGATTGCTGACAGTAAGGCTAAAAAAGTTTTGTTATTAAATTTGGATGCACATCCGGCAATTTCTGGCGATGAATATGCTGGTTACACCCCAGAAGAGCATCTGCAATTGCTGCATTCATATGCACCGGAAATTAGATTCGAATATGTCGTGGCAGATCAAACCGGCATCAGGGATAAAGTTGAACTTGAGGCTATGGTTAAAGAAATCGGCGGGAAGTTGGTTCTAGCTGATTTACGCAAGGTTCCAGGTGGAATACATCACGATATTGGAAAATTAATTTCTACTTTCAGCCACATTTTCGAAGAAATTTTGGTTTGATACCGCCGTGGCTATGACACCGAGTGTTAAAGATGAATTGACGCGATTAGCGGTTTCAAAACCATGCTGTCGCAAAGCTGAAGTTTCGGCGCTAGTTCGCTTCGCCGGCGGATTGCATGTGGTTGCGGGGCGAATTGTTGTTGAGGTCGAATTAGATGCGGCGCAATCAGCTCGTCGGTTACGAAAAGACATCTCTGAAATTTATGGCCACGAAAGTGATTTAGCAGTTATCTCTTCAAGTGGTTTGCGAAAAGGTTCACGCTACGTTGTTCGCGTTGTTAACGATGGGGAAGCGTTGGCTCGCCAAACTGGTTTAGTTGATTCAAATTCGAGACCGATCCGCGGTTTGCCACCGCAAGTTGTAAATGGATCAATCTGTGATGCAGAGGCAGCATGGCGTGGTGCATTTATTGCGCACGGTTCGTTAACTGAACCAGGTCGTTCTTCTTCCTTAGAAATAACTTGCCCAGGTCCTGAAGCTGCATTGGCATTAGTGGGTGCTGCTCGCCGATTGGGAATTGCAGCGAAAGCGCGCGAAGTTCGTGGCGTTGATCGTGTAGTAATTCGCGATGGTGATGCAATTGGAGTTTTATTAACCAGACTTGGTGCACACGAAAGTGTTATGGCATGGGAAGAACGACGAATGCGCCGCGAAGTTCGTGCCACTGCAAATCGATTAGCAAATTTTGATGACGCAAATTTGCGCAGATCTGCTCGTGCAGCGGTTGCAGCATCTGCCAGAGTTCAAAGAGCAATGGAAATTTTGGGCGAAACAATTCCCAAACATTTGTTGGAAGCTGGTGAACTTCGAGTTACACATGGTCAAGCAAGTTTGGAAGAACTTGGATCGCTCGCAACTCCGCCGATGACAAAAGATGCAATTGCCGGAAGAATTCGTCGATTATTGGCGATGGCCGATAAGCGCGCTGGTGAGTTGGGAATACCAGATACTGAAGCAGGGCTATCACCCGATTTGCTCGGCTAGTTGCGCCCGATTAAACTTAACTACGTACCCCAATGTTGTGGTGGACTTTAAATTTTGATTTTTAGGAGCATTTTCAAATGACAACTCGCGTCGGCATTAACGGTTTTGGTCGCATCGGTCGCAATTTCTTTCGCGCTGCATTAAACAATCCAGCAATCGAAATTGTTGGCATCAACGACTTAACTCCAACTTCGACATTGGCACATCTTTTAAAGTATGACTCAATTCTTGGTCGTCTTGGAGTTGAAGTTACTGCTGGCGAAGGCTCAATCACTGTCGGCGGCAAAACAATTAAAGTTTTCGCAGAACGCGATCCAGGCGCACTTCCTTGGGCAAGCGTCAACGCAGATGTAGTCGTTGAATCAACTGGAATTTTTACTAAGGCCGATGACGCAAAGAAGCACATAGCAGCCGGTGCAAAAAAAGTTATTATTTCAGCGCCTGCGACAGATGAAGACATCACCATTGTTATGGGTGTCAATCATGAGAAATATGACGCTGCAAATCATCATGTGATTTCCAATGCTTCATGTACCACCAACTGCTTAGCTCCAGTAGCGAAGGTGCTGCAAGATAATTTTGGAATTGTTCGTGGCTTGATGACTACAGTTCACGCCTACACAAATGATCAAGTAATTCTTGATTTCCCACACAAAGACTTACGTCGTGCGCGCGCTGCAGCGACAAACATCATTCCAACATCGACCGGCGCAGCGAAAGCAATTTCATTAGTATTACCGGAATTAAAGGGCAAACTTGATGGATACGCATTACGTGTTCCAGTACCAACTGGTTCTGTTACTGATTTAACTGTTGAACTTGCTAAAGAAGCTAGTGCGGAACAAATTAATGCCGCCCTTAAAGCTGCAGCAAATGGTCCGCTAAAAGGATTCCTGTATTACACCGAAGACCCAATCGTTTCTTCAGACATTGTCACAGATCCTGCTTCTTCAATTGTTGATGCGGGTCTAACTAAAGTGATTGGAACAACCGCAAAAGTTGTTGCTTGGTATGACAATGAATGGGGTTACTCAAACCGCTTGGTTGATTTGATTAAGTTGGTTGGCTCAAAGCTCTAATGACCAAACTTGAAGATCTCGCAGTTGGATCAAAGCGAGTATTTCTTCGCTGTGATTTGAATGTTCCATTGAAAGATGGAGTAATCACAGATGATGGTCGAATTCGGGCATCGTTACCAACAATTAATAAATTACTAAGTAGCGGCGCATCACTTGTAATTGCAGCGCACTTAGGTCGGCCAAAAGGTGAAGCAAAGCCAGAGCTTTCGTTACTTCCGATATCAAAACGGTTGTCGGAACTGTTAAATCGCCCTGTGCTATTCGCCGGCGCAATTACTGGCACCGAAGTGGAAGCACAAGCTTCTGCTTTGAAATCTGGTGAAATCTTGTTGCTCGAAAATATTCGATATAGTGCTGCAGAAACCAGTAAAGATGAAGCAGAGCGTCAAACTTTTGCAAAGCAATTAGCAAAATTGGCGGATCTATACGTCGGAGATGGTTTTGGCGCAGTACATCGCAAACATGCTTCAGTATTTGATTTACCAAAATTATTACCTAACGCTGCAGGTACCTTGGTTGCAGCTGAAGTCGAAGTACTGAAGAAATTGACCCAGAATCCGGAACGTCCATATGGTGTTGTACTTGGCGGCGCAAAGGTTTCCGACAAATTAGGCGTTATCGAAAACCTGCTGAGCAAAGTAGATGTATTGGCTATCGGCGGTGGAATGGTTTTCACATTCTTAAAAGCTCAAGGCTTTGAAATAGGAAAATCCCTAGTCGAAGAAGAGATGTTGGAAACGGTTAAAGGTTTAATCGAAACCGCAAAAGCGAAGGGTGTCGAACTACTTCTTCCAACTGACATAGTTGTGGCGCCAGCATTTGCATCGGATGCGCCAGCGACTTTAGTTTCAGCTTCGGAAATTCCTTCAGATCAAATGGGATTAGATATAGGACCGTTATCCGCCGCTTCATTTGCTGAAGCAATCAAAAAATGCAAAACGGTCTTTTGGAATGGTCCAATGGGAGTTTTTGAATTTGCCGCATTCGCAAATGGCACAAAAGAGATAGCAAATGCGCTAACTCAAGTGAGTGGAATTTCGGTAGTTGGTGGAGGAGATTCCGCTGCAGCGGTTCGCGCACTTGGATTTAAAGATGAACAATTTGGATACATCTCAACTGGCGGTGGCGCATCGCTTGAATATTTGGAAGGCAAAGAATTACCGGGCTTAACTGCGCTCGGGTTATAAGGAGAAATATGCGTAAACCATTAATGGCGGGCAATTGGAAGATGAATCTAAACCATCTGGAAGCAATTGCAGTTACTCAAAAATTGGTTTATAGCTTGGATGATAAAGATTATGACGCAGTGGATGTTGCAGTCCTCCCTCCATTTACAGATATTCGTTCAATTCAAACACTCGTAGATGGCGATCGGTTACGTTTGCAGTACGGCGCACAAGATCTTTCACCAGAAGCCAGCGGTGCTTACACAGGAGATATATCCGGATCTATGTTGTCGAAATTGGGATGCACTTATGTTGCAATCGGACATAGTGAACGTCGGACAATTCACAAAGAAGATGACAAATTAGTTAATCGCAAAATTAAAGCTGCGCTGGAAAATGAATTAACTCCAATTTTCTGCGTTGGAGAAGAATTAGCGATTCGCGAAGCGGGAACTCATGTCGAGCACGTAGTTGCTCAAGTAAAGAATGGGTTGGCTGGTTTTCATAAACCAGATTTGAAGAAAATCGTAATTGCATACGAACCAGTTTGGGCGATCGGAACCGGAAAAACTGCAACGCCAGAGGATGCTCAAGAGGTTTGCGAGCAAATCCGTAAAACAATCAAAGAAATTGGATCTGCCGAAATTGCAGACAATATGCGAATTCTTTATGGTGGTTCAGTTAAGTCTTCAAATGTGGTCGAAATTATGGCTCAACCGGATGTTGATGGGGCGCTAATTGGCGGGGCCAGCTTAGATCCAGATGAATTCGCCAAAATTGTTAAGTTTCACAGCGTAAAGAGCCCAGCCTAACCCGGATAGAATTGCCCTTTAAGGAGTAACAATGAAATTAGCGTTATCGATTCTTTTAATCATCACAAGTTTGTTGATGATCATGCTTGTTTTGCTTCATAAAGGGAAAGGCGCAGGCCTTTCAGATCTTTTCGGTGGTGGAGTTTCATCTTCATACGGAGGATCCTCAGTTGTCGAACGGAATTTGGATCGAATCACAATCGTTGTAGGTGGGCTCTGGTTCGCATCCGTAGTCGCACTTGGATTGTTGCTTAAGTAATTTTCAATTTTTTTAACTATTAATTTAATAAGTATTACTAAGAGGAGATAGCAGATGGCAGGCGGAAGTGCGATTCGAGGTAGCCGAGTTGGCGCCGGTCCAATGGGCGAAGCCGAACGCGGCGAAGCTATTGAAAGATTTACCATCTCATATTGGTGCGCGAATAATCACGAAATAAAGCCATCGTTTGCCAAAGAAGAAGGCGTTGAAATTCCAGACGAATGGGATTGCCCACGTTGCGGTTTTCCAGCGGGTCGTGACAAAAACAATCCGCCAAGCCCGATTAAAAATGAACCATACAAAACGCACTTGGCATACGTTAAAGAACGTCGCAGTGCAGCGGAAGGTTCAAAAATTCTTGAAGATGCTTTAAAGAAATTACGTGGAGACGACGAATAATTTTCTTAAAGTTTTATCGCTGTTTCTAGAAGTTGATCAATTCCAACTTTTCTATCCCGCAAATGTAATCTCGAAATTGGATAACTACGCTCCAACAGCGCTCGACCGTCACCCAAAGCTTGTGCCATGACTAATTGTTCGAATCCATAATCTTGCCCGGGAATTGCTAAATCTTTTGTCACGGATCCCGTCAATTGCAAAAACACTCCATTCGGTTGACCACCTTTATGGAATTGTCCAGTTGAATGTAGAAATCTTGGACCCCAGCCAAAAGTTACTGGTCTGCCAGATTTCTTTGCCAAAATCTCTCTAAGTTGTAAAACTTTAGCGTCATCTTTTCGATCTAAATACGCCGTTATCGCGATGTACCCATCTTTCGGTATTGAATTGATTAAATAATTTAATTCAGTCGAAACAGAGTCAGTGTGACCGAAAATTTCAATATCTTTATCTAATGCATCGCAGATAAATTTTGGTAATTGACCGTTCCATTCGGCCAATAATTTTCCAGTTTGTAATTTTGCTTCAGTTACGTTCGGTTGATTGAATGGATCAATTTCAAGTGCAGCACCTAGTAGAGCGGTGCACCATTCCCAAAATAGGAATTGCGAAGCCAAATCTCCTTGGACGGATAAATCTCCAGTTCCGTCAAAACCGATTCGAATTTGATCACTACCAATGACCGCATTTATCGATTCAATTACAATCGGAATACGACCAACACCTTCTTTGCCAGTAGATTCCGCTATTAATTGTTCGATCCAGTCAGATAAACCAGGCATCAAATCAGTATCAGCAAAAGCTAAATATTGATCCGACTGGGTAGCAAGTAAGTACGCAACATCAATTGCTGGATTAAATTTTTCACCTAGTTGGCCTCGAGTTGATTTTGCGCTATTCAAGATTTCTTCGATCGAAATTCCAAGTAGCGCTGCCGGCGTAAGCCCGAAGGCGCTTAATGCACTAAAACGTCCGCCGACATTGGGATCTGCATTTATTACTTCATAACCTTTTGCTCGGGAATCAATATCAAGTGGCGAATTTGGATCAGTACAAAAAACAATATGTTCTGTGGGGTTTAATTTCGCTGCCATAAATTCTGCTTCGAAAAAGGCGCGTTGCGATGTAGTTTCAATCGTCGACCCAGATTTAGAACTGATTAATACAACCGTACGGCTTAAATCTCCAGATAACGAATGGCTAACATAGTTCGGATCTGTTGAATCTAGGATAAAGATTGGTTTTCGATAAGTTGCCGCTAATACTTCCGGCGCTAAAGATGAGCCACCCATTCCGCATAAAACCAATCGATCTTTGCCAGAAAATTTTGCAATTAATGTCTTTAATACATTAATCAATTCAAATGAAGTTATTGGTAAATCAACCCAATTTAATCGAATTGCAGCTTCCGTCTTTGCTTTTTCACCCCAAATATTTGGATCCTTCAAAGCTAACTTTTCGTTTGCAGTAACTAATTTTTGGTACAGCGGAGTAGTACGATCGATTTTGCTAAGCAAGTCGCCGCTTAATTCAATTGTCATTTTTCGGCCTTAACTAACTCGATCAGTGCCTTCCAACTATCTATAAATTTCTCGATTCCATCACGCTCTAATTCTTGGGTTACTTCCGAAAGATTGATGCCCAATTTCGATATTCTAGAAAGGTACTCTTTTGATTCAGAAATTCGTTCAATCATATTTTTAAACGATATGGTGCCATGATCTATGAACGCATCCAGTGTCGCCGGTGGCATGGTGTTTACCGTATTGGGCGCAACAAGTTCTGAAACATATTTTGTGTCTGGATAATCCGGATTTTTCACACCTGTTGAAGCCCATAGCGGCCGCTGCAAATTCATACTTTTTTCTAATCCGGCAAACTTGGCCAAGAATATTTCGTATGCCAAACAAGCATTCGCAACTGCTGCTTTTCCTTTTAGCTCCGAATCAGAAATTTTAGGATCGATGGCGCTATCTAATCTTGAAATAAAGAATGATGCTACGGAATGAACGTTCATTGGATCGGAACAATTACGAGCCCCAGTAATGTAGGCATCTATAACTTCGCTGTAACGTTCAATTGAGAAAATTAGCGTTACATTTACCGAAATACCGACTGAAATCAATTCGGTTAATGCAACCAATCCAGCTTTAGTGGCTGGAACTTTAATCATTAAATTCGGTTGATCAATCATCTCCCATAGCCGTTTAGCCTGCGAAATTGTGGCTTCTGCTTCGTAAGCCAATCTTGGATCGACTTCAATACTTACTCTGCCATCAACACCTTTGGTTTCATCATAGATTGGGCGCAGAACCTGACAAGCTTTGCGCACATCATCTGTGGTTAATTGTTCGATAATTTCTTCTGCATTTAAGTTACGAATTGTCTTAATGTCATTTTGGTAACTTGGATCCTTGGTGATCGCAGCGGTAAAAATAGCTGGATTAGTTGTGACGCCATAAATCTCTCGTCTGGCTACTCGACTAACAAGTGATTTATCGGTTCCGTTATCTATCGATCCACGAGATAAATCATCTAACCAAGCAGATGTTCCAGCGTTGTATAGATCTGAAATTTTCATTTCAGTTTCGCCTTAATTTTCTCGATGATTGATTCCGCACCAAAGCCATATTCTTCAAATAATATTTTCGGTGAAGCCGAAGCACCGTAATGTTCGAGGGAAATAACAATTCCATCGTCGCCAACATATTTATGCCAACCTTGCGCAATTCCTACTTCGATGCTTACTTTGAGCGCAGTTTTCGGCAAGACTTGAGATTTGTATTCGGGGGATTGTTCGTCAAACCACTCTAAGCAAGGCGCGCTAACAACTTGAACGTCTGGCATCAATTCCGAAATCTTCATTGCAATCGAAACTTCTGAGCCCGTTGCAATGATTACAACCTTTGGATTTTCTGCAGATTTCAAAATATAAGCACCTTTTGTAACCCCAGATGTTGCGCCATAAATTCCGCGATCGAAAACAGGCAAATTCTGTCTTGATAAAGCGATCCCGGCAGGTTTGTTTCGCTTCAAGATCTCATGCCAAGCAACCGCAACTTCGTTTGCGTCACCTGGGCGGACAAAATTGAAATTCGGAATAGCGCGTAGCGCAGCAAAATGCTCAATTGGTTGATGCGTTGGACCATCTTCACCTAATCCAATTGAATCGTGGGTCCAAACAAATATGGACGGAATATCCATTAATGCGGCGAGACGAACCGCAGGCCTCATGTAATCGCTGAAAACTAAAAACGTTCCACCGAATGCTCTCGATAAACCATTTAATGCAATGCCATTCAAAATTGATCCCATTGCATGCTCTCTAATGCCAAAGTGAATTACTCGGCCATACGGATCCGCATCTTTAATGGTGCTGGTTTTCGGTAAAAAGGAACCACCATGTTCGATTGTGGTGTTATTGCTTTCTGCCAAATCTGCTGAGCCACCCCAAAGTTCGGGCATTGCCGCCGCAATCGCATTTATAACTTTTCCAGAAGCGGCACGAGTAGCGATCTCTTTATCATTTGGAAATTCCGGTAAATTAATACTTGGTAATTCGCGAGAAGTAAGTCGATCTAACAATTTTGCTTTATCAGGATTCGAAGATTGCCATTTTTCAAATTCGATATTCCAAGCTTTATGCTTTTCGGCACCGCGTTCTTTAACTTTGCGGGCATGGGCCAATAAATTCTCTGGCATTGCGAAAGTTTCATCTGGGTTTAATCCCAATTCTTTCTTCGTTGCTGCAATTTCGTCAGATCCAAGTGCCGACCCATGTGATTTTGCAGTATTTCGTGCATTAGGTGCTGGCCACGCAATCACAGTTTGGATTCTGATTAAGGAAGGTTTATTTATTTCTACTTTTGCTTTTTCAATAGCTTCATCGATTGCAGATAGATTAGCTGAACCATCTGAATTGGCGGCAATATCTTGTACGTGCCAGCCATAAGCTCGGTATCTTGCCGATACATCTTCCTTGAAAGTGTTATGCGTATCGCCTTCAATTGAGATTCGATTCTCATCAAAAATAACTATTAAATTTCCCAACTCTTGCGTTCCGGCAATTGAGGAAGCTTCTCCGCTTACACCTTCTTGCAAATCGCCTTCGGAACAAATCACATAAATTTTGTGGTCAAATAAATTTGATTTTGGATCAAGTAAACCTTTGTTAAATCGAGTAGCCATTGCCATACCAACCGCAGTTGCGACGCCCTGTCCCAGCGGACCAGTTGTCATTTCAACCCCTGCCGTGTGGCCATATTCTGGATGACCTGGGGTCAATGAATTATGTTTTCTAAATTCCTTAATATCTGAAATTTCTAAGCCATAACCGCTTAAATAAAGTTGCGTATAAAGTGTCAACGAAGAATGACCGCAAGAAAGAATAAAGCGATCGCGACCAATCCATTTCGGGTCGACTGGATCATGATTCAAATGGCGTTGAAAAAGTAAATAGGCAACTGAAGCGAGAGACATTGCAGTTCCTGGATGGCCATGTCCCGCATTTTGCACTGCATCGGCAGCTAGTACTCGAGCGTACTTAATTACATCGTCATCTTCTTTGACCCAGTTATTCAACTTTCGCTCCTAATTGGTTGATTTGTTACAAATTTGAATCTGACTTGCCAAGCAAATATCCAAAACAGGGAAGCGCCTAACATATGAAATGCCACAAGAATCTCAGGTACGCCAGTGAAATATTGAACATAACCCAAAGCACCTTGAGCGAGCGCGACTACAAGAAAAACTTTTATCTCTTTCGAAATATGTTTAGCGGTTACAAAGAGCGCCAAAGTAATTCCGAGCATTGCTATAACTAAATCTGCATGTAGAAATGCAACATTTTGAATTTTGAAGGGAAAGCGCGGAGATTTGATGTCACCAGCATGTGGACCGGATCCGGTTACTACTGTGCCAGCTAAAACAACTAAAAACGCAGAAGCAATATGCAATTTGGAAAGCCAAGAATCTGAAATTTTTTCCACTGGACGATTTCGTTTTAGGAAGATCGAGGTTGCACCTGCAATTAACAGAATTGAAAGTATGAAATGCCCAGCAACTGGAATGGGATTTAAATCTGTCAAAACTGTGATGCCACCAAGGATTCCTTGTCCAAAAATTCCAAGCACTTGCCAAATTGCTAACCAACGTAAGTCTTTTCGTGACTTCCAAACTGCTAATAGAACTGTGGCGGATGCGCCTACCAGGGCAAAAGTTAGAAGCCGATTTCCAAACTCAATCCAGGTATGTAGTTGATTTTGTGATGCGATTGGAGTCCATGAACCTTCGGTGCATTCGGGCCAGGTAGGACAACCAAGTCCTGAACCAGATAGACGAACTGCGCCGCCGGAAACGATTAGAAGCGATTGCAGAATAAGAAGGAGAAGGCTCGACCGGCGAATCAACATAGGTCCAGCCTAATGAATCGGCGATTTTGTTCCGACCCTGAATTACGACACAATACCGTTGTGAAAATCATGGAGGGCGAAGGTACCCGGGAACAGGTGGCACGCTCCATTCTCGAGAATGGCCCATCGACTGCGGCAACGCTTAGCCAGCGGCTTGGAATCACGCCAGCTGGAATTCGTCGCCACACAGATGCGCTTATTGCCGATGGTTATATCGAAGCGCGCGAACCTCATAGCGCCCTTACTAAAGGTCGCGGTCGGCCATCAAAAGTTTTTGTATTAACAGATTCCGGACGCCAGCAATTCGAACATTCTTATGATGACTTAGCAATATCAGCGCTTAGATTCATGGCCGCTAAATCTGGTTCGAATTTGATTGATGATTTTGCGCAAGCTCGAGCCATGGAGATGGAAAAAAAGATTTCAGCCAAACTTTCTAAAGTAAAAGATCCAGAGAAAGCATTTGCTCAATTCTTAAGCGACGAGGGATATTCAACAACGGTACGACAAATGCCAGTAGGCCAAGAATTGTGTCAACATCATTGTCCAGTTGCCCACGTAGCAGCTGAATTCCCACAAATTTGCGACGCCGAGACTGAAATGTTTTCTCGAGTTCTCGGAACTCACGTTCAGCGATTAGCAACAATTGCAAACGGAGATGGTGTCTGCACAACTTTCGTACCATCAGTAAAAACTATTAATGCAAACTCTAAAAGGAAAAATAAATGACGACAGCGCATCCTGAGTTAGAAGGCATTGGCAAATATGAATACGGTTGGGCCGATCCTGACAAAGCCGGCTTGGAAGCCAGCCGAGGTTTAAGCGAAGCCGTAGTTCGCGATATCTCCGCTAAAAAGAATGAACCCCAGTGGATGCTCGATCTTCGTCTGAAAGGGTTGTCGCTTTTTGATAAGAAACCAATGCCAAATTGGGGATCTGATCTTTCTGGAATTCATTTCGACAAAATTAAATATTTCGTTCGCTCAACTGAGAAACAGGCGCAATCTTGGGAAGATTTGCCGGAAGATATTAAAAATACTTACGACCGCTTAGGCATTCCTGAAGCTGAGAAACAGCGGTTGGTAGCTGGTGTTGCAGCTCAATATGAATCTGAAGTTGTTTATCACTCGATTCGGGAAGATTTGGCTGCGCAAGGTGTGATCTTCCTAGATACTGATTCAGGCCTTAAAGAGCATCCGGAAATTTTTAAAGAATATTTCGGAAGCGTTATCCCAGTTGGTGATAACAAGTTTGCTGCTTTGAACACTGCCGTTTGGTCCGGCGGATCCTTTATTTATGTGCCAAAAGGTGTTCACGTTGAAATCCCGTTGCAAGCGTATTTCCGAATCAATACCGAGAATATGGGTCAATTCGAACGAACTTTGATTATTGCCGACGAAGATTCGTACATTCATTATGTTGAAGGATGCACAGCTCCAATTTATTCTTCAGATTCACTCCATTCAGCGGTAGTAGAAATTATTGTTAAAAAAGGCGCTCGAGTTCGATACACAACAATCCAGAATTGGTCGAATAACGTTTACAACTTGGTTACAAAACGTGCAACATGCGCTGAAGGCGCAACCATGGAATGGATCGATGGAAATATCGGCTCTAAAGTAACGATGAAATATCCAGCTGTATTTTTGATGGGCCCACACGCAAAAGGAGAGACGCTTTCAATTGCGTTTGCCGGCGAAGGTCAACATCAGGATGCTGGGGCAAAG
Source organism: Actinomycetota bacterium (assembly GCA_039800785.1). Classification (GTDB taxonomy): domain Bacteria; phylum Actinomycetota; class Actinomycetes; order Nanopelagicales; family Nanopelagicaceae; genus ZLKRG08. The sequence goes on from JBDLPY010000032.1 coordinate 16,504, forward strand.
ATGGTGCACGCAGCGCCGCATACGTCGTCGACAATTATTTCAAAGTCAGTTGCAAGAGGTGGCGGTCGAACTTCATACCGTGGCTTAGTTCAAGTTACCGAAGGTTCGCATCATTCAAAGAGCACAGTTAAATGCGACGCGTTATTAGTTGACACTATTTCAAGATCGGACACCTATCCATATGTAGACGTTCGAGAAGATGATGTTTCAATGGGACACGAAGCAACCGTTTCGAAAGTTTCTGACGATCAACTTTTCTATTTGATGTCGCGTGGGCTTTCCGAAGATGAAGCAATGGCAATGATTGTGCGTGGCTTCATTGAACCAATCGCTCGAGAGTTGCCAATGGAATACGCACTCGAACTTAATCGATTAATTGAGCTTCAAATGGAAGGAGCAGTTGGTTAATGAGTTCATTAAATACAAATATTCTGACTCCAACTGGAAGAGAAGAAGCGTGGCGCTTCACTCCGTTGGCAAGAATGAATGGATTACACGATGGCAGTGCAACACTAAATTCTGGCCATTCTTTAAATTCAAAATCCTTGCCAAAAGGTGCCAAATTTGAGCGAATCACTTCAAATGACCACCAGACAAAAAGTGATGACGTCATTATTCAACGAGTGGTTGGCAGCAATTCAATTGCAAAATTGGAAATAACTGGTGAATTAACTGAACCAGTGATTCTGGGACGAAACGAACTTGGCGTTAAAGAAGCAGAGTATTCAAGAGTGCAAGTTGTTGCAAAAGCCCATTCAAAATCAGTCGTAATTTTTGAAAATACTGGTAGCGCTTTATTGGCAGAAGATTTGGAACTTGTTCTAGAACCAGGTTCAAGTCTCACTTTGGTGACGTTACAAGAATTTAATAACGATTCAACTTACGCTGCAAGACATCATGCAATCGTCGATAAAGATGCATATTTCAAATCAATCACGGTTACCGTAGGTGGTGGGTTGGTACGAATTTTGCCAACTGTTGAATTCAAAGCTCCAGGGGCTGAAGCTGATCTTCAAGGTGTTTATTTTGCAACTGCCGGCCAACACTTAGAACATCGTTTGCACGTTGACCATTTAGTTCCTAATGCAAAATCACGAGTTAATTACAAAGGTGCATTAGCAGGTGCCGATGCGCACACTGTATGGATTGGCGATGTGTTTATTCGCGCCGCAGCAGAAGGAACCGATACTTATGAATTGAATCGAAACCTCTTGTTGAGTGATGGTGCTCGTGCAGATTCAGTTCCAAATTTAGAAATTGAGACCGGTGAAATTGTTGGCGCAGGACACGCTAGTACAACTGGTCGCTTTGATGATGAACAACTTTT
>JBDLPY010000033.1:0-5002 GCA_039800785.1 Actinomycetota bacterium
CCGGCAACTGTCATGAGGTCAGGTGTAATTCCGATTTTCAGGAAAAAACGAGCAAATGGCGTAATTATTCGCACCACTTGCGGTTTAAATTGATCGCTAAGCATTAGGTACATCGTATTCTCTTACATATGGAACCAGCCAAATTGAGCGCGTTATTCGGCCATAGTTCGGCTGCGACCTCTGAACTGGCAAGCAAGCTAGAAATAGAAATTCGAAGCGAAGTTGATAGCGAAATTGAAGTTGCAATATTTGCGATAAATGCCCAAACCGGAATTGACCAAAACACAATTGATTTATGGCATTCATTTGATGATTTCTTAACACCTCGAATTTTGTTAATTACCGGACTGGACGAAGGTGAACAGGACTTTGACGATGCCGTTTTAATTGCGCGGCGCGTATTAGATGAAGTAGTGACACCATATTTGGTTTTACATGATGATTCTGGAAAACCAGCTGGACTAATTTCGCTAGTCGATAGCCAAGTAATTGATTACGAAAAGAATGAAAGTCGAGTGGCAGATGAAGATCTTGTCATTTTAGTTTCCGAATTCAAATCGGAATATCTATCTCAGCTTGATGCTCTTGGCGCTGATGGGTTTAAAAATGGAATTTTGTTTCCAGCGATTCCGGTTATTCTGCCAAAAATTGGTGTCGATATTGTTAAACAGTATCTACATCGAATTACCAAGCGTTAGCGATTAATTCTCTCGTATCAGTTAATAGTTCTGGAAGCACTTTTGTGTGTCCAATAATTGGCATGAAATTTGCATCCCCCGACCAGCGCGGCACGATATGTTGATGGATATGAGCAGCTACGCCTGCGCCACTAATTGCTCCTTGATTCATTCCCAAATTAAATCCATCAGGGCTAGAAACTTTTCTGATGGTTCTCATTGCATGTGATGTAAAAGCAGATATCTCATTGCGTTCGGTTTCGGTCAGCTCAGTTAAGTCAGCTACATGGCGAAAGGTGCAGATCAACATATGGCCTGGGTTGTATGGATAAAGATTCATAACGGCATAGACCGTTTCACCACGTTTTACGATAAGTCCCGTTTTGTCATCTTTTGTTGGAATGTCACAGAACGGACATGGAATTTCATTCGTTTCGAGTGGACGATTTTCGCCTCTCAAATATTCCAATCGATGTGGCGCCCAGAGTCGATGCCACTTATCTGGCATTCCAACGCCATTCACTTCCATTTTTAAACCTGTACTCGATTTTTGATTGTCTCAACAATTTCAGAAATAGCTTGTGCGATTGGAACTCCGTTTTTCTGTTCGCCATTTCGATAACGGAACGAAACTGCTCCAGCTTTTTGATCTTCTTCGCCGGCAATTAACATAAATGGTATTTTTTCTGCTTGCGCATTTCGAATTTTCTTCTGCATCCGATCGTCCGAAAGATCAACTTCAGCTCGTACGCCCGAAACTTTTAATTGTTTTATTACCTCTTGCAAATATGGCGCAAAGGAATCAGCTACAGGAATTCCGATAACTTGAACTGGTGCCAGCCATGGTGGAAAAGCACCGGCGTAGTGCTCCGTTAAAACGCCAAAGAATCTTTCTATTGAGCCAAATAGTGCGCGGTGAATCATTACTGGGCGTTGTCTTGATCCATCAGATGCCACATATTCCAATTCAAATCTTTGTGGAAGTTGAAAATCCACTTGAATTGTAGACATCTGCCAAGTGCGACCAATTGCATCTTTTGCTTGAACTGAAATCTTAGGACCGTAAAACGCAGCGCCGCCCTCGTCCATTACTAGCTCTAAATTTTGTTTTTGTGCCGCAGCTCGCAGTGTTTCGGTTGCAGCTATCCAATCTTCATCGCTGCCAACAAATTTTTCTGGATTTTTGGTTGATAATTCCAAATAGAAATCATCCAATCCATAATCGCGCAAAAGATTCAAAACGAATGTCAACAATGAATCCAACTCAGCTGGCATCTGTTCTTTAGTGCAATAAATGTGGGCATCGTCTTGCGTAAAACCACGCGCACGTGTGAGGCCATGTACCACGCCAGATTTCTCATAGCGATAAACCGTGCCAAATTCGAATAATCGAAGCGGTAGTTCACGATAGGAACGACCGCGAGATTTATAAATCAAATTATGGAATGGGCAATTCATTGGTTTCATGTAGTACTTCTGTTGCTCATCTAAAATCATTGGTGGATACATTCCCTCGGAATACCAATCCAAGTGACCAGATACTTCAAAAAGTTTTGCTTTAGTTAAATGTGGTGAGTAAACGAATTGATATTCCTCTTCGGTATGGCGTCGGCGTGAATATTCCTCCATTGCTTGGCGGATCACTCCACCTTTTGGATGAAATACAGCTAAGCCAGAACCAATCTCCTCTGGAAAAGAAAATAAATCCAATTCATTTCCTAATTTGCGATGATCTCGTTTTTCAGCTTCAGCAATTTGAGCCAAATATGCATCAAGTTCTTCGACTGAAGGCCAAGCTGTGCCATAAATTCTTTGCAACATTGGATTTTTTTCCGAACCGCGCCAATAAGCCGCTGCAGTACGCATCAATTTAAATGCTGGAATATGTTTCGTTGAAGGTAAATGAGGCCCGCGACAAAGATCAGACCAAACTGGTTGTCCATCTCTACCCAAATTGTCATAAATCGTTAATTCGGCCCCACCAACTTCAACGCTGCTTTCGTCATTGGATCCGCCTTTAATTCCGATCAATTCACATTTATATGGCTCGTTCGCTAATTCTTTTAGCGCATCTGATTCAGTAGTAACGCGGCGGCGAAATCTTTGGCCATCTTTAATTATTTTGCGCATCGCGCTTTCAAGTTTTTCCAAATCATCTGGATTAAAAGGTTTCTCTGGATCAAAGTCATAGTAGAAACCATCTTGAATCGGAGGACCAATACCTAATCTGGTTTGCGGGAACACTTGCTGCACCGCTTGCGCCATCACGTGCGCCGTTGAATGGCGTAATACGTTCAAACCTTCTGGTGATGAAATTGAGACGCTTTCGACTTTGTCGCCAGCTTTTAAATCAGTCCAAAGATCTCGAAGTTCGCCATTAATTTTGCAGACCACCACATCTTTGGCTTCAGCAAATAAATGTGTTGGCTTCTGATCGGCGGCCACGGTTTGAGGCACACCATTAACCAGAATCGAAATTTCGGACATATCGCTAGCCTATCTAAAAGCCGCGAAAGCTTTCGATTAATTTCCAAATTTGCGCAGACTTTGTTTGCGCAGAAGCCAATTTTCGCCCATCGATTTCGGCGATTTCTTGTGCAATCCGCAAACTGGAAATTAATAGCCCTCGAGATGCTCGTTCGAGTTGTGCTTTGGTGATTGGTGCAACGGAAATCATTTTTGCATCAATTGCAATAGCGCGCATCACGCCATTAAGGATTCCGGCGGTTAGTGGTGGCGTGAGCCATTCGCCGTCAATTTCAAGTGCGATATTTGCAAACGCAGTCTCCGCAACTTCACCATACGTCGTGAATAAAATCCCGTCATCAAATCCAGCAGCGTTTGCATCTTGATGCAAAGCGAGGTTTCGATCATAAGGAAAACTCTTAATGCGCAATTCATTATCCATATTAGGCTGATTGAATATCATCAATTTGGCTGGTTTTGGGTCCAGGTATTCATGATTTGTGATCAGCCAATCCCCATCATTTCTAAACGAAATTCGCAATCGTGAAATTGGATAATTGTTTGAAGTCAATAATCGATTGACTGCACTTGTTACTACCTCTTCATTCGGTAGATTGAAAACTGCAGCTTCTTTCGCGCGACAGTAATGTCTATGAAGCGCAAAAGTTTGACGTTCTTCCACCCTAATAGTTTCGAATACACCTTTTCCGGATAGCCAGTCCCCGGGTTGTAATTCCATCGAATCGATTAAGTCGCCATTGAAAATCATTTTCATAACGATCCACCAGCAATCGATATCAATTTGCGCGCTTTTAATTCAGTTTCGCGCCACTCTCCCATTGGATCGCTTGCCCAAGTAATCCCCGCACCAGTACCGAAATGGATTTCATCGTCGCTACGCCAAAAAATTCGAATTGCAACCGCTAGTTCCGCACGATCACCTTCGACCCAACCAAAGATTCCGCAATAAGGGCCGCGCGAATTTGATTCAAATTTATTAATAATCGATAACGCAGACGACTTCGGCGCACCCGATACTGACCCGGGCGGTAAGAGTGCATCAAGAATTTGAACCCAATCGGTCCCATATTTCAACTGTCCAATCACATCTGAAACTAAATGTTCTAAACCCGGATGAATTTCGGTCGCTAGTAATCGCGGAACAGCTATGGAATCTTCCTGACAGATTTTGCTTAAATCATTTCGCATCAAATCAACAATCATGATGTTTTCAGATTTGTCTTTTTCGCTAAATTCGCCGGTTTCGCCTAGTGAACGAGTGCCCTTAATCGGAGAGGTAATTAGATTTCCATTAACTCTAGTCAGAAATCGTTCCGGCGAAGCTGATGCAATCTCAATTCCTGGCAATCCTAAATACCCACCATATTTGGCGGGATTTTCCGAAATCAATTTACTTGCTAATCCAATGATTGATTGATCATATTTTGCGGTTAGAACTCGACAGGCATTTACTTGATAAACATTGCCTTCCGCAATTTCAAGTTGAATTTCTTTTACATATGAACAATAAGCAACCTGATCAAAGGAGCTTTGCCAATTTCCGGAAACTGGTCCCCATGCGAAATCAAATGAAGTGTTCTTTTCAACTTTGTTGAATCTGGCAGCAGTAAATTTGCCGTTGAAATCTGATGTGATTGCCCAAAAATTCCCATCATTTAATTTTGAAGGATCATCCGTTACTTCCATCAATTCAGTTGCATGGCGACCAGCCATCCAAAACTGTGGGTCGAAAGATGGGCTCATAATCAGTAACTTATTGCTTTTTTGCTCGAAGTATTGGTGGTGCGATAGATTTTGCTCCGCCTTTAAGAGGCAATGCGGACGTAGCGCAGTTGGTA
>JBDLPY010000034.1:0-4100 GCA_039800785.1 Actinomycetota bacterium
GGAGCATACGCCATGCCGCGTTCGATTAATTTTTCCATTAATTCAATCATCTGGGTGATATGGCCAGTTGCGCGTGGTTCATACGTAGGTGGCAGCACATTTAACGCAGCGTAAGCAGCGAGAAATTCACGTTCGTATTTCATTGCCACGGCCCACCAAGGCATTTTTTCTATGCCAGCTTTTTGCAAAATTTTGTCATCAATGTCAGTGACGTTACGAATAAAAGTTACATCTAAACCAGATTTAATTAACCAGCGCCGCAAAATGTCGAAATTAACTGCGCTTCGCACATGACCGATATGCGGTGAAGATTGAACCGTTGCACCACAAACATAAATGCCAACTTTGCCTTTATTAAGTGGTTTAAATTCTGAAATTTCGCGCGAGCGGGTATTAAATAAATTTAACGTCATTGAAGAACCACCAGCGCAGTTGCAACTGTTGAAATACCTTCGCCGCGACCATTGAATCCCATTCCATCAGTAGTCGTGCTAGTTAAAGTTACTGGCGCACCAAGCGCGTTACTTAAAACGGTTTCGGCTTCGGTGCGACGTGGTGCAATTTTTGGCGCATTGCCAACAATTTGAATTGCCACATTAATAATTTTAATTTTTTTGTCATCCAACATTTGGCGCACGAAAGAAATCATCTTCACTCCCGATGCCCCTTTCCATTCTGGACGATCTACGCCAAATACTTGGCCGATATCTCCCAAATTACTTGCCGACAACAATGCATCGCATAACGCATGTACTGCCGCATCGCCATCAGAATGTCCCGACAACTTTTTAGCTTCCGGCCATTCCAATCCAGCTAAGTGACAGATGCCATCCTGATCAAATGGATGCGCATCTACACCGATGCCGGTACGTAACTTTGAAAGATCTTGTGAATTAATGATCTGCGCTCTCGATGATTGCTTTTAGCGAATCAACTGCCGCAGCTTCGTTTTCGCCTTCAATTTGAACGCTAACGCTCTCGCCACACTTGATACCGAGGGCCATAACTTTCAAAATGCTCGCGCCATCAACATATGCGCCTGGTGTTCCGTCAACAACTTTTGTAAGTTGAACTTTGCAACCAGATGCTTTCGCTGCATTTACAAATAAAGAAGCTGGGCGAGCATGTAGGCCAACTTCGGATGCGACTACTGAAATAAATTCCTTCATTGGGTTAGCGTAACTAATCAGTAATGGTGTTAAATATGGACAGATATTCAGGTACATGCACAAATGTGAAAGTAGATAAATGGCACCTACAAACTTACTAATCGGCCATCCACTGGCCTCAAAAGAGTTGGCATCGCACGCACTTCTATATATGTGGAAGGTTCGCAAATTCGAAGAAGCGGTCGAAGATTTATTCGGTCGCGGAATGATGCACGGAACGATGCACTTATCAATTGGTCAAGAAGCTGGCCCTACTGGAATGTGCATGGCGCTTCGAATTGACGATCAAATTACCTCCACTCACCGCGGACACGGACATTGCATTGCAAAGGGTGCCGATCTGACGCGAATGATTGCTGAATTGCTCGGCAAGAAAATTGGTTACTGCGGTGGTCGCGGTGGCTCAATGCATATCGCAGATGCAGAAACCGGAAACCTTGGGGCCAATGGCGTGGTGGGTGGCGGAGTTCCAATCGCAGTCGGTGCAGCACTTGCATCGAAATTACAGAAGAAGGGAACTGTTGCAGTTTCCTTCTTCGGCGATGGATCAATGAATGAAGGTGCATTCCACGAAGCAGCAAACTTGGCAGCGATTTGGAACTTGCCAGTTGTTTTGTTCTGCGAAAACAATAAATACGGAATGTCATCTGCAACTTCTAAAGCATTTAAATTGGAGAACTTGGCTGATCGCGGAAAAGGTTACGGAATTCCGGGCGAAACAGTTGATGGAAACGATGTTGTTGCAGTTTATGAAGCAGCTGAACGTGCCGTTAATCGCGCTCGCAATGGCGAAGGGCCAACTTTGATTGAGTCAGTAACTTATCGCTGGAAAGGCCATAGCCGTTCTGATAAAAATCTTTATCGCACCAAAGATGAAATTGAAGAATGGAAAGAGAAAGATCCAATTCCAAAATTTATTCATCGCGTGCAAGAAGCTGGTTTATTAAATCAAGCTGAATGCGATGCAATTCAGCAACAAGCAGTTGATGAAATTTTCGCTGCAGTAAACACTTCAGTAAAAGCAGAATCTGCAACTGCAGATGGCTTGCTTGATGCAGTATTTAAGGCGGCAAACTAATGAGCGATGATCGTTTCTTAACAATGGCGGAAGCTGTCCGCGAAGCAATGACTATTGCGATGGAAGAACGCCCAGATGTTTTCTTAATGGGTGAAGATGTTGGTATCTACGGTGGCGCGTTCGGTGTTTCAGCTGGCATGCGTGACAAGTTCGGTGAAGATCGAATTATTGATACCCCAATTTCAGAACTTGGAATTGTTGGCGCCGCAGTTGGTGCTGCTCTTTCTGGCATGCGTCCTATTGTTGAAATTCAATTCTCTGATTTCACTGCCCAAGCAATGGATCAAATTGCTAACCAAGCAGCGAAGATTCACTTCATGTTGGGTGGCGCGTTACATGTACCGATGGTGCTGCGTGCGCCACAAGGATCTGGAACTGGTGCAGCTGCGCAACACTCTCAAGTTCTTGAAGCTTGGTTTGCAAATATTCCTGGTTTGAAAGTTGTAACGCCTTCAACTCCAGCGGATGCAAAAGGTTTATTACTTTCCGCAATTGATGATCCAAACCCAGTTATTTTCTTAGAGCACAAGTTGCTTTACAAGATGAAGGGCTTAGAAGAAGTTCCAACTGGAGCAGAACGAATTCCACTTGGTGTTTCTAAAGTTGTTCGTCAAGGTAAAGATTTAACAATCGTTGCTACCGGAATCATGGTTTACAAAGCTCGTCAGATCGCAGATAAATTGGCAGCTGACGGAATTGACGTTGCAATCATTGATCCACGAACCATTTCACCACTTGATATCAAACCAATCCTTGCTTCAGTTGAAGAAACTGGTCGCTTGATGGTGGTTCAAGAAGGTCCAAAGCATGCAGGATTTATTAATGAAGTAATTGCGCAAGTAACTGAAAGTTCTGCCTTTGGTTCGTTAATTGCACCAATTAAGCGCCTTGCTGGTTTAGATATTCCAATTCCTTATGCACCGCAACTTGAAAAAGCAGCTGTGCCACAAGTTGAAGATATCGAAGCGGCAGCGCGCGAAATCGTTAAGAACTGGCGGTAATTAAATGTCCTTCAAACACATCGTTGTTATGCCAAAGATGAGCATGACCATGGAAACTGGCGAGTTAATTAATTATCACGTTAAACCTGGTGATCATGTAAAAGCTGGCCAGATGTTGTTTGAAGTAATGACCGACAAAATTGATATGGAAGTTGATTCACCAGCAGATGGCGTAATCGATTCTTTAATTGGTGAAGTTGGCGCAACTATTGAAGTTGGTAAACCAGTTCTGGAGATGACAACAGAAACTCAAGTGATGAGTTTTGATTTGTCCGAGCTAAACGATTCCAGTCCGGTGGCAGAGGTTCCACAACAAGTTGCGCCAACGGTTACCGAAGTTCTTGTAACGCCAACCATTGAAGTTGCAACCCCAACCCCAGTAGCAAGTGCTCCAACAATTCCTAACGAAAAAATCAAAGCAGTTCCAAAAGCTCGCACTTTGGCGGATGAAAAAGGAATTTCGTTAAGCAATATTCATCCAACTGGACCAGATCGCACCGTTATGTATTCCGACGTTGCAAATGCCCAAGCTGATCCAAAAATTTTGGAACGCCAAGCTGCTAATCGCGATCTAATTGCCCGCGGCATCGAAATGACTCGCGCAATTCCGCAAGCGAGTTTCACCCGCGCAGTAACAGCGAGCGCTGGCTCGTCATATGAGTGGCAAGCTAAATTACTTGCTGCTTGGGCAAAGACATTGCGCGGATTCGGTTACGCCGACAATGGCGTCGCGCTGATCATCGAATCTAAGTACGGCAGCGCTTTGCCAGTATTTAAAAATCCAGATCAAACTAGCGATTTAGCGAAATTAATCGAGACCACCACCGACCAAGCTCGCAATGGCAAAGTTCC
>JBDLPY010000035.1:0-3538 GCA_039800785.1 Actinomycetota bacterium
TATTTAGGTGGATTCTTTGGTCTCATTCCTAAAGTTCTACGAACAATTCGATTAAAAAATCCTCGAGGTTTCTTCAATCCAGATAGTTCAGTTAATAGCGCTTGGAGCGTTCCCATTCCAGAACCACCACCCGCTGCACTACCGGCAACAAATTTTTCTTTTGTTAGTAAATTATTTGCATTTTCGGATAAATAGGTAGCACCGTGGCAAGCATCAGGTGCGCTATGCATTGCCCCTCCTTGCGTAGTTATGCCTCGATTTCCCAAGGCGTCAGCTTCATCGAAGAAAACAACTACGCCGCCATATCGCAAAGCTAATTTCCGTAACTTTCTAAATAATGATTTAACTTTTAGCACACCAACACCAAAGAACATATTGTTAAATGCACCAGGATCAACAAATATGAAAGGTTTTCCAGTTTCACCAGCCATTGATTCGGCCATTAAGGTTTTACCAGTTCCCGGCGGACCCCAAAGCAAAATTCCACCTGGGACATAACCACCATGTTTTTCAATTGATTCTGGGTTTTCTAAGAAAACTAAATTCTCGCGGATTCGATCAAGTACATGGTCTTGGCCCCACACATCGCTAAATCTTGTTGATATGTCATCTGGGAAATATGTATCGATACCGCCGCGACTTAAGAACCAGAACATTGCGACGAATTGAATCAAGATAAAGAAAACTGCAAAGAGTAATTGCGCAAGTAGTGGCAAGGCCGCCCAAAGCGCTTTTGGTGCCATGAATAAAGCTTGCGCTGGAGGTAATTTATATATTGCGCCAAGGATTACTGCGAGAATAGCGATCCAAATAATCGCCTTAATTACTCGTGAAATTCGATAACGAGTCCAATCACTAAATTTATGGATTAGTCGATCCACGAATTTGAAATACGTTTGCCAGAATCCGTGATACGGCGCGAGAATTTCACTTAACGCAAAATGCATTTGCCGAATGATTTCAATCGCAACTAGATAAAAAATCCAAGTTCTTTGATTTGAAACTTCAATTGCCGCATCGCTGAAGGACAGAAGCGGATTATCAGACATTGCTGCCCAAACCAAAAACAAATAAGTGCCAGCAAAAAGGAGCGTAAATTTAGCGCGATCGAAGAACGTTAGATGAACTCGAGTTTTGCGTTCGCTATCTCGAGTTCGGCTAGTTTGTGAGCTACTCATTTTGTTCCTCTAACGGTAAATGAATCTCCGATTTTTGTCATCTCAATCTTGTTTTTCTTCTGGCAGGCAGTCGTACACCGAACAATAAACATATATAACTTGGTGTGATCTTCTGTTAAAAGTACAGTTTGATCTATAAAACTTGAAATACCCTTGTATTCGTAAGTAAAAATTGAACGAACACCTCGAGCACCCTTTTCAATCCGTTCATAATCTTCTAATAAATTAATTTTGTGATCATCTTTTGCCGTTCCATCTAGCCAGCTAGTTAACGGAACTACAACGTCTCGCATCTCGTTGTAATTTATGGAATTTATTTCTGCCGGAAATAGTTCACGAACTCTGGCATACGCGATTGGCGATTCGGGAGTTGCTAAATCAAAAACGTCACTTGGGCGAACATCCCTTGAAGTAGTGAAAGCGAGTTGCCATTTAACTTGAAATGCTCGTTCTAAATTGTCGCCATTCTTCTTCTCTTCGGCCACCAAACTCGCAGTTGGAATCTCGTACCAAGAATTAGGAACTGTGAAATAGACACCCTCTGATTTTGATGCGCCATATTTTTGTGAAGGAGTGCCGCAACCGCTAAGTAGAATAGTGAAACCAAGAATCGAAATTAAGAATTTAACGGGAAGTTGCTTCATTTATTTCTTTTCTATTACTGCATCTATTCCAGACTCTTTACGCTGCGCCGGAGTAATTGGAGTTGGCGCTCCGGTTAGCGGATCTCCGCCTGAAGCGGTTTTTGGAAAAGCAATAACTTCGCGAATCGATTCCGAATTACTGAGTAATGCGGCTAAACGATCTAAACCAAGTGCGATACCACCATGCGGCGGTGGTCCATACTGAAATGCATCTAGCAAGAATCCGAATTTGCTGGTGGCTTCAGAGTCGCTTAAACCAATTACTTTGAAAACTTCACGCTGCATTTTTTGGTTATGTATTCGGATTGAACCACCACCAAGTTCAGTTCCATTTAAAACTATGTCATATGCATAAGCCAAAGCATTGGCGGGATCGTTAGCGAAACTATTTGCGAATTCTGGTTTCGGACCCGTGAATGGATGGTGAACTGCAGTCCAACCACCATCATCAGTCGGTTCAAACATTGGTGCGTCAACGACCCATAAAAATTCCCATTGATTGTCCGCAATTAAATTGCAGCGTTTGCCAATTTCCAACCGCACTGCGCCTAGCAGCGCTTGAGAATCTCGCTTGTTTCCAGCAGCAAAGAAAATAGCATCGCCATTTTTTGCTCCAGCTTTTGCTGCAACGCCAGATATTTCAGCTTCGTTTAAATTTTTTGCAACCGGTCCGCCAAGAGTTCCATCCTCTTGAACAAGAATGTAAGCCAATCCTTTTGCCCCGCGAGCTTTCGCCCAATCCTGCCATGCATCTAGTTCGCGTCGTGGTGAAGCGGCGCCACCTGGCATTACAACTGCACCAACGTATTCAGCTTGGAAAACTCGGAAATCCGTTTTGCTAAAAAAGTCCGTCATATCAATTAATTTCTGTTCAAAACGACGGTCTGGTTTATCAGATCCATATTGATCCATAGCATCTTTATAAGTCATTCGATCGATTGGGGTTTTGATCGAATAGTTTTTAACGTTCTTCCAAATTTCTACCAAAATCTTTTCCGTTAATTGAAGGATATCTTCCTGATCGATAAAAGACATTTCGATGTCCAATTGCGTAAATTCAGGTTGGCGATCAGCTCGAAAATCTTCATCACGGAAACAACGTGCTATTTGGTAATACCGTTCCATTCCGGCAACCATCAAGAGTTGTTTAAATAATTGCGGAGACTGCGGTAGCGCGTACCAACTGCCAGGTTGTAACCGCACTGGTACTAAAAAGTCGCGGGCCCCTTCTGGTGTTGATCTAGTTAGATATGGTGTTTCAATTTCATGAAATTCTTCTGATTCCATCACTCGACGAATTGTGGAAGTAACTTTGGAGCGAAGACGTAAATTGGCGGCCGGACCTTCGCGGCGTAGATCCAAATAACGATAACGTAATCGGACTTCTTCATTCGCTTCGACTTCGTCCCCGCTATCAACCGGAAATGGCAAAGGCGCTGATTCACTTAAAACTTCAACTTCTTTAGCAATTACTTCAATTTCGCCGGTAGGGATATTTTTGTTTTCATTGCCACTAGGTCGTTTTGCAATTTCGCCAACAATTTTTAAGCAATATTCGGCACGCAACGAGCCGGCAATAGCTTCATCATTGATGACAACTTGGGACCAGCCAGTTCCATCTCGCAAATCAATAAATGCCACGCCACCGTGATCGCGTCGTCTAGAAACCCAGCCAGCAAGCGTTACCGTTTTGCCAACAAGTTCTATGCCAAGCGC
>JBDLPY010000036.1:0-9975 GCA_039800785.1 Actinomycetota bacterium
GTAAACAAGTAAAGTCTGCTCTTACCGACGCGGGGTGGAGCAGCTCGGTAGCTCGCTGGGCTCATAACCCAGAGGTCGTAGGTTCAAATCCTGCCCCCGCTACCAATAGTTTTAAGGCTTACTGAATGGGAATTAATTCCTATTTGTTTCTATTTGATTCTGAGCGAATTTGTAACAACAAACAAACTTGATAGCGCCATCGCGGCTGCACCATACATTGGCTGCAGTAATCCAAGTGCCGCAATTGGAATCCCAATCACGTTATAAATAAAGGCCCAAACTAAATTTCCACGAATAGTCGATAAAGTTTTTCTGGATAAATCCAACGCTGTTTTAATACTTGCTAGAGCTGGATTCATCAAAGTGATGTCAGCAGTAGAGATTGCGGTGTCGGTGCCAGTTCCCATTGCCATAGATAAGTCAGCTGCGGCTAGCGCTGCTGCGTCATTGACACCATCACCAACCATCAAAACGTGCGCGCCATTATTTTGCAGCTCTTTAATTTTATTTATTTTTGCTTCTGGGCTGGCATTTGCAATTACGCGTTCCACCGAAATTCCCGAAGCTTGCGCCACACCAATTGCAATATCAGGATGATCGCCAGTAAGTAGCCAAACTTTAATTCCAGCATCTTCTAAGTCTGAGATTGATTTTGCCGCATCTGGCTTAATTTCGTCAGCTACAGCAAACACTGCAACGGCAACGCCATCCCAAGCTAGTACGGAAACGCTTTTGCCACTCTGCTCTGCTCGAGCAATCGCATCTGATATTCCTGGATGGAATGAAGTTGTTGAATGCGCAACTGCAGCTGGCGAACCAATAATTACAACGACTGATTTTTTGCCTGGGCCGTAACCCTCTGCAGTTGGAATTTCGACCCGACCCGAAGCACCAGCTCCTGGTGTGATTGAAAAGTCTGAAACTCTAAATTTCGGTAATGATTTTCCATGTCGAACAATTGCTTCAGCAATTGGATGGTTATTAAGCACCTCAAGCGATACTGCGCTAGACATAACATTTTCTCTGGTAATTAAATCGGCGAATTGGCCGCCCAACAATGTAGAAGCTTCCTTTTCAATTGTTACTTCAGAAACGCTCATAATGCCATTTGTTAGCGTTCCGGTTTTATCTAAGACCACGTCGGTGATTCTTTTTGCTTGCTCCAAAACCTGAGGTTTACGCAAAACAATGCCACGACCAGCGCCTCGACCGGATGCAACTAATAATGCAACTGGTGTAGCCAATCCGAGTGCGCACGGACAAGCAATCACCAATACCGTAACAGCTAATGAAATTGCTTTAGAAATCGGTTGGTTATCAAATTGCCAATAGAAATAGAAAACTCCAACTGAAATTAACGTCACCACTGGTACAAATACTGCGCTAATTCGATCAGCCAATCTCTGGATTGGGGCTTTTTCGCCTTGTGCACTTATTACCATTGCAGTTATTCGAGCAAATTCGGTTTCTTTTCCAACTCGCGTGGCACGTACACGGAGTAAACCATTTTGATTTAGCGTCGAACCAACTACGCGATCTCCGGGACCGACTTCGATTGGCATTGATTCACCAGTAATTAAAGAATTATCTACTGTGCTGGTGCCAGAAATAATGATGCCATCGGTTGCAATTCGCGAACCAGGGCGAACTTCAAACTCATCTCCAACTTCTAATTGGTCAATTGATATTAATAACGGCAATCCGCCTCGAATAACTGTGACATCTTTCGCGCCAAGTTTTAGGAGCGATTGCAAAGCGCTGCTTGCACTTCGCTTGGCACGCGATTCTAGGAACCGTCCGAGAATTACAAAAGTTATAACCGTTGCGGCAACTTCGGCATAAACCGCACCTTCACCCATGTAGTTGGCATAAATCGACCAACCAAAGGCAACCAATGAGCCAAGTGAAATTAGCGTATCCATTGTTGGATGGAAGAAATTTCTGATTGCAGCCCGATGAATTGGGAAAGCAACAATTAATACGACCGGCAGGGTCAATAAAATCGCAGCCCAGTGCGCAACAACGTGAGAATTTGCTTGCACTCGAGTATCAAATTCGGCGTTATAAATTGTCGGTAGCGGCCATCCCATCGAATTAAAGAAGCGAATTATGAAGTCGCCAACTTTCATTTGCCACGACATAACCATAGAAATAGCAACTACTGGAATAGTGAAGAGCAGTGACCAGATAAATGCGGCCGCACTCTTTTTGGAGTGCAAAGTAATTTCCGAATTATTTGCAATTAATTTAGCTTTATATCCGGCTTTTTCAACCGCCTTTAATAGTTCTTTTTTATTCAAATCTGCTGGCGCTAATACATGTGCGGTTTCGGCGGCAAAATTAACCGTTGCAGAAACACCAGGTAGCGCATTCAAGGATCGCTCAACTGAATTTACACAGGCATTACAAGTCATTCCTTCAATTTGAAGCGTTTGCGGGACGACCACTTGTTTTTCAGTCATTTATTTAATCTTTCAACAATCTCACCTAGTAGTAAACCATTTGTGGACATTCCGCTATTCCCAAATACACCAGATTCGCCTGTGATGTCAGAGAAACTTCCGCCTGCTTCTTTCACAATTACATCTAACGCTGCCATATCCCAAAGCGCTAATTGCGGTTCGAGCGCCGCATCAACCACGCCTTCGGCCACCATCATATGAATCCAGAAATCGCCGAACCCACGAGTTCGCCAAGCATCATTTAAAAGCTCGGTAAAACTATTTAATCGCTCATTCCAGTTCTTGAAATCGGAATAGGCGATAGAAGCATCTGAAATTTTGGAAACTTTTGATACCAAAATCTTCTTCGGCGTTGGATCGCAATTACAAACACTGCTTGCATCATCCAAATCTGTTTCGCCGCAATAATTAAATGTTGTGAAAGCGCCGCCACCTTTTGTGGCAAACCAAGTTCGGTTTAACGCTGGTGCGGAAACCACACCAACTACAACTTCACCGTTTTCAACTAAGCCAATTAACGTTGCCCAATTTGGCACACCGCGCATAAAATTTCGAGTGCCATCAATCGGATCTATTACCCAATAACGGTTTTTGCCAGTTACTGATTGGCCATATTCTTCTCCGACGATTCCGTCTTCTGGCAAATTCTTTCCAAGAAAATCACGAAGGGCTGATTCGCATGCTTTGTCGGCATCTGTTACTTCAGTGTTATCTGGCTTAGTTGAAATTACTAAATCTTGTGAAATAAATTTTGGCATTGTTATGGAATCGGCCAAAGTGGCCATTTGGCGAGCAAGCGCCAATTCATTTTGATATTTGCTCGTCATATGGGAAGTCTATCCATCACAATTTTTTATCGCATTAAATTTGCAATTACTCACAATTTAACCTTGATTAACCTTGATTAATCGTGATTAATTGGCATTTACCGCAAGCAAAGCGCGCAAACTCTTTACTCGAGCGGCGCGCTCCGGGATTACTTTTCCAATTTCGCCAACTTTTGCGGCTGGTGCCATCCAATTATTTAAAGCGCAATCGGTTTCATCATGCGAACAGTTATTCATACAATTTTTCGTAACTTCATATAAATCCGGAAATGCGGAAACTATGGCATCTGGATCGAGGTGAGAAAGTCCAAATGCCCGAACACCAGGAGTGTCGATCAACCAAGTTTCACTTTCAATTCTTCCTTTTCGGTCGAGCACCGGAACCGCAATGGCACTTGAAGAGGTATGTCTACCGCGACCAGTTACATCGTTTACAAATCCAATTTCGCGATCCGCTGATGTCAATTCATTAAGTAATGTGGATTTACCTACGCCGGAATGGCCGACTAATACCGAAACTTTTCCTTGCAAAACTTTGCGGAGCGATTTCAAATCATCTCCTTTTTCACGTGTGATTACCGTAATTCCCAAATCTTTGTACTCTGAAATGAAATCTGGCAGCGCTGCCAAATCTGTTTTTGTAATTAAAATTATTGGGCGAATTTTTTCGACAAATGCGCTAACTAAGAATCGATCAATTAAGCCACGCTTAGGCTCTGGATTTGCTGCCGCCGCAACAATAATTAATTGATCAATGTTTGCTGCAATAGTTCGTTCAAACTGTGCTGCATCGTCAACGGTTCGAACTAAAACTGATTTGCGCGGTTGAATCGAAACTATGCGTGCTAGCGAACCTTCTCGACCAGAAACATCGCCAACTAAATTAACTAAATCTCCAACTACTACTGATTTCGGACCAAGTTCGCGCGCTTTCATCGCCAATACCGTTACGCCAGAATCTTTTCCTTCGATTAAAACACAAGTGGTCCGACCACGATCGACAGTAGTTACTAGAGCTTTGATGGCATCTTTATGTGCCGGGCGATCTTTAGTTCTTGGCTTTGTTCTTCGAGTTGGACGAATTCGAACATCCGATTCGTCGTAATCACGTCTACTCAATTTTTAATGTCCTGGCTAACAATTGTGTTCCATAAACCAGGGAAGTCAGTCAACGTTTTTCTCGTTGTTGCAATATTTTCGATTTCAATTCCGGAAACCACTAAACCTAAAGTTGCACCAGAAGTAGCTAATCGATGATCATCGTAGGTATGGAAAACCCCAGAATGTAATGGTTTTGGGTTGATTCGTAGCGCTGTTGGTTCTTCAATTACATCTCCGCCAAGTGAATTAAATTCTTTTGCAATTGCAGTTAATCGATCTGTTTCATGTGTGCGCAAATGACCGATTCCGGTTAAATATGAAGGGGAGTCCGCCAATGCGCAAAGCGTTGCAATTGCTGGTGTTAATTCACCAACATCGTGTAAATCCATTTCAATTCCAGAAATTTTTCCAGTACCAGTTATTTTTAAACCAGATCCGTCTGAATTGAATTCACAACGAGCACCCATTTGCGTGAAAATTTCACGTAATTGATCACCTGGTTGGGTAGTTTTTTTCGGCCAATCCTTAATCGTAATTTCGCCACCGCACACCATTGCAATAGACATAAATGGCGCCGCATTAGAAAGATCCGGCTCGATTACTAAATCAACAGCGGTTAATTTTGCTGGCGAAACGCTCCAGATATTTTGCGACTTATCGACCGTAACTCTCGCCCCGAAATCTTCAAGCATTTGAACTGTCATGTCGATATGTGGCATTGATGGGAGTTCGCCACCAATATGTTTTACCGTAATTCCAGTTTCGGTACTCGGCGCAATCAATAGCAGCGCAGATAAAAATTGGCTTGATTTTGTGGCATCAATTTCAATAGTTCCGCCGCGGACTTTTCCGTTGGCGTTCATTTTCATTGGCAATGAATAGCGGCCACCATGATCGATTGAGATTCCGAGTTCTTCTAGCGCTTTTATAACTGGACCCAATGGTCGTTCGTGTGATCTTGGATCGCCATCAAATTCAATTTCGCCAACTGCAAATGCAGCCAAAGGCGGCAAGAATCGCATTACAGTTCCAGCGTTACCAACATCAATTTTTATTTTCTGCGGATTTTGATTCGAATTTGAGAGATTACCGCGCGAAATGTTCCAAATTTCTTCAGCTGCATTTTCAGCAACGGCAGATTTATTTGCGGCATTTGACGATTCAATGTTTACGCCAAGCGCTTTTAATCCAGCAGCCATTAATTCGGTATCTCGTGAAATTAATGGTCGACGCAACTTTGAAACACCTTCAGCTTGCGCTGCCAAAATTAGCGCCCGGTTGGTAACTGATTTTGAACCCGGAATTGTTACTTCGGCTTTAACTGGCTTCGCTCCGCGAAATGGCGCAGCCCAATTAGCAGCTTGGCCATTGGTTGAAGTCATATGCGCGATTCTATCGGTTTACTATTTATACATGTGTGGCCGTTTTGCGCAGAGCAAATCAATTGCCGATTTGGTTGAGGAATTTGGCATAACCGGTGATCCGGCGCTATCGCCCTTGCCGGCGAACTGGAATATTGCACCAACTAATCCGATTTATATCGTTCGAAATAATTCTTCAAACAAACGGGAATTAGCAATTGCTTCATGGGGAATTATTGCGCCATGGATTAGCGATGAATCAGAAGCTAAAGCATCGCAATCACGTGCCATTAATGCACGAAGTGAAAGCATTTTTGAAAAACCCACATTTCGAGATTCATTTCGAACACGTCGATGTTTAATTCCAGCTGATGGTTATTACGAATGGGCTACCGAATTAGGTAGATACAAAACAAAACAACCTTTCTATATTTCAAATCCAAATTTGAATTCACTTTCAATTGCTGGAATTTGGAGCCAATGGAAATCACCATCAGGTGAATTTATAAATAGCGCTGCGGTGATAACCCGCGAATCTGTAAACGAATTGGCAAGCATCCATCATCGGATGCCAGTGATGATGCCTAAAGATCGCTGGAATTTATGGCTCGATACGGCGCCACATGAAACAGAAGAATTGATTTCTTTAATGCATAATTCAAAACCGGATGAGGGCTTGCATCCTTGGCCGGTGAGCGATGAAGTTAACAAAGTTGCGAACAATGGTCCGAAATTAGTTAACCAAATTCAATTGTCCGAACCAGAAACTTTATTTTAAAAACGGTTCTTCAACGTTATTGAATGTATGAATAGTTAGTATTGATAAATGATTTGGTGGCCGATCGAAGTTCCAACTATTGCTGGTGGCTTGTTGGTGCTTCGCCCGGTTTTAGAAAGTGATATCGAATTAATCTATCGGGGCTGCCAAGATCCATTAATTCCTAAATTCACAACTATCCCGCCAAATTACACTATGGATATGGCAAAGCATTACGTGACCGAACGAATTCCGCAGAATTTTGCCAAACAAACTGAAATTATTTTTGCCGTTGAACACGATGGAAATTTCTGTGGAACTTTTTCGTTGCACACAATCGATCAGCACAATCATCGAGCTGAAGTTGGGTATTGGTTAGAAAAAACAATGCGTGGCAAAGGTATTGGGGCAAAAGCCGTCGAACTAATTACCGAATTTGGATTGATGACTGTTGGATTTAAACGAATCGAAGCAATGGTTAACGTTGAAAATGAAGCATCGAGAAAGTTACTTTTAAATGCTGGGTATGAATTCGAAGGTATTTTGCGCCAAAGAGTTACAAATCATGACGGTCAACAAATAGATATGGCGGTCTATGCGGCCACTAGAAATTGAATGAGAAATTGAAAGATAAATTGAACTAGAAAAATGGAATCACTTGCTCTGCTTGTCACAATAATTTTGGCAATTTCTTATTTTGCTGGCCCTTTAGCCTTGCTTGCTACAAAATTACCGAGCAAGAAACCGATTTGGATAATTGGTCGTCGGATTCTCGTTTTAGTTCTTTCTCTTGCTGGGATTGAATTTAGCTTGCAATTAATGTTTGCCAAGATTCCACTAATTCCGAAATTATTTTCTTTAATTGGATTCGGGTTTGCAGTTGCAGCGCTTCGGGTTGAATGGCGAAGATTCAAAGATAATCCCACTAATTAAATTTCCATTAGTTATTGGAGTATTAAATAGATCGATTTAATAGATGGATTGCTAGGTCACTCTTCACGCTAGATGGTTCA
Organism: Actinomycetota bacterium; assembly: GCA_039800785.1. GTDB lineage: Bacteria > Actinomycetota > Actinomycetes > Nanopelagicales > Nanopelagicaceae > ZLKRG08. Next base: position 7,522 of record JBDLPY010000036.1, read on the forward strand.
GATTTATCTCACATATTGCCCGAGGCAAGGCAGAGCAGATGGCGTCAATTAAGCCATTACTCCTCACTCCACTAGACTTGGCTAACTAGTTATTCGAGAAAGCAGCGCTGCCGAATCGATCACGTTCTTCACGGAGAGGCAGGTTTCATGTCTGAACGCTTGCCGGTAATTATCCAAGGTGGAATGGGAATTGCGGTTTCAAATTGGGAGCTTGCAAAAACAGTTTCTAAACAAGGTCAACTTGGTGTTGTTTCTGGAACATCAATTGATAACGTCTTAGTTCGCCGATTACAAAATGGTGACAAAGAAGGAATTTATCGTCGCGCAATGTCGCATTTTCCTAATCAGGAAATTGTCGAAAATGTAATGAAGAAATATTTTATTGAAGGCGGCAAAGGCCCGACCGATCCTTACATCATGGTTCCAAAAATTACTTTGGAGCAAAAGCGCGATGCTCAAGAAATTTTAATCCTTTCAAACTTTGTCGAAGTTTGGTTGGCAAAAGAAGGTCATGACGGATTAGTTGGAATTAACTTCCTACATAAATTGCAAATGACAACAGCGGCGAGCGTTTTCGGTGCGATGTTGGCTGGCGTTGATTACATAATTATGGGCGCCGGTATTCCTCGTGAATTGCCGAAGTTAGTTCGCAATTTAGCAAAATTGCAACCAGGCTCAGTACCAGTTGATGTAATTGGCGGAACGCCGGTGCAGACGACTGTGGTTCCACTTGATTTTGTAGCTGCAGATACCAAAATAAAATTACCAAAATTCTTGGCAATTATTTCGGTTGATGTGCTCGGAACATATTTAGCGCGCGATGAAGAAACGCGTCCAGATGGATTTATCATCGAACATAACTCAGCCGGTGGCCACAATGCACCACCGCGTGGAAAAATTGAATTAGATTCAAATGGTGAACCAATTTACGGACCGAAAGATATTGCTGATTTAGAAAAGATGAAAAAGCTAGAACTTCCATTCTGGTTAGCGGGAACTTTTGGCCATCCAGATAAAGTTAAATCTGCATTGGCGCAAGGAGCTGCCGGAGTTCAAGTTGGAACTTTATTCGCGCTTTCAAACCATTCCGGATTTAGCAAAGAAACCCGCGATGCGTTAATTGGTAAGTTAAAAGATGGCACATTTGAAATCAAAACCGATATCAAAGCTTCACCAACTGGATTCCCGATCAAAATTGCAAAAATTGAAGGCCACACATCAACGCCAGAAGGTTTTGCAGCTCGACCAAAACTCTGCGATTTAGGTTATTTGCGCGATCCGGTATTGGCCGAAAGCGGTCGAATAATTTATCGCTGCGCTTCTGAACCAGAGGATAAGTTCTTGAAAAAGGGCGGCAAAGAAGAAGATATCGAAGGTCGCAAATGTCTTTGCAATGGTTTGATGGCAAACATCGGTTTGGCACAAGTTCGTCGCGATGGATATGAAGAGGCGCCAATTGTTACTTTAGGTAGCGATGTTGAAGGCGCGAAAGAGTTACTTAAAACCCATCCAAATGGTTATGGCGCAGATGAAGCCGTTAAGTGGTTGATGAGTTCATTAAATTAAGAAAATTTAAATCAAACCAAAACCTAATAAACTCATAAAAATTAGATAAAAATAGAATGCTAAATATTGCTTTAACCGGTTTCTTTTCCGGACTTTCATTGATTATCGCCATCGGCGCACAAAATGCGTACGTCTTGCGCCTTGGATTAATGCGTACCTATGTTGGAATTGCAGTTTTTATTTGTGCCCTTTCGGATGCAATTTTGATCATTGCTGGAACTGCCGGAATGGGCGCCCTAGTTTCGCAAAATCAAGTTTTACTCAAAGTAATTTCTTGGGTTGGTGCGGCCTATCTTTTGTTTTATGGTGTCAGTGCATTTTGGCGGGCGCGCAAACCGAATGTTTTGTTGCCAACCGAACAAGAACTTCCTAGTAAGAAAAAAGTTGTGCTTGCGGTTATCGCATTTACTTGGCTAAATCCGCACGTTTATTTAGATACGGTTTTGTTACTCGGATCAATTGGTAGCCAATTCGGCGGTGATCGTTGGTGGTTTGCACTAGGTGCATCAATTGCCAGCGTGCTCTGGTTTACAACACTTGGTTATGGTTCAAAAGCAGCAGCAAGAATTATGTCTCGGCCAATTACTTGGCGAATTTTGGATATCTTTATTGGAATTGTCATGACGACAATTGCTGTTTCACTAATTAAAACAGCGCTCGGATAAAAAACAAGGTAGGGCTAATAAAAAATGGTGGAGGTTTCGCGCTAGAGCGCTCAACCAACCACCACTCACTCGCAAATATAAAATGTAAACACTTTATATTTCACTCTTTCGTGGTGGAGGTGCCGGGAATTGAACCCGGGTCCTCTGGTATCAAAATAAGTCTTCTACGGGCGTAGTGTGCGTATCGTTTTCTCAGTTCCAGCGTTTTTCCACACCAATCGCT
>JBDLPY010000037.1:0-3022 GCA_039800785.1 Actinomycetota bacterium
TCCGTGGAAACCATGACGTTGCCAAACATCATTTAATAAATCTGCAATAGTTCTTCCTTCTTTTGCTAAATCAGTTGCAATTTGGGTTAGATAAAGTGCGGCTGAAATCCCATCTTTATCATTGGCGGTTTTTAAATCAACGCCATAACCAATCGCTTCTTCGTAGCCAAAAGTAAGATTTTCAATCTTTGCTATCCACTTGAAGCCAGTTAAAGTTTCGGAAAAGTTAATTCCGTAATGTTCGGCGATTTTTTTCAAACAAGATGAGGAAACAATGGAGTTGGCAAAAATTCCAGATTTCTTACTTCGGCCAATATATTCACCAAACACGACTCCTAATTCATCGCCAGTTAACATTCGCCAACCGCGTACCGGATCATTGATAGCTGCAGCACATCGATCAGCATCTGGGTCATTCGCGATAACTAAATCCGCGCCAACTTCTTTTGCTTTAGCTAGAGATAAATCAATTGCACCTGGTTCTTCGGGGTTTGGAAAGGCAACAGTTGGGAAATCAGGATCTGGCTCGACTTGTCCGGTAACCATTATTGGTGCAGCAAACCCAGATTTTTTAAAGACCGCTTCAATAGTTTCTTTGCCGACGCCATGCATAGCGGTATAAACAACTTTTAATTTTCCAGGATTATTTACTAAATTCGCAGTTCGTTCAACGTATTCGTTAAATATTGCATCATCTAAAACAGTCCAGTCGGTGCCTCGTGGTTGATCTTTGAGTGAATTGATTGCGGCAATTTCTTTCGCTATTAATTCATCGGTTGGATTAATGATCTGCGAACCACGGTAATTAATGCCATCTGCAACAGTGCCGATATAAACCTTGTACCCGTTATCCATTGGCGGGTTATGGCTTGCCGTAACCATAATTCCGACATCTGCTTTTAATGAATTTACGGCCCAAGCCAAAACCGGTGTTGGCAGCGGTCTTGGTAAAACAAATACATTCATTCCGGCACCGCTAAATATTTCAGCACTGATTTTTGTGAATTCTTCTGAGCCATGACGCGCATCGCGTCCAATCACAACTGATTTCATATTATGTGATTTCATGTAATTTGCGATGCCACTAGCGGTACGACCAACAACTGCTAAATTCATTGATGAAGGTCCTGGTGCAATTGGTCCACGAAGTCCGGCAGTTCCAAATTGCAAAAATCCGTTAAACCATTTATTTAACGAAGCGTCGTCACCCGAATTAAGAGCGGTTTTAATTTGCGCCGCTGTTTTAGGATCTGGATCATCTGCAATCCAATTCTGTATTTCAGCTAGGCGAGATTCATTCATGGCAATAATTTAGGAATTACACGTTTTAAAAGTTGACCCATTTTTTCTGCTGCTGCTTTTCCAGCCGCAATAACTTCTTCATGATTAAGTTTCTCGCCGGTAACGCCTGCCGCCGCATTAGTAACTAGCGAAATTCCTAATACTTCAGCGCCCAATGCATGTGCTGCGATTGCTTCTGGGACAGTCGACATACCAACTAGGTCACCACCGAGTGTGCGCATCATGATGATTTCGGCCGGAGTTTCATAAGTTGGACCGCGCCAATGTACATAGACACCCTCATGCAGTGATGCGTCTTCGCTTTTAACGATTGCACGAATTCGTTTGCTGTAAAGATCAGTTAGATCTACGAAGTGCGCGCCAGGAATTGGCGATTGCGCAGTCATTGAAATGTGATCGCGAATAATTACTGGTTGGCCAACTCGGTACTCTTTATTTATTCCACCACAAGCGTTGGTAAGAATTACAACTTTGCAACCAGCTTTAACTGCAGTACGGGCGCCATGAACAACTGGCTCCATACCTTTACCTTCATATAAATGGGTGCGGCCAAGAAAAACTAAGACTCGAATTTTCTTTCCGTTTTCTTCCATTTCATATGAACGAACTTTGCCGGAATGTCCTTCGACTGCCGGTGGTAGAAATCCAGGCAACTCTTCGGAATTACATTCATAAACTGGTTTACCAAGTGCATCAATTGCATCGACCCAGCCCGATCCAAGAACAATTGCCACATCATGTGAATTAACACCGGTGCGCTTTGTGATTTCGGCAGCAGCAGATTCAGCGGCAGCGTATGGATCCTTATAGAGCAAGTCTGAGTTCATACCCAAATAATGGCACAACCTTTAAGGTTGGCCATATGCCCGCATCAGTTGAAGACCAACAGAGGGTCTTAAAACTTCAATCAATAGATAACGCGATTGTTGGGCTAGAAAATAAGTTGAAATCGCTTCCTGAAGCGGTAGAACTTCGCGAACTTGAAATTCAATTTGGCACCGCCAGAGATTTGCGAATTGCAGCCGAAACTGAATTAAAAGATTTGTCACCTGAATTGAAGCGGACTGAAAGCGACGTGGAACAAGTGGAGGCGCGCGAAACTAAAGACCAAGCGCGATTAGATTCCGGTCAAGGTAGCCCAAAAGAGTTAGAGCAACTACAACATGAATTGATTTCATTAAAAAAGCGCCGCGAAGAATTAGAAGAAATCGAATTGCAAGTAATGATGAGGGCGGATGAAATCAAAGCTCGAATCGAACAATTAAAAATCGAAGAATCAAATTTGAGTGAAAGCGTTGCGAAAGCGGGAGACCGGAAAGCTGCTGCGCTCGCCGATTTGAATAGTGAGTTGGACGTAACTAAAAAAGAGCGCGAAAATGTTTACGGTCAGATTGATAAGACCATAGTTGATATTTATGACAAGTTATTAAGCCATGGAAGAACTGGCGCGGCAAAGCTAGAACATGGCGAATGCCGCGGCTGTAACCTGGCAATCAATCCCGTTGATTTACAGAAAATTCTGAAATTACCGCAGACTGAAATTGTTCGCTGCCAAGAATGTGGCTGCATTTTGGTGCGCGATTAATGAGTCGTAACTTTGTAATTTTTGCTGATGGTGGTTCACGCGGCAATCCAGGTCCGGCAGGTTACGGCTGCGTTGTTTTAGAAAATAATAAAGTAGTTATTGAGTTGGCAGAATTCATCGGTACTGCCACCAATA
>JBDLPY010000038.1:0-10205 GCA_039800785.1 Actinomycetota bacterium
AGTATCAAACTGCTACTGATCGAATTACAAATCCATTAATCCGTAACGCAGCTGGTCAATTAGTTGCGGCATCTTGGCCAGAAGCGTTAGCTGCTGCTGCGGAAGGTCTAACAAAAGGTCGTGCTGCAGTATTGGTGGGCGGTCGCGCAACGGTTGAAGATGCATATGGTTACAGCAAGTTTGCGCGCGTAACACTTGGCACTAACGATATTGATTTCCGTTCTCGAGTAATTAGTGATGAAGAACGAGCATTCTTAGCGGCGCATGTTGTATCAAATCAAACTACTTACGTAGATATTGATAAAGCCGATCACGTTGTTCTAGTTGGCTTCGAACCGGAAGAAGAATCACCAATTGTTTTCCTCAGAATTTTCAAGCAAGTTCGTAAACGTGCGCTAAAAGTAACTGCGATTGCTTCAAAGAAATCTATTGGTAACGAAAAATTGAAATCTAATTTTGTCTGTGTAGCTCCAGGAAGCGAAGCACAAGCGCTTGCTGCAGTTGAAATGACGGATAAGACGGTACTGATAGTTGGTGAACGTGCTGCTGAAAGTGCCGGCGTATTAACAACGGTTTCGGAATTAGTAAAACGAACAAATGCGAAACTTGCTTGGATTCCACGTCGCGCTGGCGAACGGGGCGCACTTGTTGCTGGCGCAATTGGAAATCTACTTCCAGGTGGTCGCCCAGTTAGTGATGCCGCAGCTCGAGTTGATATTTCAACTGCATGGTCAGTTCATGGATTGCCAACTGATCGTGGTTTAAATACAAATGAAATTTACGCCGCAGCGAAAAATGGCGAAATTAAATCTTTGGTTGTCGGTGGCGTCGATCCATTGGATGGCACAAATATTGGCGATGCACTTGCAGCGTTAGATAAAGCTTTTGTAGTCTCATTAGAAATGCGACCAAGTTCGGTAACGGATCGCGCGAATGTCGTTCTACCAATTGCAACCGTTGCCGAAAAATCAGGTAGCTTCCTAAATTGGGAAGGCCATGCTCGATCATTTGATGTAGCTATCGAAGATTCTTTGCTTCGCAGCGATGTTCGAATTCTTTCAATGTTGGCTGACGAAATGGGTCGACCAATTGGATTACCAACGGTGGCTAGCGCAGCTCGTGAATTTGCGGCGATTGGTAATTGGGATGGTGCTGCAATTGAATTTTCTGGTGTTTCTGACAATACAAGACAAAACGTCTCTGGCGATCAAGCGCTATTAACTTCATGGCGTCGATTGTTAGATGCTGGATCGCTACAAGATGGTGAAGCTAATTTGGCTGGAACTGCGCGAAAGAGCGTGGCAGTTATTTCGGCAAAACGTGCGCAAGCGCTCAACGTAAAAGATGGCGATCTACTTAAGATTTCAAATGAAGCTGGCGCAATTGTTTTACCAGCGCTAATTGAAGAGATTCATGATGATGCAGTTTGGGCGCCACGCAATTCTGCTGGATCAGAATTATTACAAACTCTTGCAACTGCAAGTAATTCAGTCGTAACGGTGGTGAAAGCATGACCAATGCCGAATTAATCGCTAATGATCCAGGTTGGCTAATCCTGGCAAAAGCTGGATTTATCTTTGCTTTTGCGTTGGTAACTGTTCTGCTATTTATTTGGGCGGAACGTCGAATTCTAGGTTTTATGCAAAACCGGCTTGGTCCAAATCGCGTTGGTCCATTTGGTTTATTGCAATCTCTCGCGGATGGAATTAAATGCGCACTAAAAGAAGACATCATTCCGGCTGGCGCCGATAAAATTGTTTTCGTAATTGCACCAGCAATTAGCGCCGGTGCCGCCTTTATGTCGTTTGCTGTTATGCCAGCAACTGGAGTGGTTACTTTGTTCGGCCACAAAACCGTTATGCAATTAACTGATTTACCAGTTGGCGTACTTTATGTTTTAGCAATTGCATCCGTGGGTGTTTACGGAATTGTTTTGGCCGGTTGGTCATCTGGCTCTACCTATCCACTTCTTGGTGGATTGCGTTCCAGCGCCCAAGTTATTTCATATGAAGTTGCGATGGGACTTTCTTTGGTTTCGGTCTTTATTTATTCAGGATCAATGTCCACCGGAGATATTGTTGCGGCGCAACATGGCAAATGGTGGTACGCCGTAGTTCTTTTCCCATCATTTGTAATTTATGTAATTTCAATGTTTGGTGAAACAAACCGTGCACCTTTTGACTTGGCGGAAGCGGAAGGCGAATTGGTAGCTGGCTTCCACACCGAATATTCATCATTGAAGTTCGCTTTATTTTTCTTAGCCGAATATGTAAACATCGTGGCAATTTCGGCGCTCTGCACAACTTTGTTCCTTGGTGGATACCACGCAGTCCCTGGCTTAGGTTTCACTGAAAGCTGGCTTGGCGGTTGGTTCACATTAATTTGGTTCTTAGTAAAAGTTTATGGACTTTGCTACTTCTTTATTTGGGTTCGCGGAACTTTGCCAAGAATTCGTTACGACCAATTTATGAAATTTGGTTGGAAAGTATTGATTCCATTTAATTTAGTTTGGATCATGGTTGTCGCAACCCTTCGAGTTCTATCTCAAAATGGTTCAAGAACCGGAATGATTATTTTTGCTGGTGCAGTCGTGGTGCTTGCAATGCTGGCAAGCTTCCTTTACGACAAATCAAAAACTAAAGCAGTTGAAGCAGAAAAATTTGATGCACCAGAACCAGATTTCCCAGTCCCAGCTCTACCTAAAACGCTCGGCAATAAAGCTAATCAAGTGGTGAACAATGGCTAATATCGAACCGAAAAAGAACGCGCTTGCTAACACGGAAGGCGTGCCAGTAGAAAATACGGGTGCTGCTTCGCTGTTCCAGCAAGCAAAGGGTTTCTGGGTAACTTTCAGCAAACAATTTCAAAAGAAACTTACTTATAACTATCCAGAAGAGAAGCCGCCAGTAGAACCACGTTTTCACGGTCGCCATCAATTAAATCGCCATCCAGATGGGTTAGAAAAATGCATTGGCTGTGAATTATGTGCTTGGGCATGTCCAGCGGATGCAATTTATGTTGAAGGTGCTGGCAATACAGATCAAGAACGATTCTCACCAGGTGAGCGTTATGGCAAGGTTTATCAAATCAATTATCTTCGCTGCATTTTCTGTGGTCTTTGCGTTGAAGCTTGCCCAACTCGTGCACTCACAATGACTAATGAATATGAATTGGCAGACGATTCACGAACCAAATTAATTTTTGAAAAAGAAGATTTGTTAGCTCCACTACGTCAAGGAATGTTGCAACCGCCGCATCCAATGTATCCAGGAATGGATGAAACTAATTATTACCGCGGCGATGTTAAACAAGCTCACCCATCACAGGAGAGCAAATAATGAATTTAGCAATGTTAGTTGCTGGTCAGACAGGAACACCAGAAGCAGTGATGTTCTGGATTCTTGGACCACTTTCAGTGATTGCGGCGCTATCAATGTTGCTAGTTAAAAAAGCAGTTCATTCAGCGCTGCTGATGGCTTGGGTAATGATTACGTTGGCATTTTTCTACATTGCGCAAGATGCGCCATTCCTAGGAATCGTTCAAGTAGTTGTTTACACCGGCGCCGTAATGATGCTCTTCTTATTTATTTTGATGTTGGTTGGTGTTGATGCATCAGATTCATTAGTTGAAACGATTAAAGGATTACGAGTTGTCGCAATTCTTGCCGCTGTGGGAATTGGCGGGCTTTTAGTTTCATTACTTGGCCGCGCAACTTTAGGACGCAGTAGCGCTGGTTTAGAAGAAGCGAATATCGGTGGCAATGTGCCAGCAATTGCCGCACTCTTGTTTTCACGCTACGTCTGGGCGTTCGAAGTTGTATCAGCGCTATTAATTACTGCCGCACTTGGTGCGATGGTTTTGGCGCACCATCAACGTGTCACACCACGTGCAACACAAAAACAACTTGCCGTAATGCGCTTTCGTGGGAAAACTCTTAGCGATGCTGCAGGGTTACCAGCACCTGGTGTTTTTGCGCGACATAACGCAGTTGATGTGCCAGCGCTTTTGCCAGATGGCTCACCGGCGACAAATTCAATTACAAAGACGTTACGTGATCGCGGCAGCGTCGTTGATCCACGACCATATCAATTAAGTGAAATTAAGAATTCAGATTCAACCGAAGGAGAGGAGCGCTAGTGAATCCAGCAAATTATCTTTATATTTCAGCGCTTCTTTTCACAATTGGTGCAGTTGGAGTTGTGGTTCGCCGCAATGCAATCGTGGTTTTTATGTGTATCGAATTAATGCTTAATGCCTCGAATTTAGCATTCGTAACATTTGCTCGCATTAATGGAAATCTTGACGGTCAAATCATTGCGTTCTTTACGATGGTAGTTGCTGCTTGCGAAGTAGTAGTTGGCCTGGCAATCATCGTGACAATTTTCCGCTCTCGTCGTTCGGCTTCAGTAGATGTCGCCAGTTTGTTGAAGCGGTGATTCAATGATCGGATATTTAATTGGTTTACCGTTACTTGGTGCAACATTATTGTTATTAGGCGGACGTCGCACCGATAAATGGGGACATTTATTAGCAACGGCACTTTCCGCTTCATCATTTGCATTGGGTGCGAAACTATTTTTTGAGATGTTAGCTCGCCCAACTGAAGAGCGTGCGATTTCGCAAAAATTGTTCACTTGGATTCATGTTGGTGGTTTCCAGGTCGATGCTGGTTTATTGCTAGATCAATTATCAATCTGCTTCGTGCTTCTAATTACCGGTGTTGGAACGTTGATTCATATTTATTCGATTTCATACATGTCTCATGATCATGATCGCCGCAGATTCTTTGCTTACTTAAACCTCTTTATTGCTGCAATGCTTTTGTTGGTTTTAGGCGATTCATATTTAAATCTTTATGTTGGTTGGGAAGGCGTGGGTCTAGCTTCTTACCTATTAATTGGTTTCTGGAATCAAAAACCAACTTATGCCACGGCAGCGAAAAAAGCATTCGTCATGAACCGAATTGGCGACATGGGTCTGTCATTTGCAATCATGATTTCATTTGCCACCCTTGGCGCAGTTTCATTTAAAGATGTCGCAGAACGAGCGCCAGCAGCATCAAATGCAGCGCTAACTGCAATGGGGATCATGTTGTTAGTTGCTGCAACTGGAAAATCTGCGCAATTCCCACTGCAAGCGTGGTTAGGCGATGCGATGGCAGGTCCAACTCCAGTTTCCGCGTTGATTCACGCAGCGACCATGGTTACTGCAGGCGTGTATTTAATTACCCGTTCTAACTTTATTTTTGATTTAGCCCCTGATGCACAATTAGCGGTTGCAGTTGTTGGTGCAATTACATTGTTGTTCGGTGCGCTAGTTGGTACGGCAAAAGATGACATCAAAAAAGCACTTGCTGCTTCAACGATGTCACAAATCGGCTACATGATTTTGGGCGCGGGACTTGGTCCAGTTGGTTATGCCTTTGCAATTATGCATTTGTTAACACACGGATTCTTTAAAGCTGGAATGTTCCTCGGCGCCGGATCGGTTATGCACGGCATGAACGATGAAGTAAATATGCGTAAATATGGTGCGCTGCGTGCTGCTATGCCTATTACTGCAATTACTTTTGGTCTTGGTTATTTAGCAATTATCGGAATTCCACCATTTGCTGGTTTTTATTCAAAAGATAAATTGATTGAAGTTGCGTTAAACGCAGGTGGCGTAAAAGGTTTACTTCTTGGTGGCGCAGCGCTAATTGGTGCCGGAATCACCGCTTTTTATATGACTCGCGTAGTGGTGCTTACTTTCACTGGAAAAGCTCGCTGGGATCACGAAGCGCATCCGCATGAATCACCAGCGCTGATGTGGATTCCGATGGCGCTACTTGCAGTTGGTTCTGTTGCATCTGGATATTTATTTACCCGCGGTGATGCACTTGTTAATTGGTTAACACCAGTTGTGGCACATCATCACACCGAGCACCATGAAGAACTTTATTCACCTTTAACGATTAGCGTAGTTGCGCTGTCATTAGTTGCGATTGGTGTATTAACAGCAATTTTCAAATACCGCGGCGATGTTTCAAATACCGCACCGGAAAATGTTTCAATCTTCACCCGAATTGCGCGACGTGATTTATTACAAGATGCAGTTAACGAAGCAGTGTTTATGCGCCCAGGACAAGCGCTTACTGAAACATTAGTTAAGGTGGATAAATCAGCAATCGATGGAACCGTTCGAGCAGTTGGTTTATCTGCGCTTGGCTCAGCCCAAGGGCTGCGTAAATTGCAATCTGGTTATGTTCGATCCTATGCAGCAGTAATTCTGGCTGGCGTAGTTTCACTTCTACTTGTTATTTGGGTGGTAACACAATGACGCTGACAATTATTGGACTGCTTCCATTATTGGGCGCATTAGTGATTTCCGCGCTACCTAAAGCTAACGATAAGTTAATTAAACAAGCCGCTTTAGCAACAACTATTTTTGTTGCGCTAGGTAGCTATTTAATGGCAGCACGTTTTGATCGAGCTGAAATCGGTTTACAGTTTTATGAAAGCTATAACTGGATTTCCTCATTCGGAATTAAATATTCAGTTGGTTTAGATGGCATTGCTTTGGTGCTTATTTTGATGTCAGTTACTTTGGCGCCAATTGTTGTAGTTGCCGGCTGGAATGAAGCGGACACTGGTCGCTGGAGCGTAAAAACCTTCTACATTCTTTTATTGGTTTTAGAAACAATGATGATCGGTGTATTTGCCGCAACCGATGTCTTCCTGTTCTATGTTTTCTTTGAGGCGATGTTGATTCCGGTCTATTTCTTAATTGGTGGATATGGCACCGGCGAACGCGCTGCAGCTGCGGTTAAATTCTTGCTTTACAGCTTATTTGGTGGATTGTTGATGTTGGCATCAATCATCGCGCTTTATGTGATGTCTGGTGACCAAGGTGGCCACACTTTTGATATCGGTGCGCTTTCACAATTACAAATGTCTAAGACAACTCAAAATTGGTTGTTCTTAGGATTCTTTATTGCCTTTGCAATTAAAGCGCCGCTTTGGCCACTACACACTTGGTTGCCAGATGCAGCTGATTCCGCGACGCCAGGCACTTCAGTGTTGTTGCTTGGCGTGCTCGACAAAGTTGGAACTTTCGGAATGATTCGCTATTGCCTGAATTTATTTCCGGATGCATCAAAAACTTTTACGCCAATCATTTTGGTGCTATCAGTAATCTCAATTATTTATGGTGCATTCTTAGCTATCGGGCAACGCAACATCAAACGATTAATAGCATTTACTTCGATTTCACACTTTGGATTTATCACAATGGGAATTTTTGCGATGACTACGCAAGGTCATAGCGGTGCCACGTTGTATATGGTTAACCACGGTTTCTCGACCGCAGCGCTCTTCTTAGTTGCCGGTTGGATGATCTCTCGTCGTAAATCTTCAACCATCGCAGATTTCGGTGGATTACAACGTGTCACACCAATCATGGCTTGGTCTTTCTTTATCGCTGGAATGTCGAGCTTGGCACTCCCAGGCCTTTCAAGTTTCGTAAGTGAATTTCTAGTTCTAGTTGGAACATTTACTCGTTACCCATGGCACGCAGTCATAGCGACTTTCGGAATTGTTTTAGCTGCGCTTTATATTCTGATTCCAGTTCAACGTGCTTTGCATGGTCCAACTACACCTGGAAATGAATCGCTAACTGATTTAAATTTACGGGAAAAAATTGCTATTGCGCCAGTAATTGCAATTATTGTGGCGCTTGGCTTCTTCCCGTCACCATTGCTAAACATTATTAATCCGGCAGCGCAAGCAACTATTCAAGCAGCTGGTTTCAGTGATCCAGTTGCAAAAATCGAGCAGGGGAATAACTAATGGGATTTCAATCGCCAGTTCTTGAATACTCACTGCTCGCACCAGTTTTAATTGTGTTGGCGGGCGCCGTTATTGGCGTAATGGTTGAAGCGTTAGCGCCGCGCTCAATTCGTCCAATTACGCAACTATCAGTAACTATCGGTTCGCTTGCAATTGCCTTGGTTCAAACATGGTTAGTTCGCGGTGAGACTTCAACTGGCGTCGCGCTCGGTTCAGTTATGTTTGATGGCGCGACCGCACTCTTACAAATTTCAATTTTGCTAATGGCAATCCTTGGCGTGCTATTAATTGCCGATCAAGATAATTTCACAGCAGTTGCCGCTGCGCTTCCTGGTTCAGAAGAAGAACAAGCTGGATTGGCGCAAGGTTTAAAACTAACTGAAGTATTTCCACTGACATTATTTGCGGTAGCTGGAATGCTCTACTTCCCGATGGCAACCGATTTAATTTCAATTTTCGTTGCGTTGGAAGTTTTCTCATTGCCGCTTTATTTAATGTCAGGCTTGTCGCGCCGCCGCCGTTTAATTTCGCAAGAAGCAGCACTTAAATACTTCTTGCTTGGCTCTTTTGCTTCGGCATTCTTTTTATTCGGTGCCGCATTCCTTTACGGTTATTCCGGATCAGTTGCGCTTTCCGGCATTCAAGCCGCTGTAGTTGGTGGCAGTGGCAATGACGTTATTTTGATGATTGGTCTGGTTTTTGTTTCAGTTGGTTTGTTATTTAAAGTCGGCGCAGTTCCATTCCATGCTTGGACGCCAGATGTGTATCAAGGAGCACCAACACCAGTTACAGCGTTCATGGCTGCAGCGACAAAAGTAGCGGCGTATGGTGCGATGCTTCGTATTTATTACACAACTTTTGCAAATGCTGAATGGAGTTGGCGCCCAATTCTGATTGCGATTTCAATTATCACAATGTTGTTCGGTTCGATTGTGGCAATTGCACAACGCGATGTAAAACGCATGTTGGCTTACTCATCCATCGCGCATGCCGGTTTCCTATTAACTGGCGTTATTGCACTTAACAAAGCTGGACTAGATGCATCAATTTTCTACCTATTAACTTATGGAATTTCCACAATCGGTGGCTTTGCAATCATCACATTAGTTCGTGATTCCGGTGGCGAAATTACAGATTTAAATCGCTGGGCTGGGTTAGCAAAACGATCACCGTTAATTGCAGGAACTTTTGCGTTGTTCTTACTTACTTTTGCCGGAATCCCATTAACAGCTGGATTCATTGCTAAGTTCTCCATTTTCTCGGCCGTTTTTGAAAATGGTGGCACTTGGTTGGTATTAACTGGTGTTACTTCAAGTGCGATTGCAGCGTTTTTCTACATCCGCGTAATTGTTTTGATGTTCTTCCGCGAACCAAATGACGATTCAACTTCAGTAGTTATTCCTTCAGTGCTTACTCAGGTAACCATTGCAGTCTCTGCGGTTTTAACGCTGGTACTTGGCGTTTTCCCACAGCCATTAATTAACCTTATAAATTCACTAGCGCTCTTTGTTCGATAATGGCTCGGTTCGGCTTTCCCAGCATCGCATCTGATTTAGAAAATTTAATTACTCAAGGTCTCACTGATGTTGAGAAAGAATTAACTGAGCGAATCGAAGGTAAATATTTATTTGCTAACGAAACTTCTAGGCATTTAATTGAAGCTGGCGGCAAACGGTTCCGTCCAATGCTGGTTTTACTTGGTTCGTATTTAGGAAAAGGGCCAAACGAAAATGTAATTAAAGCTGCGGCAGTCTGCGAACTAACTCATCTCGCAACGCTTTATCACGATGATGTTATGGATGAAGCTGATTTACGCCGCGGTGTGCCAAGTGCAAATAGCCGTTGGGGAAATTCTGTTGCAATTCTTACGGGGGATTACTTATTTGCCAAAGTATCGCAACTGTTATCTGAATTAGGACCAGAAGCGGTTAAGTTGCAAGCAGATACTTTCGAACGTTTGGTCATTGGGCAGATCATGGAAACTAAAGGCCCAGGACCAAGCGATGATCATTTGGATTACTACTTAAAAGTTGTTGCTGAAAAAACCGGTTCGTTAATTGCAACCAGTCTTCATTTCGGCGCAATGATGGCCGGAGTTGATAAGAAAACTATTTCTGTAGCGGCGGAGTTTGGGGAAAAAATCGGAGTGGCATTTCAATTAGCAGATGATGTAATTGATATCGCTAGCCCATCTCATTTATCAGGCAAAACTCCTGGCACTGATTTACGTGAGGGTATTCCAACGCTAGTTACGCTAAATGTAATTCAAATGAATCGGCCAGAAGATCGGGCGCTTATTGAAGCCTTACAAGGTCCAATCAAATCCGACAGCAAAGTTGAGAAGGTTTTAGCTGAACTACGTGAACATCCAGCACTTG
>JBDLPY010000039.1:0-3291 GCA_039800785.1 Actinomycetota bacterium
TCGAAAATTGCTGAACCATGAACGCGTGGAATTACTTCTACTTCAGCTGAAAGTGGACGAATGTCGCGAAGTCCGCGACCATCGATACGCACCTTTTCGCGAAGTACGCGTTGGCGAACCAATTTCTTAGTAATTGAACGAAGTGCCGCTGGAATTTCTTTTTCGCGACCTTCATATGATGGTGAAAGTGCGCCAATTGTTGCGGCATTGATTTCATCAATTCGCTCTTCGCGCTCTTGCTTTCCAGCAATAGTTAACGCTTTAGCTAAGTGATCTTTTGCTTCAACTTCAACTGCGGCATAAACATCATCTTGGTAATCCAAATAGATTGGGAATTCAGCAGTCGGTTTTGCAGCTGCTTTTGCCAACTTCTGTTGCGCTTCGCATAGCGTACGGATAAATGGTTTAGCCGCATCTAAGCCTTGGCTAACAATCTCTTCAGTTGGCGCTTGTTGGCCACCTTTAACTAATTCAATTGTCTTTGAAGTTGCTTCCGCTTCAACCATCATGATTGCAACGTCATCGCCTGCGATTCGTCCCGCAACCACCATGTCGAAAACTGCGTTTTCAACTTGAGAGTGATTTGGGAATGCCACCCATTGACCATCAATTAGCGCAACGCGAACGCCGCCAACTGGACCGCTAAATGGCAGACCAGCTAATTGAGTAGACATAGATGATGCGTTAATCGCAATTACGTCATACATGTGATCGGAATTTAATGCCATCACAGTTACAACGATTTGAACTTCGTTACGTAAACCTTTTACGAAAGATGGACGTAGTGGTCGATCAATTAATCGACAAGTAAGAATTGCATCTTCAGTTGGACGACCTTCGCGACGGAAGAATGATCCAGGGATGCGACCTACTGAGTACATCCGCTCTTCAACATCCACTGTTAGTGGGAAGAAGTCGAATTGATCTTTCGGTGTTTTTGAAACAGTAGTTGCAGATAACAACATTGTGTCATCATCTAAATAAACAACTGCTGTTCCTGCTGCTTGGCGAGCTAAACGTCCAGTTTCAAAACGAATCTCGCGCTTTCCAAATTTTCCATTGTCTATAACGGCAACGGCATGCTTAACATCTTGACCCTCCATGGGTCCCTCATTTCTCTAACAAGTCACAAGTGAGAAATGAATCTTCGATCGAAGCCCACGGCTTAAATTTTCCGTAAGCCACTACCGAGGACCATTTACTCTCCTCGTGGCTTTAACTAATTGTTTATCGACGAATACCGAGTTTTTCGATAATCGCACGGTAGCGATTGATATCTGTCTTCGCTAAATACTGCAAAATACGACGGCGTTGACCAACTAGAAGTAACAAACCACGACGATTGTGGTGATCATTCTTATTAGTCTTTAAGTGCTCTGTTAAATCATCAATTCGCTTTGATAGAAGTGCAACTTGCGCCTCTGGACTTCCAGTGTCGGTAGCTGAGTTGCCATATTTTGAAACGATATCTTTTTTAACTTGTGGTGTTAGTGCCATTACTGACAACTCCTTTGTATCGACGAGGCCATCCGGTTTCGGTCACGGATGAACTAGAAATCTCGTTTAATGCGTGCGAAATTTTAACTAACCTTCGGCTAAAGGTCTAATTGAGACTATTTCGAGCGCGAATTCGACATTCGAAAGGTCGCGATTAATCCAAGAATCAAAAATCCCGTAGCAACAATTGCCGATGATTGCGCCGCATCAGAAAGTGCACGTTCGGCAATAACTTTTGCTTCGGGCGGCAAAGTTGCAATTGGTGCGCCAGCAGTTTGCACTAATAAATCTTGTAATTGCGGATTATTAATCGTTTTAAGTCCATTGCTAAAAGTTGAAAAGAGCGCTGTTCCAAGTAGCGCAATTCCTAATGCGCTGCCAAGTTGGCGCATCGTCGAAGTAATTCCTGAAGCTTGACCACTTCGATCTTTAGGCACATCTGCCAGAACCACGCTTGTTAATTGCGCAGTTGCTAACCCAACGCCCATGCCATAAATGAAAAGTACGGAGCAAACAATTGCCACACTTAGCGTTGGGCTAATTAAAGCTGCGGCCAAACCAACGCCGATAACTTCTAGTGCTAAACCAATTTGTACTACGCGAAGTGGACCATATTTATTAACCAAAGTGACGCCCGCGCCGCTTGCGAAAAATGAGCCCAGCGCCAATGGTAAAAGAATTAATCCAGTTTGGAATGCGCTTCGTTGCAATACGTTTTGGATCCAAAGCGGGAAGGAGAACAACAATCCGAACTCGCCGAGTGAAACAATTGCAGCAGCAAAATTTCCGTTTCTAAATGTTGCAATTGATAGCAAACTTAAATCAAAGAGCACTGGTTGATTGCTCCGGTTTCGCTTGATTTGAACTTGCGCAAAAATGATTCCCAAAATTACGAAAGCGGCAAAGCAAGCCAAAATAGTTGGTGAAGTCCAGCCGTAATTGCGACCTTCAATCAAAGCAAAAACTAAGGAACCCATTGTTAGAACTGATAGAAGCGCACCTAAGTAATCGTTGCCACTTTCGCTGGCGCCTTTTGATTCGGTCACATATAAATAGCAACCAGCCAAAACAATTAAGCCGATTGGTAAATTAATACCGAACGCCCAACGCCAGGAAAAGTCAGTAGTTAACCAACCGCCAATTAGTGGTCCAAGCGCTGCTGCCCCACCAATTGTTGATCCCCAAACGGCAAAGGCAATGCCGCGTTCTTTGCCTTCAAAAGTTGAATTTAAAATTGAAACAGAAGTTGGCAACATCATTGCGCCACCAATACCTTGGATGATGCGGGTAAAGATCAAAATATCTGGTGATGGTGCCTGCGCTGCCAAAATACTTGAAATCACAAAAATAAATACGCCAAGTACAAACATTTTTTTGCGACCACTGCGATCGGCTAACCGACCAAAAACTAATAATGTGGAAGCAAAGACCAAGGTGTATGCCTCTTGAATCCATTGCACTTGCGTCGAAGTGGCTTTTAAATCTTTAATGATGGTTGGAATTGCGACGTTAACGATGGTGGCATCCACAATGATTGCGGCCACGCCAAGGGAAAGCGCAACTAATCCGAGCCAGCGATTCTTACCCATCGATTCCTCCAGCGGTTAACTCTTTGGTTTGGTTGCAATCAAGTGCCATCTGTTCTAATAACGGATCAAGTCCATCAAATTTCAAAGTGTCGCGCAGGCGCCAACCAAAGAAAACTTCCGCTTCTTTGTCATATAAATCTAAATCTTTTTCATCAAGCGCATAAGCCTCTACTTGTCGGCCGCGAACTCCAATAAAAGTTGGATT